>JBCCYN010000009.1:0-55437 GCA_039189655.1 Pseudomonadota bacterium | reverse complement strand
TTCAGGCCTACCAGGGCGCCATGCAGCACCTCGACAGCTACGACGATCGCAAAGGGAAAATCGATATTGCGATCGCCATGGTCCGCGATGCCGTGGAAGGTCTGAAGGCAGTGGGGCTCGACTGCGATCTCGTGGGCGGCGGCGGCACGGGCTCCTACTATTTTGAAGGCAATTCCGGCGTCTACAACGAACTTCAGTGCGGCTCCTATGCCTTCATGGATGCCGACTATGGCCGCATCCTCGACAAGGACGGCAACAGGATCGACGAGGGCGAGTGGGAGAACGCACTCTTCATCCTCACCAGCGTCATGAGCCACGCCAAAGCCGATAAAGCCATCTGCGACGCTGGACTAAAGGCCCAGTCAGTGGATTCGGGTCTGCCGTTCGTCTTCGGGCGGAGCGACGTCAAATACGTAAAATGCTCCGACGAGCATGGCGTCATTGCCGACGAGGGCGGTGTTTTGAAGATCAACGAGAAGCTCCGCCTCGTGCCGGGACACTGCGATCCCACCTGCAACGTGCACGACTTTTATGTGGGGGTGCGCGGCGGCAAGGTTGAGACGGTTTGGCCCGTGTCGGCCCGCGGCAAAGCCTACTGAGAAGCCGCACGGGCGCATATCGCGATCGCGAAAATGAGGCGGCGAAACTGATGCAGACCAAAGCTCCCCATGGCGTCCTCGGCGGCGGCATTCTCATCGTTCCCGAAGAGGTCTGCCCGCAGGTGGTGGACCGCGCAAAGGCCTTCGAGGCGGTGGAAGCCGTGTTCGCCGCCATGGCCCGCGACGAAGCCACGAACTTCCCGGTGGTCAGGGAGGCCATTGGCCACGCCGACGCGCTCTATGGCTTCAAGTCAGGCTTTGATCGTTCGGGCCTCGTTTTGGGGGTGAAGTCGGGCGGATACTGGCCCGGAAACGCCGAAAAAGGGCTCACCAACCACCAGTCCACCGTGATGCTGTTCGACCCGGACACGGGGCGGCTTGCAGCGCTTGTGGGGGGCAACTACTTGACCGCCGTTCGAACGGCGGCGTCGTCGTCGGTTTCCATTGCCCACCTGTCGCGGCCCGATGCGAAGGTGCTCGGCATGATCGGCGCTGGCCATCAGTCGGCGTTTCAGCTGCGGGCAGCCCTTGATAAGCGACCGTTCGAGCGGGTGGTTGCCTGGAACCCGCATCCGGAAATGCTGCCGAAACTGGGTGCGGTGGCCAAGGAGTGCGGCTTGCCCTTCGAGGCGGTGTCCGCTGAGGAGGTGGGCGCGCAGGCCGACGTGATCATCACCATCACCTCCGCCTTCGAGCCACTTTTGATGAAAGGCTGGGTGAAGCCCGGCACTCACATCGCCACCATGGGCACAGACACCAAGGGCAAGCAGGAAGTGGACCCGGCGCTGGTGGCTGCAGCGACGTTATTCACCGACGAGGTGGCCCAATCCATCGCCATTGGCGAGACCCAGCACGCTGTTGGCGCCGGTGCGGTCAACGCTGCGGACATTACGCCCATCGGCAAGGTGATCAACGGCGATCACCAAGGCCGCACGAGCGCAGACGAGATCACCCTCTTCGACGGGACGGGTGTTGGCCTACAGGACCTCGCCGTTGCCGCCGTTGCGGCCCGCGAAGCCGAGGAGCGGGGCCTTGCCACGCGGGCGACCTTCTAACCAACGGCTTCGGTTCTGCCGATCATCATCGCGCCCAAATGGTCCACCTCGTCGGGCGGGCGCGGTGGACCGTTGATGATGACATGAAAATAATCTGAGCATCATCTCAAAACAAAGCCGAACCGCCACGATATCTGAAGTATCTTAATCGGCCACCCACGGTGTCGATTGGCTTAAATCTGCACGTAGCAATGTTATCGCCGCAGTTGTGGAGATTTAGTCAGAATTCGTGATTTTCGATTGAGCAAATTTGACTGGCTGTAGAAATATTTGAAATAATAAATATAAAATCGGTAATTCATTCAATATTATTGCCTACTGAATGTATATAATTCAACACATATACGCGATGCTACAGACATTAAGATGCGAGATCCGTTCCCTTATCGCGTATTGTAGTAAAAAACTGTCCACCTGAGGGCGCAAACATTATTTCATCAGACTTAAGAGCAAATAAATGCCAAGTAGAAATGCAGTTCTCAAAGGTTTTCACTGGTTCGCGCTGAAGATGCGCAGAAAGAACCGTTCTCAGCTGGGCGGGTCAGACGTGGATCGTCGATCGAAGCAGAGCGATCCGGCGCTGCCGAACTCGCGGGACGAAACGAAGCGCAAAAGGCTGATCGATGGGCTGCACGCCCACGGCATCACCACCGGCTGGGAAGCCGCCGCTTGACGCCAGCGTTGCGCCACATCGCAAACCTGGAGGGAGCTGATGCCACATGCCGAAGGGTGCGACGCCGCCGCCGATAGCGCTCTTTTTCTGGCTGAACGAGATTGGCGCTGGACGCTTTGGTCTTCGCAGCGCCAATCTCGTCGACTTTCGGTCCACCGCGGCCGGAGGCCCCCTAGCCGCGCACCAGTTGCGACAACTCAAGGGCCGCTTTGCCGAGCCGATCAAGGTGCTTGTGTGCATCGGCAAGGGAAAGGCGGATTGAGGGCGCGTGGAATGACACGGTGGAGGCAAGCCGACCGTCCTCGCCAAGGATGGGTCGGGCGATAGCGATCATGCCCTCCATGAATTCATGGTCATCCTGGGAATAACCGCGTTCGCGGATCTGCATGAGTACGTCACGAAGACGTCCGCGATCGGTGATCGTCATGGGCGTATAGGGCGCAAGGTCCGCAGCGTTGAGGTAGCGGTCAAGCTGAGTGTCGCTAAGCGAGGAAAGGTACATTTTTCCGCTTGCGGTGCAGTGAAACGGCACATGGGTTCCCACCGGCAGCTGAATGCGCAGGGGCCACTTGGTTTCGACGCGATCGAGATAGATCATCGCGTCACGATCGGGCAGTGCGATGTTGCACGTTTCTCCGATCTCCTCGGCAAGGGCTTTTAGCACCGCAATGCGCGGGGTGCGCTCGCTCAAAGAAGATTGGATGTTCATGGCAAGCCGGCTCAGGCGCCGGCCGGGCGTATAGGACCGACCGTCAATTTCGCGCTGAAGCAGTCCTTCCGCCTCCAGCGTTGCAAACAGGCGATGGATCGTGGGTTTTGGCAGTCCAAGGCTGGCATTCACCTCGGTGGGTGTTACCGGCACCCCGGCCCGCGCCACCTCTTCCAGCACAAGAAAGGTGCGCAAATTGGTGGGAGCATTGCCACCACCTGCGTCTTCTTCGGCCATTGATGCCCCCGCCTCGATCCGCGTACCTGTCCTAAGCGCTCGCCATCCGGCCGATCTCTTCGCCAGTTTGGGATGCGATCCACTTCAACGAACGGTTTAGACGATCGTTAGGCGCCAAGGAACCGACCGTCCCAAGAGGTTTTTGGAACGCGCTAAATCATGGGATGTCTGATGCACGAAGATCGAGCCTCATGACCCTTTACCGCCCACTGGGAACACGCCGATTGGATGGAAACACCAGAAGAAATATCAATCCGGCGGGGTGCTCGGATCAGATTTTGCTCGATGGGCCGGGCGGCGAAATGGGACGAATTTTAGATCCACCACACCCGCGTCCATTCCATGATATTCGGCTCGGCACGAATGGCATAAAACAGCGTTGCGCTGTGGTGTTCTGGCTCTGTCCCGGGCACAGCCTTTGATGGCGCGCCTTGGCGCCGGAGGCCATTGACTGGCGCTGCGATTTTTGAAACTCACGGTCTCATTATGGGAATGACGGACCGGAAACAGGGGAGCTTAGGCCTCGCATGATGCTGAACGTGCTGGAAGCCGACTATGTGATCGTCGGCGCGGGCTCTGCGGGCTGCGTCCTTGCGAACCGGCTCAGCGCGGACCCTTCCGTGCGCGTCTTGCTGTTGGAGGTAGGTTCGCGCGACTGGAACCCGTGGATCCACATCCCCCTTGGCTATTTCAAGACGATGCACAACCCCAGCGTCGACTGGTGCTACACGACGGACAACGATCCGGGTCTCAACGGGCGTTCGGTGCGTTGGCCGCGCGGCAAGGTTTTGGGTGGCTCGTCCTCGCTGAACGGGTTGCTTTATGTGCGCGGGCAACCGGAAGACTATGACCGGTGGCGCCAGATGGGCAATGAAGGCTGGGGCTGGGACGATCTGCTGCCCCTCTTCAAACGCGCTGAGGACTACGATCTTGGCGAGGATGAGTTTCACGGTGCAGGCGGGCCGCTGAGCGTTTCTCACAAGCAGCCCAAGTGGGCCATCTGCGAAGCCTGGCTGGAAGCGGCTCAGGCGGCCGGGCACCCCTTCAACCCGGACTATAACGGTGCCCGGCAAGAGGGTGTCGGGTACTTCCAAACCACCATGCGCGACAACCGCCGGTGTTCCACCGCCGTCGGCTATCTTAATCCGGTACGGTCCCGTCCCAACCTTCGCATCGAGACCGGAGCCCATACCACAGGTCTTTTGTTTGACGGACGGCAGGCGGTGGGGCTGCGCTTCACAAACGGGAGCAACGACGAGTTCACCGTGAATGCGGCGGCGGAGATCATCTTGTGTGCCGGGACCATCGGTACGCCGCAGCTGATGATGTTGTCGGGTGTCGGCGAGGCGGAGCAATTAAAAACCCACGGCCTCGACGTCATTGTCGATAAGTTGGCCGTGGGCAAAAACCTGCAAGATCATCTTCAGGCCCGGCTCTTTTTCAAGTGTTCAGAGCCGACGATGAATAATGAGGCGCGTGGCGTTTTGGATCAAGCCCGAATTGCACTCAAGTATCTGATTTCTCGTCAAGGACCGTTGGCGATGGCTGCTAGTGTTGCGACGGCATTTCTGAAAACTTCTTCTGATGTGGCAACTCCAGATATACAGTTTCACATTCAGCCCTGGTCAGCGGACACTGCCGGCGACGGCGTTCACCCGTTTTCCGCCTTCACCACATCCGTCTGCAATTTACGGCCCGAGAGCCGGGGCGAAATCCGCCTAAAGGGCGCCGACCATCGTCTCCCGCCGGCGATCCTTCCCAACTCCCTAGCCACGGAGGCCGACTGTCGACGGCTCGTCGCAGGGGTAAAGATGGCGCGCGACATCACCAAGCATGAGCCGCTCGCCGGCAAGATCACCGAAGAATTCCGCCCCGGCGCGTCTGTGGTCAGCGACGAGGATATTTTGGAATGGCTGCGCAACACCGCAGCTACTATTTACCACCCCACCGGAACCTGCCGGATGGGTGTGGATGAGGATGCAGTGGTTGACCCCCGCTTGCGGGTGCGCGGCGTGGGGGGCCTTCGAGTGGCCGACTGCTCGATCATGCCTGAGATCGTTTCAGGCAACACCAATGCCCCCGCCATCATGATCGGCGAGAAAGCCAGCGACATGATTGTCGAGGACCGCCGCACCGCCCCAGGCGCCCTTTAGCCAACGCCATATCTGCCAATTGTGAAGAGGATGTCGTCATGAAGATGAGCACCGAGGAAGCATTCGTCAAAGTGCTGCAAATGCACGGGATTGAGGATGCCTTCGGCATCATCGGCTCGGCGATGATGCCCATTTCGGACCTCTTCCCCAAAGCTGGTATCCGCTTCTGGGACTGCGCGCATGAGTGTAATGCCGGAATGATTGCCGATGGCTACACCCGCGCCAGCGGAAAGATGTCCATGGCCATCGCCCAGAACGGTCCCGGCATCACCAATTTCGTGACACCCATCAAGACCGCTTACTGGAACCACACCCCCCTCCTCCTCGTGACCCCGCAGGCGGCGAACAAGACCATCGGTCAGGGCGGCTTCCAGGAAATGGAGCAGATGCGTCTTTTTGCGGACTGCGTTTGCTACCAGGAGGAGGTGCGTGATCCGGGCCGCATCGCTGAGGTGCTCAATCGGGTCATTGAAAAGGCCCGGCGTGGCTCGGCCCCGGCACAGATCAACGTCCCCCGGGATTTTTGGACCCAGGTGATCGACATCGATCTCCCCCAGCCCATCCGCATCGAAGCGCCGCGCGGTGGGGCGGGCAGCATCGCCGAGGCCGCAAAACTCCTTTCGGAGGCGAGTTTTCCGGTGATCCTCAATGGCGCGGGCGTGGTCCTGTCCGGGGCGATCCCGGCAACCGTTGCCCTTGCCGACCGGCTCGCCGCACCGGTTTGCTGCAACTACCAGCACAACGATGCGTTTCCGGGGAACCATCCGCTCAGCTGCGGCCCGCTCGGCTACAACGGGTCGAAAGCTGCTATGGAGATGATCAAGCGGGCCGATGTGGTGCTTGCCCTGGGCACGCGTCTCAACCCGTTCTCTTCCTTGCCGGCCTACCAGATGGAGTATTGGCCCAAGGACGCAAAGATCATCCAGGTGGACATCAACGCGGACCGCATCGGCCTGACCAAGCCCGTGGCGGTCCCCATCCAGGGTGACGCGCGTCTGGTGGCCGAAGAAATCCTGGCGAGCCTCTCCCCCGATGCCGGCGGCGGACAGGAACGACGAGACATCGTCGCGCAACACAAGTCACGCTGGGCCCAGGAGCTGACCTCCATGGACCATGAGGAGGACGACCCCGGCACCAACTGGAACGACCGCGCGCGGCGCAAGGAGCCGGGCCGCATGAGCCCGCGCATGGCCTGGCGGGCCATCCAGAGCGCGCTGCCGCGCAATGCCATCATCTCCACCGACATCGGCAACAATTGTGCCCTGGGCAATGCCTACCCGACCTTTGAGGAGGGACGAAAATATCTGTCGCCTGGCCTCTTCGGTCCTTGCGGCTACGGTCTTCCGTCGATCCTGGGCGCCAAGATCGGCCGGCCTGATGTGCCGTGCGTGGGCTTTGCCGGAGACGGTGCGTTCGGGATTTCTATGAATGAGATGACGGCGTGCGGCCGCGGCGAGTGGCCGCCCATCACCTTCGTGATCTTCCGCAACTATCAGTGGGGCGCCGAAAAGCGGAACACCACCCTTTGGTTCCACGACAACTTCGTGGGGACCGAGCTCAACCTCGGCGTCGAGTATGCAAAGATTGCCGATGGTTGCGGCCTGAAGGGCATCAAGGTCGACACCATGGATGGTCTCACCGACGCGCTCAGCACAGCCGTCAAGGAGCAGATGGAGGGCAGCATCACCACCTTCATCGAATGCGTCCTCAACCAGGAACTGGGTGAGCCCTTCCGCCGCGATGCCATGAAACGCCCGGTGGAAGTGGCTGGGATCGACCCGGCGGACATGCGTCCCCAGGCCCTGGCCTAGGCGAGCGGTCGGTAGGGTCGTGGGGGCTCCGAACCGGCATCCGCCGCACGACTCATGCCTTCAAGCTCCAGGACGGCGCCCATCGTGATGGAGAGCGATCGCGCCGTCCTCGTGGTCAATGCCGGCTCGTCCAGCATAAAACTTGCCGTGTTCGGCACGGACGGCGAAGCGCCGTTGCTGTCGGCCATGGTGGAGCGCATCGGCTCGGACGCGGCATCGGCGAGCGTCACCGATAGCGCCGGCGCGCGGCGCAACGTCCCGCTCCAGGGTCGCGCCGGGGACACCCACGAGGGTGCGCTCAGCGCTCTACTGCCGGTTCTCGCCGAGGCGTCGAGCCTGGCCATCGCCGCCGTCGGTCACAGGATCGTCCACGGCGGCGCCACGTTTTCCAGCTCGGTCACCATCGATGCCGCGGTGCTGGCGACCCTTGAAAAACTCATCCCCCTTGCCCGCACCCACCAACCCCATGGGCTCGCCGCCATCCGCGCCGTCACAGTGCTTTGGCCGGATGTGATGCAGGTGGCCTGCTTCGACACCGCCTTCCACACCACCATCCCGGAGAAGGCGCGTACGCTCGCTCTTCCCCGAACTGTCCGCGACGCCGGCGTTCGGCGCTACGGCTTCCACGGCCTCTCCTACCGATGGATCGCCCAAAAACTCAAAGAAACCCTCGGCGGGCAGGCGGCGGGACGGTTTGTGGTGGCGCATCTGGGAAACGGCGCGAGCCTTTGCGGAATGGTGGATGGCCAAAGCCGCGCCACCACCATGGGCTTTACCCCCCTCGACGGGCTCGTGATGGGGGAGCGGCCCGGCCTCACCGACCCTGGTGCGGTCCTCTTTATGGTGGAAGAGATGGGGATGGACGTGGACGCATTGCGCAATGTCCTCTTCAAGCAAAGTGGGCTTTTGGGCTTATCGGGCCTCTCCAACGACATGCGCGTCCTGTTGGCGTCTCCTTCCCCGGAAGCGCGCCTTGCGGTGGAGGTCTATGTCCATCGCGTGGTGCGTGAGGTGGGCGCCATGGCCGCAGAGATCGGTGGTCTTGATGGTCTCGTCTTCACGGGGGGCGTCGGCGAGCACGCTTCGTTCGTCCGCGGGGCCATCCTTGAGCGTTTGGCGTTCTTGGGTTTGCGCTTTGACGTAAGCGCCAACGAAAAAAATGCCCCCCGCGTCTCCCCGCAGTTCGCCCCGCCCATCCTTGTCATTGCCGCCAACGAAGAGGCCGTCATCGCCTCCGATACCCGGCTTTTGTACGCCCGCACCTAGGACGCGGACGGCCGATCGCGCACCGTGCAAGCGCCGCAAACTTGCCATCGCCGGCTTGATCGTCGTCTAATTCCGAAAGTTCCGCGCAGGACTGCGCGCCGAACCCGGCCCGTCACTTGCAAAGCCCCATCGCTGGTACTCACGGGGCCGGGTGACCCGGTCACGCGGAACGGGATCAACGGGGGAGCAAAACAACCCATGAGAACACTGTTGAAGGGAATTTTGGTTGCAGCGGCGTTCGTTGCCGGAACGGTTGTTGCCGCGGAGGCCTTTGAACGGCGAGGCGACGACGTCTTTCTGGTGGTGGCAGGCCGACAGGCGGTCCCCAACATGGACCCGAGCCTAAAATACGATGCCTCTCGGCGCACCTTCTTCCAGGCCATGTACGACGCGCTGTTCAAGTACGAGGGCACACCGCCGGAGGCAAAGCCCTGGCTCGCCGAGAGCTATTCGGTGAGCGATGACGGGCTTACCTACACCTTCAACCTTGCCAAGGACGCCAAGTTCCACAACGGCGACCCAGTGACCGCGGAGGCCGTACGCTGGTCCTTCGAGCGCACGCTGAAGCTTGGCCAAGGTCCGTCCTGGTCACTGGCTCCGGTGCTAAAGCCCGAAAACATCAAGGTGGTGGACGACCACACTGTCGAGATGACGCTGGAGCGCCCGTTCAGCCCGTTCCTGTCGTTCTTGCCGTGGTGGTACGTCTTGAACCCCGCTGAAGTGATGGCGAACGAGGTGGATGGCGACTACGGCCAGGCCTACCTGGTGGACAATTCAGCCGGCGGCGGCCCGTACAAGATCGCCCGGGTGGAGCCCAACAACCTTTACGAGCTCGAGCGGTACGATGACTACTGGAAGGGTCATGAAGGCGACCTTTCCGGCATCATCTATAAGGTCGTGCGGGAAGGTTCCGTCCAGCGCGCTGGTCTCCAAAAGGGTGAGTTCGACATCGTGCTCGACCTCAGCCCTGACGAGTTCCAGGTGGCAAGCCGCACCCGCGGCGTCGAAACCTCCACCGAGCCGGCGCTGACGTCATTCGGCATCAAATTCAACACCCAGGCCGAATTCACCGATGACGTGAATATCCGCAAGGCCATCGCCCACGCCTTCGACTACGACGCGCTCGTAAAAATCTTTAACGGCCGGGCGCAACTCCAGACGAGCCCGTTCACCGATAACATTCGCGGCCACGTGGAGGTCGACGGCATACCCCGCCAGGATCTTGCCAAAGCCAAGGAGTTCCTTGCCCAGTCGAGCCATCCCGACGGCGGTTTTGAGCTGGAGTTCGTCTACGTCCAGGGTTTTGAAGCACAGCGGCAGATGGGTCTCGTCTTGATCGATAGCTTAAAAGACCTGGGGATCGACGTGAAAATGGTGCCTCTCACCTGGGCGAACATGGTGGAGCGCATGGGAAGTGAAGAAACAGCGCCGCAGATGATCTGCATCTTCACAACCCCCATCTCGAACGACCCCGATGCGGTGGCGATCCAGTACCACCCCATCTCCCACGGCCAATACTACGGAAGCCACTACCTGGACGATCCGGACCTCAACGCGATGATCGAGGAAGCACGGGCGGCGATCGATTGGGACGAGCGCGAGCCGATCTATGCGCAAATCCAAGAAAAGATCGTCGAGCTTCAGCCGGAAATGTTCGGCATGATGCGCGAGCGTCTCGTTGCCTATCGCGATTACGTGCAGGGTTTTGAGTATACGCCCGTTCGTATGACGTCGGAGATCGACATGTATGGGCTGCACATCGGCCAGTAGTCCCTAGCGCAACACGGCGGTGGCGCCCATCCATCAGTGCCGCCGCTTTCCTTTCCGATCTGAACCGGGACAGGTGGCGTGATCCTCTTTCTCATCAAGCGTCTTTCGCTGGTGGCGTTGATGCTGGTGGGTCTGCTCGCGATCACCTTCACCATCTCCCACGTGGCGCCGGGCGATCCTGCAAAGCTTGCTGCAGGTCCCGACGCCACTGCCGAAATGGTGGAACGCCTTCGCGTCGCCTATGGCCTCGATCAACCGATCCACATCCAGTTTGTGCGTTACCTCGGCGATATGCTGAGCGGCGACTGGGGGAATTCCATCCACACCACCCGGCCGGTTTGGAACGACATCGTCACCTTCTTCCCGGCCACCTTCGAGCTGGTCACGTTCTCGATCCTGATCGCCATCGTGATCGGTGTTCCCATCGGCGTTCTCACGGCGGTCTACCAGAACACGTGGTTCGATCACGCTGCGCGCATCTTGAGTGTCTCGGGCGTTGCGATCCCCATGTTCTGGCTTGGCATCATGTGCCAGCTCATCTTCGCCACCGAGTGGGACCTTTTCCCCCTGGGTGGCCGGCTCAACCTCATGACGCTGCCGCCAGAGCCGATCACCGGGCTATACTTGGTGGACAGTCTTCTTCGCGGTCAGTTCCACGTTTTCTTCGAGGCCCTCCACCACATCATCTTGCCTGCGGTGGCGCTTTGCTTCCCAGCCCTTGCATCCATCATCCGTGTCAATCGCGCCGAGATGCTGGAAACCTTGCGTCAGGACTATATCGTCAACGCGCGGGCGCAGGGTCTGTCGCGGTTTCGCATTGTCGGCGTTTATGCGCTGCGCAATGCCATGCTGCCGACCCTTGCGATGATCGGCCTTCGCTTTGGCTGGATGCTCGGCGGCACCGTTCTGGTGGAATCGGTGTTCGACTGGCCGGGGATCGGCCTTTACGCCGTGGACGCCGCCATCAGCTCCGACTTTGCGCCCATCATCGGCTCCACCATCGTGCTCGGCTTCTTTTTCATGATGACCAACCTTCTCATTGACCTCGTCTACGGCGTGCTTGATCCGCGCGTGCGACAACAGGTTTGAGGGACGGCATGGCCGAGATCACCGACCCCCGCATCGACCGCGACGAGCCTGGCTTTCTGGAGCGCCACGCGGCGACGATCCGGCTCCTTCGGCTCTACGCCCACACCTTCGGTCGCAACACGTCGGCGATGATCGGGCTCTTGCTGGTGATTGTGTTTCTCGTCACCTGCGTCATAGGCCCGTCCATCGTGCCCTATCCGGAGGACGCCACCGGCAGCGTCAACATCGACCGCAAGCTTGAACCACCCAGCGCCGACCACTGGTTCGGAACCGACGAGGTGGGGAACGATATCTTTACCCGTGTGGTGGTGGGCGCGCGCACGACGCTCATGATCGCCTGCACCGTCACAGGCCTTGCGATGCTCATCGGCGTGCCCCTTGGTATCATCGCCGGGTATGCGGGACGGTGGCTGCAAGAAGCCATCATGCGCGTCACAGACGTTTTTCTTTCGATCCCGGGGCTTATTCTTGCCATTGCCATTGTGGGGGCGCTTGGTCCGGGCATTCTCAATGCCATGCTCGCGCTGACACTGGTGTGGTGGCCCGGCTATGTCCGCCTCGTGCAGGCCAAGACCCTATCCTTGCGCAACGAGGTCTATGTGGAGGCGGCGCGGTCCTTGGGTGCGTCACCGATGCGGATCGTCTTCGTGCACATCTTGCCGAACTGCACCTCACCCATCATCGTCAAAGCGTCCATGGACATGGGAATGGCGATCCTGGGCGCCGCGAGCCTTGGCTTTCTCGGCCTTGGCGCACAGCCGCCCTACCCCGAGTGGGGTGCGATGATTTCCGTTGCGCGGTTCTACTTGCCGGACTGGTGGTGGTATACGTTCTTTCCCGGCGCTGCCATCTTCATCACTGTATTGGGCTTCAATCTCCTCGGTGACGGCCTGCGCGATACTCTCGATCCGAAGCATCGCGAATGAGTCCGTCTGAACCGCTCCTCTCGGTGCGCGATTTCGTGCTCCACTTCGACACTTTCGATGGGGTTTACCAGGCCATCGACGGCGTATCGTTCGACTTGGCACCTGGGGAGTCCCTCGGCATCGTCGGCGAGACCGGATGCGGAAAGTCCGTCACCGCCAAAAGTGTATTGCGGCTGGTTCCGATGCCGCCGGGTCGTGTGATCTCCGGCGAAATGATGTTCGGCGGCGAAGATCTTTTGAGGGCCAGCGAGAATCGCATGAGACGCCTTCGCGGCATTGATATAGCGATGATTTTCCAAGATCCGATGACTTACCTGAACCCGGTCTTTTCCATCGGAAGGCAGTTGATCGATGTAATCATGGCCCACGAGCGGCTCAAACCATCGAGGGAACGCCTGTCCAAGCGAGCGGCCCGCGAGCGAGCCCTCGAACTTTTGGACAAGGTTCACCTGCCGGACCCCGAGCGCCAGCTTTCGGCCTATCCCTTCCAACTGTCAGGCGGCATGCGCCAGCGCGTGCTCATCGCAATGGCGCTGTCGGGGCGCCCAAAACTCCTCATCGCCGACGAACCGACAACCGCCCTCGATGTGACGATCCAAGCGCAGATCCTCGATCTCATACGCGAACTCAAAGACGATCTGGACCTTTCCATCATGATGATCAGTCACGATCTTGGTGTCGTGGCGAGCCTTTGCGATCGGGTTATCGTCATGTACGCGGGCCAGGTGGTGGAGGACGCGCCCACGGCGGAACTCTTCGACAATCCCGCCCATCCCTATACGCGCGGGCTTCTTGCCGCTGTGCCCCATCCGGCGCGTCCGCCGTGCGCCCTTTCCAGTATTCCCGGAACGCTGCCTAACCTTTTGAGCCCACCATCGGGTTGCCGCTTTCGCACCCGCTGCCGCGAAGCGATGGCAGCCTGCCGGACGCGCCCACCGGTCAATGAGTTGGCGCACGGTCAAAAGGTTTCGTGTCACCTTTACGCACACGCATCGACCGATGCTCACGCTTGAGAACCTCTCTGTCCATTTTCCCGTGCGCGGCACAAATAAAGTGGTGCGCGCTGTGGACGACGTATCGCTGTCGGTCCCAGCGGGCGGCTCGCTGGGGTTGGTGGGCGAGAGTGGATCGGGCAAGACCACCGTCGGCAAAACGTCTTTACGGTTGTTGGACGCCACATCGGGCCGGATTTTGATCGATGGGGAGGACGTAACCCACCTTCCGCGCGGGCGGCAGACCCAGTTGCGGCGCAAGGCCCAGATCGTTTTTCAAGATCCCCATTCGGCGCTCAACCCGCGCATGACCATTGCCGCCAGCGTTGCCGAACCACTGAAGATCCACACCGGTTTGTCGGGCGCTGGGCTGCGCGGCAGGGTGGGAGATCTCATGGACATCGTCGGCCTGCCGGCGCAATTCCTCTACCGCTACCCCCACGAGCTATCGGGCGGTCAGAAGCAACGGGTCTGCATCGCCCGGGCATTGGCGCTGGAGCCTAGGCTTCTAGTGCTCGATGAGCCGACATCTGCGCTGGACGTCTCGGTGCAAGCGCAAATTCTGGATTTCTTGCGCCAACTGCAGAGAGATCTATCTCTGACCTATCTGTTTATTTCCCACAACCTCGCAGTCGTTCGTTACGTCTGCGAGCGCGTTGCCGTGATGTATCTCGGGCGCATTGTGGAAGAAGGCCCCACAGAACAAATATTCTGCGAGCCCAGCCACGCCTACACGAAAAAACTGATCAACTCTGTGCCGCTTCCCCAGGCGGTGCAGCCGGAACGCATGGCCCCTTGAGCGCACACCCGAGCGGTGTCTTACGGCAACACGGATCGTGCGAAAGTAAAACCGGCCGGGGTGCCTCCTCTATGCGCGGTGAGCAAGTTCTGCCGGCAGGCCGAGGGCGTCCACCGCCACTTTGACGATCCCATCTGCATCAAGACTGGCAGCGCAGACCATCCGCTCGGGTTTATCTTGCTCGAAGTAACGGTCGGGCATGGTCATGGGCCGAACCTTCAGACCACGATCAAGGGCACCGTGGCGGGCAAGGAGCGTGAGCACATGGCTGCCGAAGCCGCCGTCTGCACCTTCCTCGACAGTGATCAGCACCTCGTGCTCGCGCGCCAGACGCAATACCAGGTCGGTGTCGATGGGCTTTGCGAAACGCGCGTCCGCAACGGTGGTGGAAAGCCCGCGCGCGCCCAGCGCTTCGGCGGCGTCAAGGGCTGCGGTGAGCCTGCTCCCCAACGAAAGTATTGCAATGGCATTGCCTTCCCGCACGATGCGGCCTCGGCCGATTTCCAGGGGCACGCCCGTTTCCGGAAGGTCCATCCCGACGCCCTCGCCCCGGGGGTAACGGAACGCGATGGGGCCATCGTCGTAGGCCGTCGCCGTTGCCACCATGTGGATCAGATCGGCTTCGTCACCCGCGGCCATGGCCACCATGCCGGGCAAGCAGGTCAAGTACGCGATATCGAAGGAGCCGGCGTGGGTGGAGCCGTCCGCGCCCACATAGCCGGCGCGGTCGATGGCAAAGCGCACCGGCAGATTTTGGATCGAGACATCGTGGACAATCTGATCATAGGCGCGCTGCAGGAAGGTGGAGTAGATGGCGCAGAACGGTTTCATACCGCCCGCCGCAAGACCTGCCGCAAAGGTGACGGCGTGTTGCTCGGCGATCCCCACATCGAAAGTCCGGTCCGGAAACGACTTTTCGAAGATGTCGATGCCCGTTCCTGAGGGCATGGCAGCCGTGATGCCCACCACCCGATCGTCCTTGCGGGCTTCAGCCACCAAGGCGTTGCCGAATACTTTGGTATAGCTCGGCGCGTTCGATACCCCCTTGGACTGTTTTCCAGTGATGACATCGAACTTAGAGACACCGTGATACTTGTCGGCAGAGTTTTCCGCCGGCGGATAACCTTTGCCCTTGGTCGTCACCACGTGGACGAGCACGGGTTTGTTGGAGCTGTCACGCACATTGCGCAAGACCGGCAGCAGATGATCGAGGTTGTGGCCGTCGATGGGGCCCACGTAGTAAAAGCCCATTTCCTCAAACAGCGTGCCACCCATGGCCATACCCTTGGCGAATTCCTCCGCCCGGGCTGCGCCGCGTTCCACAAAGCGGGGTAGATGGCGCACCAGTCCCTTCATGGCGTCGCGCAAGGTGGTGTAGGGCTCACCCGAGGCAAGGCGCGCCAGATAGGCCGACATCGCACCCACCGGCGGCGCAATGGACATGTCGTTGTCGTTCAAGATGACGATGAGACGGGCATCACGGGCGCCAGCGTTATTCATGGCTTCATAGGCCATACCCGCACTCATGGCGCCGTCGCCGATCACCGCAATGACTTCGCCATCGCTACCCAGAAGATCGCGGGCGGTGGCAAAGCCGAGGCCGGCCGAAATGGACGTGGACGAATGCGCTGCGCCAAACGGATCGTACTGGCTCTCGCTGCGCTTGGTGAAGCCGGAAATGCCGCCGCCCTGGCGCAGCGTCTTCATCTGCTCCCGCCGCCCGGTGAGGATCTTGTGCGGGTAGCACTGGTGGCCGACGTCCCAAATGAGCACGTCGCGGGGCGTGTTGAAGACGTAGTGAAGGGCCGTCGTCAGCTCCACCACCCCAAGGCCAGCGCCCAGATGCCCGCCGGTGGTGGAGACCACCTCGATGAGCTCGTCGCGCAACTCGTCAGCAAGGACGCGAAGCTCATTTTCCGAGAAGGCACGTAGGTCTTTTGGGCTGTTCACCCGGTCAAGCATGGTTCGCAACGGACCGCCCCCCAAAGTTCCTGAAAAGCGTCAATCAGGACGAGTGTCAGTCAGACTAGACACTTTTAAATGTGAATCAACTGGATCGCCGCCGCATGGTTTGCTCGTGGATTGGCCGCGGTGCATCCACGCCCGGTGGCGCTGAAGAAAGGTTCTGGGGCTACGCTTTCCTGGGCGGCGGATCCCAGCGATAGATCCAGGACACACGGCGGAAGATGCCTTCGGGGCCGAGCCGCGCCATGACGGCATCGCGCGCCCATGATGCGGGCATCGGTAGGTGGTAGATGGTGCCCTGGCGCGTGGTTTGGGTCGCCAGACGCCGGGTCCGCGGGGCACGCACGCTCGCGTAGAAGGAACTTGCGTCCGGCGTCCGGCCATGTTCTGCCACCGCAGCGCCCAGCACAGCGGCATCCTCCAGCGCCATCGCCCCGCCCTGGGCAAGGAACGGCGGCATGGCGTGACTGGCATCCCCCACCAGCGCGAGGCTGCCCGCACCGAAGCGATGACGCCGCGTTTGGATGGGCCACGGGGTCCATGAAAGACAGCCTTCGAGATACCCTCCCATGGGGTGCTGGCGAAGGTCCGCAGGATGCTGCAGCTGGCGCCGTGCGATGAAGACGAGGTTGTCGCGAGCGTCCGGAAGGGCGTAGCGCACCAGATGGCAACCGGACGCCAGCATCAGCTCCGTACCGGCGGTGGTGCTGCGAGGCATCGTTCCGCGCCAAGCCACGTGGGAACTCTCTTGGGGTGCGTCCCCGAGAAGCGCACCGCGCACTGCCGAACCAACGCCGTCTGCCGCCACGGCAAAATCTGCGGCCTCGTCAACGCCGTCCGCACGCCAGCCCGCGCCCTCGCCGCGAAGGTGCTGGACCACAGTGTCAAAGCGCAGCGCGATGCGCGGGCGCCGGGCCACTTCGCCCAGTAGCGCCCGGTGGAGCGCTGCGCGGGACACCGTCAGATACGGTGCGCCAAACTGCGCCTCCATCGAGGCATAGGGCACTTGCACCGTGGCACGGCGGCGGCCGGCGCTCTTTATGGTGAGGTGTTTGGGACGCTGCGCCACCGCGTCCACGGCGTCCCTTGCGCCGATGGCGGTCAACGCTTTGACAGCATTGGGGGAAAGCTGAATGCCCGCACCGGCATTGGCGGCGACCGCTGAGCGGCGCTCAACCACAAGAACATCGCCAAAGGGTTCCAGGGCGAGGGCGCAAGAGAGGCCCGCAATCCCTGCACCCACCACCAGGATCATGGCGCCGGCTTTGTTCGCCCGCAGTCGCTCAGCCGTCCCCTAGGTTTCGGGCTCAAGCGGTGGCGCCGTGGGCCATTTCCTGGGTCGCGACACACTCGGGCGGGTCGGCTTCGTCGGCCCTCATGGTTGGCACATACTCGTAGACTGTCGAGCAGTAGGGGCAAATCGCCTCCGTATCGCCCCCCATGTCCAAAAATTCGTGCGGATGGTCGAAGGGGGGCGGCGCGCCCATGCACATGAATTTGCGCACGCCGATTTTGATGCGGCGGACGCCCGGGCCGTTGTGAAAGAGCGGCGTAGTGCCTTGAGCCATGGGATCTCCTTAAAGACGCGCGGTGATTGAAGGGGTCACATGCCCGCGTAGTTGGGACCGCCACCCCCCTCGGGCGGCACCCAGGTGATGTTCTGGTTCGGATCCTTGATATCGCACGTCTTGCAGTGAACGCAGTTTTGCGAGTTGATCACAAAACGCGGTTGCTCCCCGTCCGTCGCCCACTCGTAGACGCCGGCGGGGCAGTAGTGGCCGGACGGACCATCATACACCGAAAATTCCGATTTTAGCTGGAGCGCTGCGTCCCCCACCTTGAGATGAACGGGCTGGCCCTCTTCGTGGTTGGTGTTCGAGAGGTAGACTGAGGACGGTCGATCGAACATCAGCACGCCGTCGGGTTTTGGGTAGTCGATGGGCTTGGTTTTTTCCGCCGGCGCCAGGGTGGCGTAGTCGGCCTTGTGGTGCTTCAGCGTGCCGAACAATGAACGGCCGATGAGCTGGTGGGACCACATGTCGAGGCCGGCCGCCGCCATCCCAAACAGTGTGCCGAAGCGCGACCATAGGGGTTTGGCATTTCGGACCGGGTAAAGGTCGCGGCCAATGGCGGACTGCCGCCAGCCGTCTTCGTAGTTTTCCAGAATATCGCCGGACCGGCCTTCCATAAGCGCCTGGTCGATGGCCTCTGCGGCAAGCACGCCTGACAGCATTGCGTTGTGATTGCCCTTGATGCGCGGCACGTTTACGAAGCCGGCGGCGCATCCCACCAGGCATCCGCCCGGAAATGCGAGTTTTGGCACCGACTGATAGCCACCCTCGGAAATCGCCCGCGCCCCGTAAGCCTCTCTTTTCGCCCCCTCAAACATGGGCGCGACGGCAGGATGGGTTTTGAAACGCTGGAACTCCATGAAGGGATCGAGGTGCGGGTTCCGGTAGTTGAGATGGACCACGAACCCCACCGCCATGATGTGATCGCCATAGTGGTAGAGGAAGGAGCCGCCCCCGGTTTTCATGCCGAGGGGCCATCCCATGGTGTGCTGGACCAGACCCGGCTGAAAGTTTTCTGGCGTGACCCGCCAAAGCTCCTTGAGGCCAATGCCGTACTTTTGCGGCTCTCGGTCCTGCGACAGGCCGAATTCGCCAATCACCCGCTTGGACAGCGAGCCGCGAACGCCCTCAGCGAGCACAACGTATTTGCCCCCCAGTTCCATCCCCGGGGTGAATGCGTCGCTGGGCTCGCCATCCGCGCCGATCCCAAAATCGCCGGTAACGATGCCCGTCACCGCGCCATCTTCGCCGCGCATAAGATCAGCCGCCGGAAATCCCGGATAGATTTCAACGCCCAGCCCTTCTGCCTCCGCAGCCAGCCACTTACAAAGGTCCGACAGCGAGCCGACGATGTTGCCATGATTGTTCATCAGGCGGGGCATCATAATGTTCGGGAGCGTGATGACGCCCGCCGGCCCCAGGAACAAAAACTTGTCCCGCGAAACACTGGTTTTGAGGGGGAAATCGTCCCGTTCGCGCCAATTCGGGATCAAAGTGTCTAGGCCCAACGGATCGATGACAGCGCCGGACAAAATGTGCGCTCCCACCTCAGAACCCTTTTCGACCACCACCACGGAGGTTTCCTTGCCCCGCTCTTCGGCGAGTTGCTTGACGCGGATCGCCGTTGCAAGGCCCGATGGCCCTGCACCAACAACCACAACGTCATAGTCCATCCGCTCGCGCTCGATTTCCAACGCTCTACTCTCGTCCATCAATCTCCTCGTCAACACACCGGCCGCCACGCTATAATTAGGCGGGCGAACGCTTCACACCTAGGGTCATATGTCACGCCAAGATACTGCCCGCGAGGCGATCAGACGATTCTTCGCAGACTGCGGCGTGACGGCAGTTGTGGCAGAAGCGCCCATCAACCGGTTTGAGGAACGCCCTCCGGCACCGGCGGCGAAGGAATCGGTGCACCCCACCAAGGATTTTTACGATCTCGCCCCCGAGCCTGCTGGCGATCCGTCCCCACCCCTCCATGGGGACGACGACGCGCCTGAAATCGCAGACGCGCGGGATGCGGCCCGCACCGCCACAACGCTCAAGGCCCTGCACGCAGCGCTCCTTGCGTTCGATGGCTGCGCCCTGAAAACAACCGCGAAGAACACCTGCCCCGGCGAAGGTCCTGGGGGGGCGCCGATCATGTTCGTGGGCGAGGCGCCGGGGCGCGACGAGGACGAGGCAGGGCGACCTTTCGTCGGCCGATCCGGGCGGCTCCTGGAGCGAATGCTCGCCGCCATCGGCTTCAGCCGCGAGGATGTCTACATTTCCAACGTCATCCCCTGGCGCCCGCCGGGCAACCGCACACCCAGCACGATGGAGATCGCCACCTGCGAAGTCTTCGTGCGGCGCGAAATTGACCTGGTGGCCCCAAAAATCCTTGTGCCGCTGGGAGGCCCCGCATCGAAGACGCTCCTTGCGACGAACGTCGGCATCATGCGCCAGCGGGGACGCTGGACGCGCTATCCGGGCTGGGGCGCGGGTACCCACATGTGCGACGCGATTGCCATGTATCACCCGGCCTATCTCCTGCGCACGCCCAGCGAGAAGAGGAAGACGTGGCAGGACCTCCTCGCCCTGCGCGCACGGCTCGAAGCCGAGCACGGCGTTCCGCCGGCCATTGACGCCCCGCCGGCGTCGGATACCGGCGCCCGGCCCTAGCAGCCATGGGTCCTCGGGCGAACTAGGTCTTTAAAGCGGTCGCTGGACGGGGGAAACGAGAGCCCATGGGATACGTGCTGCACAACCGTCTCGGTTCCGGCGGGTTTGCGGTGGAAGCAGCGCTCACGCTCGCCGGCGCCCCTTTCGAGACCAGGCTCATCACGTCCCGACCTTCCGGCCCCCTGGGGTCCGCCGTCGCTCATCTCAACCGCTGGGGGCAACTCCCGGTTTTGGAGATGGGCGATGGCACCAAGATGACGGAGGTTGCTGCGATCCTAGCCTATTTGGAACGCGTGGAGGTTGGCTGCCGGCAAGGCCCGCACCTCTTCATGGACGACGAAGCCTCGTCTTTGCGCTGGCTCGTGTTCCTTTCGGTGAACGTTTACGAGGGGATATTGCGCCAAGCCTACCCGGAACGCTATATCGCGCCGCTCCCGCAAGAGCCCAAAGCGGCCAGCCGCCCGCCGCAAGGGGAGTCCGGCGACCGTCGGGCCGAATTGGAGCGTGCGCTTGCCCTTAAGGCAAAAGAGCGGGTTCACGCCGCCTTCCGCACCATTCAAGCGGAGACCGAACACCACAGTTTCACACTGAGCGATAGACTATCTTGCTGTGATATATACTTGGCAATGCTTTACGAATGGCATGGAACGCACGCGGATCTACCCAAGTGCACCGCAATTGCCCGGCACGTCGCGACCCATCCGAAGATTGCGCCTTTGTGGGAGCAGAATTTTCAACAAGGGATCAACGACGGGTGGCGAACGACCTCGTGATCGGCGGAAAACTCCACTGAGACTTGGTGCTGGTCGGCGTCCCTAGCGGATGCAGCAACGATCTCACCATCGGCCGAAGCGTTCGCCCCATTTGTCCCAAACCCTGGTCGTCGCGCGCCCCGTCCCAGGGTTACGGCTGCCATGGCCTTCCGGTCTCCTCATCACGCAGCGCGGGCGAAAAGTTACTCAACGTCGGGCTGGGCGTGGCTAACCTTTAAAGGGGCACAGAGCGCGGATAGGAGGCAGGCGCAAATCGGAGCAGTGCGCGCAACTGGCAGTATACGGCGAGCAAAGTGTTCTCCTGCAGCTAGCTCCACTGCAACGCGGTAATCTCATAAGCTCGCGCGCCACCTGGCGCTGCCACCTCCACCTGGTCGCCCACGCCCTTTCCGATGAGCGCCCGGGCAATGGGCGAGGAGATGGAAATGCGCCCCGCCTTCACATCAGCTTCCACGTCGCCAACGATCTGGTACTTTTTTTCTTCTTCGGTGTCTTCGTCCACCAAGGTCACATGGGCACCGAACTTCACCGTATCGCCCGACAACTTGGTCAGATCGATCACTTCCGCCCGCGAGAGCATATCCTCCAGCTCTTGGATTCGGCCCTCGTTGTGACTCTGCGCTTCTTTCGCGGCGTGGTATTCGGCGTTCTCCGAAAGGTCCCCGTGCGCACGCGCTTCGGAGATCGCAGCAATAATCTGAGGTCGTTCCTCGGATGTGCGATGCTTTAGCTCGCGCTCGAGCGAAGCATAGCCGTCCGCTGTCATCGGGATCTTTTCCATCTCTTAGACTTTCTAAACACGCCGCACTGCCGCGAACCTATGCACTGTCCACCAATTATTGCGCGGATTGCAAGCACTTGGTGGTTCAGCGCACAGGGGCGCTCACGTAGGACTGGAGGGGACGGACCTCAAGATCTCCGGCACCCTGGAGAGCAATCCCCTCAACGGCGGCCAACGCGCCCGCAAGAGTAGTGTAGTAGGGAATCTTGTGGAAGAGGGCGGCTCGGCGCATGTGGCTGGAGTCCTCGATCGCCTGGGGCCCCTCAGCCGTATTGAGGACAAGTTGGATTTCACCGTTTTTCAGAACGTCCACCACGTGGGGCCGGCCTTCCGACACCTTGTTCACCCGTCCGCACGGGATCCCGTGGCTTTCAAAAAAGCGCTGGGTGCCTGAAGTAGCGAGGAGCGAAAAGCCGCGCTCCACCAGGTTTGCGGCGGCCGTGCGGATGGCGGACTTGTCAGCATCGCGCACGGAAATGAAGACGGCACCTTCCTCGGGAAGCCCGTTTCCAGCGCCCAGTTGGGATTTTGCAAACGCGGACGCAAACGTGCGGTCGATCCCCATCACCTCGCCGGTGGACTTCATTTCCGGGCCAAGAACGGTGTCGATCTCAGGAAAACGCACAAACGGGAACACGGCTTCCTTCACCGCTATATGGCCAAGGGTGGTGTGGCTGAGGGCAAAGGAAGAAAGGCGTTCGCCGGCCATCACCCGCGCGGCAATCTTCGCCACCGGCACGCCTATGGTCTTTGCAACGAATGGTACCGTGCGCGAAGCCCTGGGGTTCACCTCCAGGATGTAGATGGCTTCGCCCTTCACGGCGAATTGGACGTTCATGAGGCCCACGACCCCAAGGGCGAGCGCCAGGGCCGAGGCCTGTTTGCGCATTTGCTCCACGATGCCCTCAGGAAGGGTGCGCGGTGGCAGCGAACATGCGGAGTCGCCGGAGTGAATGCCCGCTTCCTCAATGTGCTCCATGACACCGCAAATGAAGACGTCCTCGCCGTCGGAAAGGGCGTCCACATCCACCTCGACGGCGTTTTCCAGGTAGCTGTCGAAGAGGAGCGGGTTTTTCCCGAGCAGCATGTTGATCCGCCCGGTCTTGTCGTTGGGGTATTTTGCGCGGATGTGGGGCGGGATCATGCCGGCCAGCGAGCCGAACAGGTAGCGGTCCAGTTGATCCTCGTCGCGGATCACCTCCATGGCGCGGCCGCCCAACACGTAGGATGGGCGCACCACCAGCGGCAAACCGACTTCCGAAGCGACGTCGCGGGCCTGCTCCACCGAATAGGCAATGCCGTTGTTGGGCTGGCGCAATCCAAGCTTGGTCAGCAGTTTTTGGAACCGGTCACGATCCTCGGCGAGGTCGATGGCATCAACGCTGGTGCCCAAGATCGTATGCCCGGCGGCCACCAGTCCTTCGGCAAGCCCCAGCGGCGTCTGCCCCCCGAACTGGACGATAACACCCATGAGGCGGCCGGCGGATTTTTCCACCCGCAATACTTCTAGGACGTCCTCCAGGCTGAGCGGCTCGAAATAGAGACGGTCGGAGGTGTCAAAGTCGGTGGAGACCGTTTCAGGGTTGCAGTTGACCATCACCGTCTCAACGCCCGCTTCGGCAAGGGCGTAGGCGGCGTGGCAGCAACAATAGTCGAACTCGATCCCCTGGCCGATCCGGTTGGGGCCACCACCCAGGATAACCACCTTGTTGCGCGTGGACGGGGAGGCTTCGTTGACCGGCGGACCATCGAATGCGGCTTCGTAGGTGGAGTACATGTAGGCCGTGGGCGCGGCGAATTCCGCCGCGCAGGTGTCGATCCGCTTGAAGACCGGGCGGACGTCGAGACGGTCGCGAAGTTCGCGCAACTCCTCCACAGATTGGCCCGAAAGGTTCGCCAGGCGCTGGTCAGAAAAGCCGGCGGCCTTGAGTTGCCGCAAATTCCAGGCGTCCTGGGGCAAGCCGTGGTCGCGCACCCGCTCCTCCAGGGCGACAATCCCGGCAATTTCTTCCAAGAACCACTTGTCGATGCGGCTGGCGTCGTAAATGGCATCGACGGTGAAGCCGCGGCGCATGGCTTCGGCCACCTTGAGGATGCGGTCGGCGCGGGGAACGCCGATGGCCGAGCGGATTGCCTGGCTGTCCTCGCCCTGGCCGAGCCCATCGATCTCGATCTCGTCGAACCCGGTGAGCCCGGTTTCGAGGCCGCGCAGCGCCTTCTGCACCGATTCCTGGAAGGTGCGGCCGATGGCCATGACCTCGCCAACAGAGCGCATGGAGGTGGTGAGGGTGGTCACTGCGCCCGGGAATTTTTCGAAGGTAAAGCGGGGGATTTTCGTGACCACGTAGTCGATGGTGGGCTCGAAGGACGCCGGTGTTGCGCCCGTGGTGATGTCGTTGTCGAGCTCGTCGAGGGTGAAGCCCACCGCGAGCTTTGCCGCCACCCGCGCAATGGGAAAGCCCGTTGCTTTGGACGCCAGCGCCGAGGAGCGGGACACGCGCGGGTTCATCTCAATCACCACCATGCGCCCGTTTTCCGGGTTGATGGCGAACTGAACGTTGGAGCCGCCGGTCTCCACGCCAATCTTGCGCAGCACCGCAATGGAGGCGGAACGCATGCGTTGATATTCTTTGTCGGTGAGGGTCAGCGCCGGGGCGACAGTGATGGAATCGCCCGTATGCACACCCATCGGGTCCACGTTTTCGATGGAGCAGATGATGATGGCGTTGTCGGCGCGGTCGCGCACCACCTCCATCTCGAACTCTTTCCACCCGAGAACCGACTCTTCGATGAGGACTTCGGTGGTGGGCGAGGCATCAAGACCCCGCTCCACGATGTCCAAAAACTCTTCGCGGTTATAGGCAATCCCGCCCCCCTGCCCACCTAGCGTGAAGGACGGCCGAATGATCGCCGGCAAGCCGATCACATCAAGGGCACGGAAGGCGTCGGGAAGGTTGTGGGCAATCTGCGAGCGCGGCGACTCCAGCCCGATCTCCGTCATCGCCTTCTTGAACTTTTCCCGGTCCTCCGCGGTTTCGATGGCGTTGGCATCGGCGCCGATCATCTCCACACCAAATCGCTTCAGAACGCCGCTCGCCTGGAGATTGAGCGCCGTGTTGAGCGCCGTTTGCCCGCCCATGGTGGGAAGCAGCGCGTCAGGGCGCTCCTTTTCGATGATTTTTTCCACGATGCCCGGGGCGATGGGCTCAATGTAGGTGGCATCGGCCAGCTCCGGATCGGTCATGATCGTCGCCGGATTGGAGTTCACCAGGACGACCCGGTAGCCCTCCTCCTTCAACGCTTTCACGGCCTGGGTGCCGGAATAGTCGAATTCGCAGGCTTGCCCGATGACGATGGGGCCGGCGCCAATGATGAGGATCGTCGATATATCGGTGCGTTTGGGCATGGGACACAGGCGCTGCGGGAGGGACCGGGAGGCTATAAAGGGTCGACTGCCACCTCGCCAAGCGTTGGACGAGCAAATTCGGCCTTGGGCGAGTGCGGCCGCTACCGCGCGGCGAGACGCTCAGTTCGCAGATGGACTAAAACCGCGGCAGATCAATGGATCGCCAACCGAGATCTGGTAGCCGGCGCCGCCCCCCGGCCCCAGCCCCGCCCCCATGGACAACGCCGTCACTACCCGGCCGACAACAGCCGGCTCAATCGTCATCCTCTTCGTCGGGAGAGGGGTCGCGCTCCACGTCCGAGGGCATGGTCCATTGGACCGTGCGACCGTCAAACTCTTCCACACCGCAGGCGATGGCATAGCATGCAAGGCGGACCGTTTTGGGGATTTCAACGTCTTTGCCGGCCCGCTTGCCGCCTTCGTAGTACTGAATCATGCGCCGCTTGAGACCGAGCCGGTCGGCGAGATCCTTCTGCTTCCACCCGTTCGCTTTGCGCCAGGCTCGGAATTGCTCCGGTGTCATGAACGCCCTTCGCCCTCAATAGACGCACTTATTGCGCTTTGCCCCTTTACAATGCGCACTTGGTGCATATATTGAAGCGGCAAGGCGCACTGATTGCGGAAATACGTAACGGGGATTTGGCAGCAAGACCAGACGTTTCCTTCGCCGACGCAAAACACAAGATAACAAAGGACGGCACTATGATGCTTAATCACCTACTCCTTGGTCGCGCATTATTGCAGCCTCGGCTCGATGCCCATGGACAGGAAGGCGGCTGCTTGCGTCCAAGCGCCAACGAGAAACCACGCAAAGCACGCCGAAAGCTATTTTTCTTATTTTAATTTCAGCTGCAATATTATGAAATTTCGATATGATTTTAGATATGCGGCAGTGAGACTGGCAGATGATGCCCGGCAGTTGGCGGTTCGCCGGGCCTGTGTTGGGTCTCGTTAGCCAAAGGCTCGCCCAAAGATCACACCTGCCGTCCTGATCTCTACGCGCCTTTCACGACCGACCACGATGATGCGGCCATAACCGCGGCGGCGAGCCGAGGAAACGTCGTTTCTGTGCGCATGGAGAGCCGGGGTTTGTCACCGAAACGTCACAAAACAAACCCTAGGGGGACTTGGACGCTCCGTCCTCCTGGGCGTGACGCATCATCAGTGGCACCTGGCTGATGAAAAACGCCATGGTGATGGGGAAGGCGCCGAAGACCTTGAACGCGACCCAGAAATCCGTCGAGAAATTTCGCCAGATCACCTCGTTGAGAACGGCCAGAAACAAAAAGAATAATCCCCACCGCAAGGTGAGTTTGCGCCAGCCAGCTTCATCCAACTGTATCACGCTATCGAACACTATGCCGAGGAGAGGCTTTTTGAAGATAAATAAGCCGCCAAGCAGAATTCCGGAGAACAATAGATTTACGATTGTCGGCTTCAGCTTGATGAAAAGCTCGTCCTGCAGGTAGAGGGTCAGGCCGCCGAACACCAACACGATCACCCCCGACACCAGCGGCATCACGGGAACTTTGCGATAGACCGCCAGCGAGACCGTCAGGGATATTACGATCGCCACCATGAAGGCTGCGGTCGCCGCCATGATCGCCACCTGATCGGGGGCGACGCTACGAAGAGGGCCAAGGGTGCTAAGGCCAAAGCGCTCGGCCTGGGAGTTCACCAGGAAGAACACCGCGAGCGGTCCCACCTCTAGGGCGAATTTTAAGAACCCAGCGGGCTGATCCTTGGTTCCCACGGGCTTGGCATCGGCTTCACCGTCCGCCGTTTCCGCCTCCCCGCTTTGCGCGTCAGCCATAAAATTCCCAACCATCCGAACAAGCATTGAGGGCGTCGTGGCAGCTCTGCGGCCCTCGCCTCAAAATGCGCCGCCCGAGCGCACTGTCAAATGCCGATGACGTTGTGTTGCGGGCCGTAGGGAAACCCGGTGATGTTCTCAGCACCGTCCTCGGTGAGCACCAAAATGTCGTGCTCGCGGTAGCCGCCCGCGCCAGCTTCGCCCTCCGGGATCCAGAACATGGGCTCCATGGACACCACCATTCCTGGCTCAAGCACCGTTTCAATGTCCTCGCGCAGCTCAAGCCCCGCCTCTCGCCCATAGTAGTGGGAGAGAACACCAAAGGAGTGGCCGTAGCCGAAGGAGCGATACTGGAGGAGGTTTTCCTCCCTCAGGAAGGCATTCACCGTGTCACAAACCGCTGCGCAGCTGCGGCCTGGCTTGATGGCGGAAATCCCTAACTCATGGGCGCGCACCAAGGCTTCCCACAGGCGCAACGTTTCTCCGTCAGGTTCGCCCAGGTGCATCGTGCGCTCCAGGGCGATGTAATAGCCGCTGATCATTGCGAAGGCATTGAGGCTCAAGAGGTCGCCGGCGCGAAGTTCTCGGGCGGTCAAGGGGTTATGGGCGCCGTCGGTGTTGAGACCGGACTGGAACCACACCCACGTGTCGCGCAGCTCGCTATCGGGAAAGCTTCGCGCGATTTCGCGCTCCATGGCGTCGCGACCGGCCATGGCCACATCCACCTCACGGGCACCCACCCGCACGGCCTCGCGGATCGCAGCGCCACCGAGGTCGGCAATGCGCGCCCCTTCTTTGATGAGGGCGATTTCCTCTGGCGATTTTACCATCCGCAGGGCCATGGTTTCGCCCGCAATATCAATGGCCTGAAGGCTTTCCAGCGCGGCTTTCATATCCCGTTCCGCGCTCAGCGTCAGATGATCCGATTCAATGCCAATGCGCCGCGCGTTGCCCAGTACGTGCTTCACCGCGCGCCAGAAATTGCCGCGCTCCCAATCCGTATAGATGAGATTGTCCCCCACGCTGCGGCGCCATGGCTGACTGCCGTCGATGCTGGGTGTCACGGTGATGCACTCGTTCTGGGTAACGATTGCGGCGAATGGCCTGCCAAAGCTGCAATAGAGGAAACCCGTGTGGTAAGCGATATTGTGCATCGAGGTGAGAAGTGCGGCGTCAAGACCGTGGCGCGAAAGGATGGCGCGAAGGCCCCCAAGGCGCCGCTCGTACTCTTCGGAACTGAAGGGCAACGGCGCTTTCGTTCCGTCACGGCGCGCGAAAAATTGGGGTCGATCTGGGTTGGGCGGCGGGGTCATGGCAATGGCTGGTCGGTGAGTGCTGGGCTGGATGGATCGTTAGAGAAGCCACAGCGCCTGGCGTCAATCGTCCTCCCGATCCGCAGCATCGGCGTCTAAGTTTGCGTCAGGGGGCCCAACGGCGCTAACCAGCGGGAATTATCGTGCACCACAAAGCAACGGATTTGGCGTAACCAGGCCGGCGCAGTGAAAGGATCGGCACGATTGATGGACCAGACGGTCAAAGCGATAGCGGACGAAAAGGACACCAGCGACGGCGATGCCGGTCTCGTGGTGCGCGCGCTCGCCAAGACCTATGGGCGCCGCGCCGTGGTGAGCAACGTTTCGCTGCACCTGCGGCAGGGTGAGACGGTGGGCTTGCTGGGCCCCAATGGCGCCGGGAAAACCACCGTTTTTTATATGATCACCGGCTTGATCAAACCCGACGCAGGGACGATCACCCTTGACGGTTTCGACGTCACCGCGCTGCCCATGTACCGCCGCGCCAGGTTGGGGATCGGGTATCTTCCCCAGGAAGCTTCTATTTTTCGGGGCCTTTCGGTGGCGCAAAACGTCATGGCGATCCTGGAACTCACCGAGCCGTCGCGGGCGGAGCGCAAGGCCCAGCTTGACGATCTTTTGGCTGAATTCGGCCTCAGCGCCCTTGCCGATGCGCCCGCCACCTCCCTTTCCGGCGGCGAACGCCGGCGTGTGGAAATCGCCCGAGCCCTCGCCTCGCGGCCGGACTTCATGCTCCTTGACGAGCCGTTTGCCGGCGTCGATCCGATTGCGGTGGCGGAAATCCAGACGCTTGTGCGCCACCTTACCCAGCGCGGCATTGGCGTCCTCATCACCGACCACAATGTGCGCGAAACCCTCGGCCTCATCGATCGGGCCACAATCATCGCCGCGGGGTCGGTGCTCACCGAGGGCACGCCGGACGAGATCGTCTCAAACGCCGATGTGCGTCGGCTTTATCTGGGAGACAATTTCCGCCTTTGACTCCAGCCGGTGGGTGATCAATGTATAGCGCATGCAACTATCGGGCCAAAAAGCGGATATTCTGTGAACCTCCAGTTGAGACTAGTACAATCACAGCGTCAAACGCTGGCGATGACCCCCCAACTGATGCAGGCGATAAAACTCCTGCAAATGTCGAATCTGGAGCTTGAGGCGGCCGTCCGCGAGGAGGTTGACCAAAATCCGCTGCTCACCCTCGCACCGCGATCGGACGGCCGCGTCAGCGTGAAGCGGGAAAGCATGGGCGATGTCGGGCGTGGCGATCCGTTGGCATCCGTCAAGGCGCCGCTTTCCCTCGCGGAACACTGCGAGCATGAGGCGGCGAACCTGGCGCTTTCTATCGGCGACCGGCAGATGGCGAGGTACCTCATCCACTCGCTGGACGATGACGGCCGCCTTGCAGAGGACGCCGTGGAGACGGCCATCACTCATCTGGCTGTGTCGCGCAGCGCCGTCGAAGCGGTCCTTGAGAAGCTACAAACCATCCAGCCGGCGGGGCTTTTTGCGCGTTCGCTCACCGAGTGTTTGGCGCTTCAGCTCAAGGAGCGCGGCAAACTCACGCCGCTCGCCGAAAAGGTGCTCGATCACCTTCACTTCGTCGCAAAGCGGGATCTGCGCCGTCTGGCGGACGCCTGTGAAGCCAGCCAGGACGATGTCCTTGCTCTCATTTGCGAGCTACGCACCCTTGACCCGCGGCCCGGCCGGACCTTCGACGCTACGCCGCTAAGGGCCATGGAGCCCGATGTGATCGTGCGGCCCCGGGCGGGCGGCGGTTTTATCGTCACCCTTGATACTTCGCGCCTGCCGCGGGTGCTGGTGGACGCCGACTATCACGCGGAGATAGCGGCAACGGGCAACTCCCAGGCCCTCAGTTTCGCCAACAATTGCCTAAGATCGGCGCACTGGTTGACCCGCAGCCTCGACCAGCGTGCGCGCACCATCGTGAAGGTGGCGAGCGCCATCGTGACCCGCCAGCGGGCGTTCTTCGAGGGGACGGCGCGGCACGTCAACCCGCTGACACTGCGCGAGATTGCTGACGATATTGCCATGCACGAATCCACCGTGAGCCGGGTGGTCTCCAACAAGGCGCTGTCGTCGCCGCGAGGGGTCTACCCGTTCCGCGCGTTCTTTGCGGTGGCCATCGATTCGGCAGATGGCAGCGTTTCTGCCGATTCAGTGCGCGCCAAAATCCGCCAATTGGTGGAGAGCGAGACCGCCACCAGCGTTCGCTCCGACGATGAAATTGTGCGCTCCCTCAAAACGTCGGGGATCGTGATTGCGCGGCGAACGGTCGCGAAGTACCGCGAAGCCATGAACATCCCCTCCTCGGTGGAGCGTCGGCGCATGGCCCGCCAGCACGAGGCGAGCGCTGTTTTTGCCGCGCGTTGACAGGGGCCACCGCCCCTCCTAAGAACCGCCGCCAGCCGCGCCCCTAGCGCCGTCCACGCCCCACGGACCGGCAGATCAACCGCGCCGCTCCGGTGTCGGAGCACGCCAGCGAGTTTCCATGATCCTTCACCAACCCCTCCCCCAAAACGCCCGACGGCGCGGCTGCGGCGTCCCCAATCCCCAGCCGCAGCGGCGAAGCTTGCCGCAAGCCGACCGCAGAAGCCCCCGTCCCGGGAAGCGGCTTCCGTCTTTCCTCAAGGCGGATTAGGGTTTGTGAAGATTTTGTGAGAAGGCAGCGCCCCATGGCCCTCACCATCGCCGCGAAAAACATGGACATCGGCAACGCCCTGCGCCAGCGCATCGAAGAACGCGTGTCCGACTCCGTCGACAAATATTTCGACGGCAACCATTCTGGCCAGGTGACCATGTCGAAGACCGGCGCGGGCTTCGTGTGCGACTGTGTGCTGCACCTCGACACAGGGATCGTCCTGCGCGCCTCTGCGACGGCCGGGGATGCAATCCGCGCGTTCGAGCAGGCGGCCGACAAGATCGACAAGCGGCTGCGACGATATAAGCGCCGGCTCAAAGCCCATCACCATGGCGCCGGCACCGCGGCACTCGAAGCGGCGGCAGCCACTGAACTCATCATCGCCACCCCCGACGACGAAGAGGAACTGGAAGCCAACTACGCTCCCCTCATCGTTGCCGAAACCCCCACCAAAATCAAAACGTTGACCGTTGGCATGGCCGTCCTTGAGCTCGATCTCACAGACGCCCCCGTCCTGATGTTTATGAACGCAGCAAACAACACCTTGAATGTCGTCTTCCGGCGTAGCGACGGGAATGTGGGTTGGATCGACCCCTCCCTTTCCGAAACCGCCAAAAGCAGCACTGCGGGGGCTTAAGTACGATGGGCATTGGCCATCTCATCGGGCCCGACGCGGTTTTTGGGAGTGTTGAAGCCCACTCCAAAAAGCAGGCCATCCAAGAAATCAGCAGCGCTGCCGCAAAACTGACATCGCTGTCGGAACGGTCGGTCTTCGATACGCTTCTCCAGCGTGAGCGCCTGGGATCCACCGGCATCGGCAAGGGTATTGCCATTCCCCACGGCAAGCTCGGCAATCTTGATAAGCTCACGGGACTTTTTTTCCGCCTCGCCGAGCCGGTTCCCTTCGACGCCCTCGACGATGAGCCGGTCGATCTCATTTTTGTGCTGCTGGCCCATGAGGACGCTGGCGCGGATCATTTGAAAGCGTTGGCGAAGATCGCGCGGATCATGCGGACGCCAAACATGGCGGAGGACTTGCGCGGGGCGGCTGGCAAGACCGATCTCCACGCACTCCTGACACGGGAGCCCGTCAACTCCGTTTAACGGAGATTCCTGGTGCGGCCAGCTCAGCCCGCCGATGGCGTTTCAGCGGCCAGTGCACTATGGGCAGCGCGAAGCGGCGCAGTATCGTAAATGATCGTCAGCGCTTCGATCCGCTCCCCTGCCGCGTCGAGTTCAAACACATCCACGACGTCGAACGTAGCTACCGTGCCGTCGGACATGGTCCACTCGTAGACGAACTGCAGCGCCACCGAGCCATCGGCACTTGAAAACACCCGCCGGAGCGTCGTTTTCGATGCGGTAGTGACGCGAAACAGGGCGGCGTAGAACGCCCGCACCGGCATTTTCCCGTAAAGGGGCGACATCACATTGGCGTGCGGCGCAAACAGCGCGACGATGCCATCAAGGTCAGCCGCCTCGAGGGCGGCGAGGTAGTCCTGGCAAAGCCGATCAGCGTAGGTCATGGGATGCAACGCGCATGGCCTTGGATGACTTGTCAATTCACCAAGGTGTATGCATTTCACTCCTAGCGACAAAGCAAATGCGGCGGGAAGGAGTATAGGCGCGATGGCCGGACGGACACTCTACGACAAGATCTGGGATGATCACGTCGTCGAAATATCCGATGACGGTGCGGCGCTGCTTTATATCGACCGCCATCTTGTGCACGAGGTGACGAGCCCCCAGGCGTTCGAGGGTCTTCGGATCAAAGGCCGAAAGGTGCACGCGCCCCGGCGAACCCTGGCGGTGGTTGACCATAACGTCCCCACCACCAGCCGGCTTAACGGCATCGACGACCCGCAATCTGCGCTGCAGGTGGAAACGCTCGCCAAGAATGCCGCCGATTTCGGCATCGAATATTATAACGAACTCGACCGCAGGCAGGGGATCGTTCACATCGTCGGCCCCGAGCAAGGTTTTACGCTCCCGGGCATGACCATCGTGTGCGGCGATAGCCATACCTCTACCCATGGCGCTTTTGGGGCCCTTGCCCAAGGCATCGGCACCTCCGAGGTGGAGCACGTCCTTGCCACCCAGACGCTGCTCACGAAAAAATCGCGGAACATGCGCATCACTGTGGACGGCGTCGCGCCGTTCGGGGTGGGGGCCAAAGACATCATCCTATCGATCATCGGCACCATCGGCACGGCCGGTGGCACGGGCTATGTGATTGAATATGCAGGCGACGCCATACGCTCCCTTTCCATGGAAGGGCGCATGACAGTCTGCAACATGTCCATCGAAGCCGGCGCAAGGGCTGGAATGGTCGCCCCTGACGAAACCACCTTCGAGTACATCAAAGGCCGGCCCAAAGCGCCCACCGGCACCGCCTGGCAGCGCGCCATCGAGTACTGGAGTGACCTTCCCAGCGACGAGGATGCGGTGTTCGACGAAGAGATCTCGCTCGATGCCGCGAGCTTGCCGCCCATTGTCACGTGGGGAACCTCGCCCGAAGCGGTGATCGCGGTGGATGGCGTCGTGCCCAGCCCGGAGGATGTCAGCCAACCGGACCGGCGCAAAGCCATGGAGCGGGCCCTCGACTATATGGGTCTGCGGCCGGGGACGCCGATCACCGACATCTCCATCGACAAGGTGTTCATTGGCTCCTGCACCAACGGGCGCATCGAAGACCTGCGCGATGTGGCGAAGGTGGTGGCCGGGCAGCGGGTCGCTGACGGCGTCAACGCGATGATCGTGCCCGGTTCCGGTCTCGTGAAAGCCCAGGCGGAACAGGAAGGTCTGGACCAGATCTTCCGCGAGGCCGGTTTTGAGTGGCGCGAGCCGGGTTGTTCCATGTGCCTTGGGATGAACGCGGACCGCCTGGATCCCGAAGAGCGATGTGCGTCCACCTCAAACCGAAATTTTGAGGGGCGACAGGGATTTCGCGGCCGTACCCACCTGGTTTCGCCTTCCATGGCAGCCGCCGCTGCCGTCGCCGGGCGTTTCGTGGACGTGCGTAAGTTTTAGCGCTTCGGCGGTCCGGTTCGCGCACATCCGCTGCGCCGGCCCCGGCCCCGAAGACGATCCCGAAGAGTGGCAACGTCATCTTTCCCTTAGGCCTATGCCCGTAGGCCACTGTCCGTCGGCCCGGTGAAGCCGAGCCACGGCTAAGACCCCCGGCAGATTGCACGCATTTCCCCGCACAATGGGCGAGGGGCTAACGTTCCGATTTCTGAAGACGACCAAAAAGCCCCCGCCCCCGGTCGGCAGCAAGGAGCCACCATGACGAACACCTTTTCCCTGGGCGCGGCGAGCGTCTCGGCGATATTCGATCTGGCCTTCTCCTCCCCCCTCAACAAGCTGTTTCCAAAGGCTGATCCCGCCACCATCGATGATTGCGGGATGCTTGGCAGCCTGTCACCGGCAGGCGAAGTCATCCTCCAGGTCCGCTCATGGCTCATTCGCGCTGGCGGGCGAAATATCCTGGTGGACGCGTGCGTTGGCGCTGAGAAGGACCGGTCGAGCTGGCCCGAATGGCATCAACGGGACGGGGCGACCTACCAGGCAGGCCTTGCGGCCGCGGGCCTTGCACCGAGCGACATCGACATCGTCTTTTGCACCCACCTCCACGCCGACCACGTGGGGTGGAATACTGTTTTGCACGATGGGCGGTGGGTGCCGACGTTCACCAACGCGCGCACCTTGGTGGGACGGACGGAGTACGACCATTTTGCGCAAGCCACATCCGGCACCGCAAAGACCGCCTTTGCCGACAGCGTCCTGCCGGTGATGGAAGCGGGACTGATGGATCTGGTGGACGACGGCTACGAGCTGGCAAAGGACTTTTCGCTAACACTCACCCCAGGCCACTCGCCCGGCCATATGTGCCTCAACGCTCCGGGAGCAGTGTTTTGTGGGGACGTCATCCACTCCCCCATCCAGCTTGCCGACCCAGACCTTGCCTGCGCCTTCGACTTCGATAGGGACGCCGCCCGCAAGGCCCGAAAAGCGCTGCTGGAGACCGTGGCCGAGGCCGGCAGCTTGCTCGTCCCAACCCATTTTCCCGATCCAGGGCGTTGCTGGCTTCAGCGCTCAGGCGAGCGTTACATCCCCATCCTCCCCTAGAGCGCACTTCGGGCTTGGGAAATCCTTTGGCGGCGCCAAACGCATAAAGCGTCAGGGCATCCCAAGCCCGTTTCGCCTGGTCTTGCGGGGTGCGGTGCGTCTTTAGGGTTGGACTTTAAAAACCCCTCTCCCCTAAAAACGGGTTTGGCGTTGGCGAAGGGCGGGCGATGTTCGGCAAAATCCTCATTGCAAACCGGGGGGAAATCGCCTGCCGCATCATCAAGACCTGTAAGCGCCTCGGCATTGCCACCGTCGCCGTCTATTCTGACGCGGACCGCAGCTCACCGCACACGGAGATGGCCGACGAGGCTGTGCGTATCGGCCCACCTGAGGCCGCCAAATCGTACCTCGCGATCGACGCCATCCTTGACGCCTGCGCAAAGACTGGCGCCGAGGCGGTACACCCGGGCTACGGCTTCTTGTCCGAACGGGCCGCATTCCCCCAGGCCCTCGAGGCGGCAGGCATCGTCTTCATCGGACCGAATGCCGCCGCCATCGAAGCGATGGGGGACAAGATTGAGTCAAAGCGCCGGGCCGATGCTGCCGGTGTGTCCACCGTTCCCGGCGGCCAAGGGGCCGTGGAAAGTGCGGCCGACGCGCTGAAGCTTGCCGAGGAGATCGGCTACCCGGTGATGATCAAGGCGTCTGCCGGTGGTGGCGGCAAGGGCATGCGCATTGCCCACAGCGCCGCCGAGGTGGGTGAGGGGTTTGAGCGGGCGCGCTCTGAGGCCGCCACGTCATTCGGCGATGACCGGGTGTTTGTGGAAAAATTCATCACCGAGCCGCGGCACATCGAAATTCAGGTGCTCGGCGACAAGCACGGCAACGTCATCCACCTCCTTGAGCGCGAGTGCTCCATTCAGCGCCGCAACCAAAAAGTCATCGAAGAGGCACCGTCACCGCTTCTTACCCCGGAGACACGGGCCAAGATGGGGGCGCAGGCCGTCGCGCTGGCAACGGCTGTGGACTATGACTCAGCCGGAACCGTCGAGTTTGTCGCCGACCAGAATGCCAACTTCTACTTTCTGGAGATGAACACGCGGCTGCAAGTGGAGCACCCGGTTACGGAATTCGTAACCGGTGTCGATCTTGTGGAGCAGATGCTTCGCGTGGCGGCAGGCGAGAAGCTTGCGCTACGACAGGAGGACATAAAACCCGAGGGCTGGGCAATTGAGGCTCGCCTTTATGCAGAGGACCCCGAGCGGGGGTTCCTGCCGTCGACCGGGCGGCTGCGCCGGTTGCGTCTGCCGGGGGCATCGGAGTGGCGTTCCTTCGAGCGCGTGGACAAGGGCGTCGTCGAGGGATCAGAAATTTCAAGATTTTACGATCCGATGATCGCCAAGGTCGTCGTCCACGGCGATACACGCGATGAGGCGACCGAGAGGATGTCGGAAGCCCTCGACACCATCCATATCGATGGAATACGGCACAACGCCACGTTCCTTGCCGCGTTGATGGCCCATCCGAGGTGGCAGGAAGGCCGTCTGTCCACAGGCTTTATCGCCGAAGAGTTCCCGGACAGCCCGTCGCTGCCTCTGGATCGCGCGAAGCGGAATCTCATCGCCGCAATCGCCTCCATTGCCGAGTTGGAGGAGGCCGAACGTCGAGAAAAGTTCGGCCAGCGCAGCTTGCCCGACGAGACACCCTATTCGGTGATTTTTGATGATGGCGAGCGGGTCAACGCTGTCATCAGCCGTGCCTCTGAGAAGTCGGAGGAAGATCGCTTCCAGATCCAGTTCGAAGACGAGGCGTTGTTGGTCTGGCAGGGCGAGCACCCGGGTCGACCGCACGAGTTTGCCTGGTGCGGTCTTGTTGCGCGTCTGCGGTACGACGACCACGATCCGTTAAAGCACTCGCTGCGCGAGGCCTTGTTCAAGGCGGACGAAACGGTCGTGACCATGGGTCTGCAGCGGGAACAACCCGGCCGCTACGGATTTAATCACCTGGGCTCACGCGGCAGCCTCCACGTCTACCGCCCCCGCATTGCCGATCTGATGGCGCTGATGCCGGAAAAAAGAACCGCCGACGGCGGCAAGCGGGTGCTGTGCCCGATGCCGGGCCTCGTGGTGTCGCTGTCCGTCAGCGAGGGCGACAAGGTGGAGGCGGGTCAGCAGCTTGCCGTCATCGAAGCGATGAAGATGGAAAACGTCATCCGCGCCGAACAGCCCGGCAAGGTGAAACGCGTCGCCGTCGCCGTGGGTGACAGCCTTGCCGTCGACGCCGTGATCCTAGAGCTGGAGTAGGCGGGCCGATGGCCACGCGCTTTCTCATCGAGGGTCACGTCCAGGGGGTCGGCTATCGCGACTGGTGCCGCCGTGAGGCGCAGAGGCGCGGCCTCAAGGGATATGTGTGCAACCTTCCCGACGGGCGCGTTGAGGCCGTCTTCATCGGCGAGAATTCCGCCATAGACGCTATGCTTATCGCCTGCCGGAAAGGCCCCAGTTACGCCCGCGTCGATGCGGTCGGTCTCGACCCTGTGGATGCGCCCGACCTCGACGATTTTGTCATTCTTCCCGATCGCTGAACCCGCCCGCCACGGCGCTGAGGAGGCCCACGACCCGTGAAAGAAATCCTGCAGAAGCTTGAGGCGAAACGGCACGAAGCCCGGCTCGGCGGTGGCGAACGGCGCATCGAGGCGCAGCACAAGCGCGGAAAACTCACCGCCCGTGAGCGGCTCGAAGTCCTGCTCGATGACGACTCCTTCGAGGAGTTCGATATGTTCGTCGAGCACCGCTGCACCGACTTCGGCATGGCCGAAAACAAGGTCGCGGGCGATGGCGTCGTCACCGGCTGGGGCACGGTTAACGGCCGCACGGTTTTTGTGTTCGCCAAGGATTTTACGGTTTTTGGCGGTTCGCTCTCCTGGACCCATGCGGAAAAGATCATGAAGGTCCAGGACATGGCGCTGCGCAACCGCGCACCCATCATCGGCCTATTCGATGCCGGCGGCGCGCGCATCCAGGAAGGCGTCGCAGCTCTTGGCGGCTACGGCGAAGTTTTTCAACGCAACGTACTCGCCTCCGGGGTAATTCCGCAGATTTCCGTCATCATGGGGCCGTGCGCGGGGGGTGACGTCTATTCGCCCGCCATGACCGACTTCATTTTTATGGTGCGCGGGACGAGCTACATGTTCGTCACCGGCCCGGAAGTGGTCAAAACCGTCACCAACGAGACGGTCACCGCCGAGGAACTGGGCGGCGCGGACGTCCACACCGGCCGCTCCAGCGTCGCCGACGGCGCCTACGACAACGACATCGAGGCCCTCACGGACGTGCGCCGGCTCGTCGATCTTTTGCCGGCTTCAAACCTTGCCGAAGCGCCGGAACTGGAGACCAACGATCCCGCCGATCGCATCGACAACGCCCTCGACACGCTGATCCCCGACAGTCCCACCGCGCCCTATGACATTACGGAGCTCATCGAGCGCACCGCCGACGAAGGCGAGCTTTTTGAAATCCAAGCAGCCTTTGCCAAGAACATCGTGACGGCGTTCGGCCGTATCGAGGGCCGGACGGTCGGTTTCGTGGCCAATCAACCGATGGTGCTCGCCGGCGTCCTCGACGTGGCGGCGTCGCGAAAAGCGGCCCGTTTCGTGCGGTTTTGCGATGCGTTTTCCATCCCGCTGGTGACCTTCGTGGACGTCCCGGGGTTCTTGCCGGGGACGAGCCAGGAATACGGCGGGCTCATCAAGCATGGCGCAAAGCTCTTGTTTGCCTACGCCGAAGCCACCGTGCCGAAGGTGACGGTGATTACCCGCAAGGCCTACGGTGGCGCCTATGATGTGATGGCATCAAAGCACCTGCGCGGCGACATCAACTACGCATGGCCCTCTGCGGAAATTGCGGTGATGGGGCCAAAGGGGGCGGCGGAAATTCTCTATCGCGCGGACCTCGGCGACCCGGAAAAACTCGCCGCGCGGGTGTCGGAGTACGAGGCAAGGTTCGCAAACCCATTCGTGGCAGCCGAGCGCGGCTACATCGACGAGGTCATTATGCCCCGCTCCACGCGCCGGCGCGTTGCCCGGGCCCTGCGGCTCCTACGCAACAAGGAGCTGGAAAACCCCTGGAAGAAGCACGACAACATTCCGCTTTGACGGCGCCGGTATCGGTGGCTGGCGCGCGTTTCAGCGATACAACAACATGCTCTGAATCGTTCTAGAAAACAATAAGTTAGAGCGTCGCGCGCGGCTGCAAGATCGGAAGAGGTGCCCTAAGACGAAGGCTCTTCCCTGGCCGCGGCGAGGGTGCGCACACACGCCATCAACTCACGCAGTACACCATCGGGATCCGGAAGCGACGGCGCTGGTGACGGTTTTTGGCCGCCGTTCTTGCGGGCGACCAGCGCATCGTCCGGTATCGCCACAACGGGCTCGGGCGCAGGCGCCACATCCACACGATCGCCGAGCCGCGCCGAACCCCTTGCAATCAGCCCATCGCGCCCCTCGGCGCTGACTGTGGCGGCCACCTCCCGAAAGGGCAGACCATCCCCATAGAGTGCATCCACCAGACCGGCGAGAAAGGTCGCATCTTCACCGCGATAGGCAAGACCCGACGGGGTGCGGATCGCGCACACGTCGCTGAACTGACCTTCCAGGAAGGCAAGCGCGGTGGCGGGAACGCCAAGGAGGCGTGCCAATTCGCTCGCTTCAATGGTTCGCGAGGAAGCCGCAGAATAGCTCTCAGTAGGCGCGGACTCGGTGATGTTTGCGGCCCTTCGTTTTCACGACGACGGCCGAACTATGACGACTTGGTGTTGATATACCGTTTCAACACGTCGCTTGGTTTGAACGTAACCACGCGCCGGGCGTCGATGGGCACCTCTTGTCCCGTCTTGGGATTACGGCCCAAACGCTCGCGCTTGCTGCGGACTTCAAAGGCGCCGAAGGACGAAATGCGCACCGGCTCCCCCCGCTCCAACGCAGAGACGATTTCTTCAAGGATCTGATCGATTAGGTCGGCAGCCTCGGCGCGAGAGATATCGACCTCCTTATAAACGGCATTGGCAAGGTCAGCGCGCGTGATGGTGCGTCCTGGCATCGGTGGCAATTTCCCGTCAGTTAGGACAGCGCAGCCGGGGAACACGCGATACGAACCAGCGCGACTTTTGCAAAAAAATTTATCGTCGTGGGAAGGTAGGGCAATCCGCGGCCCAACGTCAACGATTTCCGACGTTTATGGGATGCTCACCAGCGAATTAGTGCGGCGGCCCAGGTAAATCCCCCACCCAAGGCTTCCAAGAGTACGAGATCGCCGGGTTTGATACGCCCGTCCGAAGCTGCAACGTCCAGGGCAAGGGGGATGGACGCGGCGGACGTGTTGCCGTGTTCGGCCACGGTGAGGACGACCTTTTCAGGGCCTATGCCCAGTTTCTTCGCGCTCGCATCGATGATGCGCTTGTTCGCCTGATGGGGCACGAACCAGTCCACGTCGGACGCGGAAATGCCAGCCTTTTCCATGACTTCAAGCACCACATCCACCGTCGCCTGAACGGCGAAGCGAAACACTTCCTGGCCGCGCATGCGCACAAAGCCGGTGGTCTGCGTGCTGGATGGTCCGCCGTCCACGTAGAGCTTTTCGCGATGGCTTCCGTCCGAGCGAAGGGCGTGGGCGATAACCCCGCGCGCTTCCACCGACGCCGCTTCACCGTCGGCGGCCTCCAGAATCATCGCTCCCGCACCGTCGCCGAAGAGGACGCAGGTGGTCCGGTCATTCCAGTCAAGGATCCGCGAAAATGTTTCAGCGCCCACAACGAGGGCCCGCTTGGCCGTCCCGGCGGCGATCATGGCGTCCGCCGTGGCGAGGGCAAAAACGAAGCCCGAGCACGCAGCGCCCACGTCGAAGGCAGCACCCCCACCAACGCCAAGCCGATCCTGTAAAATTACGGCGGTGGCGGGGAAAGTGTGGTCAGGCGTTGCGGTGGCAACGATGATGAGATCGATCTGCCCGGCCTCAAGGCCCGCGTCGGCAAGGGCATTGCGGGAGGCGGTTTCGGCAAGGTGGGAGGTAAACTCGCCCTCGCCGGCAATGTGCCGCTCTTTGATGCCGGTTCGTGCGGTGATCCACTCGTCGGACGTATCGACGGATTTGGCCAGTTCGTCGTTGGTGAGAACGCGCCGGGGGAGCGCAGAGCCGATGCCGGCCACCCGCGATGACGGCGCGCGCCTAACGCCGTGGGACGCACCCTCTACGTCAGCCCTACCCTGCGTGCCTTGCGAGGGGTCCTTGTCTCGTCGATCGAGATCAACTCGCGTCTGCAAGTTCGTGCGTCTCCTCAAGGGCGGCGACGTCCGCCGCTATCCGGTGCTGCAAGTCGTTGCGCACCATGTCGTGGGCGAGCTCTACGGCGCTCGCGAAACCTTCCGCGTCGGTGCCGCCGTGGCTCTTGATGGCTAACCCGTTGAGCCCGAGGAACACCGCTCCGTTGATCTTACGCGGATCCATCTTGTCGCGTAGCCGCATAAATGCCGGCTTGGCAAGTAAATAGCCGAGCCGAGCACGCAATGTTCGCCCGATGGACATGCGAAGATATTCTGCGAGCTGCCGCGCCGTCCCCTCCGCCGTCTTGAGCGCGATGTTGCCCGAAAAGCCTTCCGTAACCACCACATCGACCGACCCGCGGCCAATGTCGTCACCCTCCACGAAGCCTTCATAGCGCATGGAGGAGAGATCCTTCTCCTTCAAAATCTGTCCCGCTTCGCGCACCTCTTCAAGGCCTTTGACCTCTTCAACCCCAATATTGAGGAGCCCCACCGTGGGACGATCGATGCCGAAAACGGCTCGCGACATGGCCGCCCCCAGGATGGCATGGGTAACGAGGTTCCTGGTGTCGACGCCGATGGACGCCCCCACGTCGAGGACAATGGATTCTCCGCGAACCGTCGGCCATATGGCCGCGAGCGCGGGTCGCTCCACACCTGCCATGGGCCGCAGGCAAAACATCGCCATCGCCATCAATGCGCCGGTGTTGCCGGCCGAGACCATTGCTTCGCCGTTGCCATTTTTGAGGCCATCGAGGGCGCGCCACATGGAGCTATCGCGCCGCCCCATGCGCAGGGCCTGGCTGGGTTTGGCGTCCATGGGGATCGCCACGCCGGCATGATGAACCTGCGAAACCTCGCGCAGTGCCGGCATGTCGGCAAGCATCTGGGTCAAGGTGGGTTCGTCGCCGTAAAGGTCGAACCGCAGCTGGGGACAGCGCGTCAGCACCACGGCAAGGCCAGGCAGGACCATTTTTGGCCCTTCATCGCCACCCATGGCATCTATGGCGAGCTTAATGGTGTCGGCGCTCATCGGATCCGCTCGCTACGGTCGCTCCACCACGCAAAGATGCATGGCGGCGCGGACCTTAGTCAAAAAAGCCCGCGGATCAAAACCGCTCAGTTGAGGGTCTTCTTGAGAGCGGCAAGGGCGGCGAAGGGCGAGGGCTCGTCTTCGCTCTCATCCTTGGGGGGCTCAAACTCCACACCTGGCGCCCTGGGGTAAGGGTCAAGGGCAAGGGCAAAGTGCTCAAGAACCATGGCCCCCACATCCACCGTATCGCCCTCCAAAATGTCGGGGGGATCAGGCGCATCGGGGTCTATTTCCACCACCGAGCCCGCTGAAGCCTCTGGGTGGAGGCACACCTCAAAGGGCTCGTCCATGATGTTTTCCACCGGCTCCAACGTCACGATGCACGCCTGGGAAAGCTTGGCATGGACCGTCCCGGACACGCGCACACCGTCCTGACGCCAGGGTGTCACGGACAGTTGAGCGGTCAGACTCTCAAGCGACAGAAGCTCAAGGGCTTTGGCGATGGCCGTCCGCTCGGTCTCGGTCGCCTCCACGGTCACGTTCTGTTCCTTGTGAAGCCGGCGAATATCCACCGGGCGGGAAAGGTTCGCCGTCACGACGCCACCGCCGCTGTGTTGTCGGGTTCGAACGGCAGCGGGTCGGGGTAGTCGAAGCGATCAAGGACGTTTTGTGCCTGCGCTGCCGCGCTGCGCATGGCCGCGCCGTAGCCGGCAAGGGCTTGAGCCCAGGGTGTGCCGGCGAGCCCCTCGTCCCCCAAAACATTGCGGGCGATGGCGGTTGCAAGGGCATCATTGTCGCCGACCGCGTTGCGATAGGCGTTGAAGCGGCCATAGAACGCTTTGCCGACCGCCTTCATTTTCTTCGGGAACGAGCTGTCGCTGATCCCGATGGCGCGCAAATTCTGCTCCATATCGTGGACGTAGTGGTCAAAAAGCGCCTGGCCATCCGGGCTGATGCCGCCATTGTCATCCCTTAACGTGTCTATAAGGGGCCAGATGTGAAATATGACCATGTCGAAGCGGCCCTCCAGCGTGTCAGGCACGCCAAAGGTCTGATAGAAGATGGGGCGGCGAGCCTGGGCCACAGCGGCATTGTAAAGGCTCTCGACGGCCGGGTTGGGTTTTTTCTTGGTAAAGAAGCGCAGCATGACACCTCAAACTCCACGCTTGTCAGATAGGCGCACACGGTTCGGTTTCGAGACGGCGCGTCTCCTCTCGGTGGGGCTGATTGCCGCCACACTCGCCGCATGCAACGTGGGCGAGACCTACACCCGCGGCCAACTGGTCACCCCCGATCAGCTGGAACAGGTGCCCGTGGGCTCCTCCAAGGAGCAGGTCCTGCTCGCGCTGGGCACGCCCACCACCACCGGCCTCGCTGACGGCGAGGCGCTCTACTACATCTCGCAAACGTCCACGCGCGCCTTCGCCTACCAGCGGCCGAGCGTGAAGGACCGCCGCATCCTGGTGGTCTACCTCGACAACCAGTCCGAAGTCCGCGACATCGCGGAGTATGGCCTGAAGGACGGAAAGGTGTTCGACTACCTGTCGCGGCGCACGCCGACCGGCGGGTCAGACATCGCGTTCATCTCGCAGATCCTCGGCGGGTTGGTGGCGCCCACGCTATAACCGCAACCTGGGCAGGGCCAAGGCCAGCAAAGTCGAGAACGAATGGCGAGATTGCCGGCCAATGCCTTTGCGCAGCGAAACCGTCGCGAAAACTCCCGCGAAGTCTGCAGTGGCTTGACCGATGGCTGCGTGCTCGCAACCCCCATGGACCATCCGTCCTTGCTGATGCTCGGGGTCGCTCTTTGAGCGCGCAATACCCGCTACCACAGCAAAGTCGTCGACGCTGATGGCGGCGGTGGGGGAGACAGCGGGCCGCGCGCCCGCACCGTGGGCGGACGCCTACGCCCGGCGCATCAAAAGTCTGCGATGGCTCATCGTCCTCCTTTGGGCTGCCATCGGCGCGGCGGCGGTGGTGGGTGGCGAACGGGTACGCTACGACCCCGACGTCCTGGTCTATTTCGACGAAAACAGGCCGGAAAGACAGGCTTTTGACCTCGTCGAGGCTCGTTTTGGGCAGTCCCGCGAGGTGGTGACGCTGTTCGTCCCGGCGACCGGCGATGCGTTCACGCCCGATATTCTGCGGGCCATGGCAAGGCTCGAAAAGGCGTCTTCGGCGCGCCCGGAAGTCTTTGCTGTGCGCTCGCCGCTTTCCGAGGCCGGTCTCAGCGCGGAAGAGGTTCTTTCAGCGACCGACGAAGCGCTGGAACAGGCCGCGGAGAACATCCGCGCCCTGGCGGCCGGCGGCGGCGAAACGGTACGTACCCTGGCAACGGTGGACGGGAGCGTTGCGGCGGTGGCCGTCATCATCCCAGAGGCCCTTGCCAACGATGCCGCCCGCGAAGTGGCGCAAGCCCACAAAAGGCTCAAGGACGAAGTTGCCGCCACCGTTTCCGGCGCGGAACTGATGCAAACCGGGCGCATCGTGATCGACGAGGCGTTCCTGCGGGAAAGCCAGGACGATGTGACCGCCTATGCCAGCGTCCAGCTCGCTGTCCTCGCCGCGATCATTTTTTGCGCGCTCGGCTCCCTCAGCCTCACGGTGGCGGTGATGGCACTAGTGCTCCTCGCGCTTGTGGGCACCACAGGTGCGCTGGGCTTCAGCGGCATGACGATCAATGGAATTTCGAGCGCCGCACCCGTCGTCCTGATGGGCCTTACGGTGGCGAGCGCCATTCATATCGCCATGGCCTGGCAGGAAGCGGTGCGAAGGGGCGCCGACAAGACCACTGCCCTTGCAGAGGCGTTTGATCGCAACGCCAAGCCTGTGGTCCTGTCGATCCTGACGACGCTGTTGTCGTTTCTCATCCTCAACACCGCCGAAGCACCGCCGTTTCGCGACCTTGGCAACATCGTTGCCGCGGGCCTTTTGGGCATCCTGCTCCTCTCCTTCACCCTTCTTCCAGCACTTTTGACGCTCGCGCCGCGGAGCCGAGGGAGACATCGAATTTTGGTGGAAAACGCCCTCGGCAAGTTGGGGATGCTGGCCGCCAGGCGCGCGCGGGCCGTGATCGGTCTTGGTGTGCTCATCGCCGTTGCCGCGGGGGGCGGGATCAGCCTCATCACCGTGGACGACACCTTCTCCCACTACTTCGACGAGAGCTACGAGATCCGCCGCGCCACGGACCTTTTTGAAGAAAAGCTTTCCGGCACCACCATCATCGATGTGGCGGTGGATACCGGCGAAGTGGGCGGCGCGCTGGCCCCGGATGCGCTGGACCAGGTGGCCACGCTGTCCGCATGGATTTCCGATCGACCGGAGGTGGCCCGCCTCGACAGCATTTCCAACGTGCGCGACAGGTTGGCGAGCGCTGGCGCGCCGATCACGGCCGCCGCGATCCGCGATGGTGCCGAGCAGCTGGCGCTCAATGGGGTGCCACGCACCATCGACGACGAGGATCGTCACACCCGCATCAGCATCGTCATGCGGGGGGTCTCCTCGCGCGACACGCTAGACTTCCGCGATCAGCTCGCCGCCGAGGCCCAATCGGTTTTCCCCGATAAAGAGGTGCTGGTTTCGGGCCTTCCCATCCTCTCGGCTCAGCTTTCTGTGGGCAGTGCCAGGGCCATGGTGGTGGGAATGGCGCTTGCGCTGGCAGCCATTTCGTTCCTCCTCATGGCGACGCTCCGGGACGTGCGCCTCGGGCTTGTGAGCTTTGTGCCCAATTTGCTGCCGGTCGCCATCGCGTTCGGTATTTGGGGCGTTGCCGAAGGGGAGGTTTCCTTCGCTGTCACGGTCGTTGCCGCCCTTACTTATGGCATTGTGGTGGACGACACTGTCCACCTCCTCGCCAAATTCCAGCGCATCAGGGCCGAAACCAGGGACACGGTGGACGCCATCGGCCAGTCGTTCCGTTCCGTGGGCGCGGCCGTGGTGGTGACGACGCTGGCGCTTGCCGCGAGTTTTCTGCCGTTTGCGCTGTCAGGCTTCCTGGTGAACCGGCACTTTGGCGCCCTCACAGCGCTGACGCTCCTGGCTGCTCTGGTGGCGGATCTCTTGCTGCTGCCCGCGCTGCTTAAGTCGCTGAAATACGGCAAGGCGGAAGTTCGAACCGGCTAAAAAGTGTGCCCCGTCTTAGACGGAGCCGATCCCAAAAACCGAAAGCGGGCGCCGCGATCCATTAATCACGGCGCCCGCTTTCGCATTGAAAAGTTCATGCCGCGGACTTGGCCGCCCGCGGCGTGAAGAATTTCGTCAGTGGGCGAGCACCGCCAGAAGCAGGAGCGCCACGATGTTGGTGATCTTGATCATCGGGTTCACGGCCGGGCCTGCGGTGTCCTTATAGGGATCGCCCACCGTGTCACCGGTGACGGATGCCTTGTGGGCCTCAGAACCCTTCAGGTGCTTCTCGCCGTCACGGTCGACAAACCCGTCTTCGAAGGATTTTTTCGCGTTGTCCCACGCGCCGCCGCCAGCGGTCATGGAGATGGCCACGAAAAGCCCGGTCACGATCACCCCCAGGAGCATGGCGCCCGTTGCCGCAAACGCTTCGCCTTTACCGGCAATGGCATTGATGACCACGAAGACCACGATGGGCGACAGAACCGGTAGCATGGACGGGATGATCATCTCGCGGATCGCCGCCTTGGTGAGCATATCCACCGCTCGGCCATAGTCGGGCCGATCCTTGCCCTCCATGATGCCCGGCTTTTCGCGGAACTGCTTGCGCACTTCTTCCACCACGGCGCCGGCCGCGCGGCCGACGGCGGTCATGGCAATGCCGCCGAAGAGGAACGGCAAAAGCCCGCCGAAGAAGAGACCCACCACCACGTAGGGGTTGGCGAGGGAGAAGTTGAGCGTCTCCTCCGTCAGCCCGGCGAAGTAGGGGTATTGGTCGGAGTTATTGATGAAGAAGCGCAGGTCCTCGGTATAGGCGGCGAAGAGCACCAGCGCGCCAAGCCCCGCCGAGCCGATGGCATAGCCCTTTGTGACGGCTTTGGTGGTGTTCCCCACCGCATCGAGGGCGTCGGTGGTGGAGCGCACGTCGTCGGGAAGGTCGGCCATCTCGGCAATGCCACCAGCGTTGTCGGTGACGGGGCCGAAGGCGTCGAGGGCGACCACCATGCCCGCCAGCGCAAGCATTGTCGTCACGGCCACCGCGATCCCAAAGAGGCCCGCGAGGGAATAGGTGGTGATGATGCCCGCGATGATGACAATGGCGGGGAGCGCCGTTGCTTCCAGGGAAACCGCAAGGCCCTGGATGACGTTGGTGCCGTGGCCGGTCACCGAGGCCTGGGAGATGGAGCGCACCGGACGGTAGCCAACGCCCGTATAATACTCGGTGATCCAGATGATGAGACCGGTGATCACGAGGCCCGCAACGCCGCAGAGGTAAAGATCAAGGGGCGTGAACGTGAAGGCCTGCACATCGGCGGCGGCCTCCGCGGGAACTTCCGCACCTTCGCTCACCGCCTCAGCCACAGCACCGCCCACCGAAATGGCCGCGTCGAAGGAGCCGAACACGAGGTATGTGACTGGGGCGAGGATGATAAGCGACAGCACCGCAGTCACCACAAAGCCCTTGTAGAGCGCGCCCATGATGTTCTGGCTCGGGCCGAGTTTGACGAAGAAAGTGCCCACGATGGAGGTGAGGACGCAGGCGCCGCCGATGGCGAGGGGATAGAGCATCGCCGCGCCCAGGAACTCAGTGCCGGCGAAGTAGATGGCGCCGAGCACCATGGTCGCAACGACGGTGACCGCATAGGTCTCGAAGAGGTCGGCCGCCATGCCAGCGCAGTCGCCAACGTTGTCGCCCACATTGTCGGCGATGGTGGCGGGGTTGCGCGGATCGTCCTCCGGAATGCCGGCTTCCACCTTGCCCACCAGGTCGCCGCCCACGTCGGCACCCTTGGTGAAGATGCCGCCACCGAGACGGGCGAAGATGGAGATAAGCGATGCGCCGAAGCCCAGCGCCACCAACGCATCAATGACGAGGCGCGATGTTGGAGCGTTGCCCATGGTCTCTGTCAGAATGAAGAAGTAGACCGCCACGCCCAGGAGCGCGAGGCCGGCCACAAGGAGGCCGGTCACCGCCCCCGATTTGAAGGCAATGTCGAGGCCGCCTTGGAGCGATTTCGACGCTGCCTCGGTGGTGCGCACATTGGCCCGGACCGAGACGAGCATCCCGATATAGCCCGCGATCCCCGAAAGAACCGCGCCGATCGCAAAGCCAATGGCAACGAGCATGCCCAAGAGCCACCACACCACGGCAAAAATCACGACGCCGACAATGGCGATGGTGAGGTATTGGCGCGCGAGGTAAGCCGATGCCCCCTCCTGGATCGCGCCGGCGATCTCCTGCATGCGGGCCGTACCGGCCGGCGCGGCGAGCACGCTTCGGATCGCCCATCCCCCGTAGAGCAGCGATACCAAACCACAGGCGATGACAATTAACGTTGCAACCATTGTTCCCTCGGCGCCGTTAGCGCGGTGTTTTTAGACTTTCGGTGAAGGCAGCTTTGTGCGGTGCGGCATCTCTGCCTGCGGCGCCGCACAAAATCAAGCCGCGTCGGCATCCAGCCAAAAAAATCGCGCAGTGGTGGGACGATGGGCGGACCTTAGGCGCGCAGGTTCACTGCAACGCGGCGCCGCATCACCAAGGCGAAGGCAATGAGGAGCACGAACGGGATCAAAAGCATCGGGAACACCGTCCAGTTGATGCTCTCCCAGCCGATGTAGTGGAAGAGGATGCCCGAGGACAGCGATGCCACCGCGACGACGCCGAACATGATGAACTCATTCGCCCCCTGGGTGCGCGCCCGCTCCTCGGGCCGCTGGGCCTCGGTGAGCATCGTTGTGCCGCCGATGAAACCGAAATTCCAACCAAGGCCCAACAGGATGAGTGCCACGTAAAAATTCACGAGCGTGATGCCCAAGAGTGCCGTGATGCCTGCAAGCCCCAGCAAAATGAGCCCGATGGCCGTGATTGTCTCAGCGCCAAAACGGGCAATGAGTGCGCCGGTAAAGAAGCTGGGCGCGTACATCGACATCACGTGCCATTGGATACCCATGGCCGCCTGGGCCGTGGTGAAGCCGCAAGCGATCATGGCAAGGGGCGCCGCCGTCATCACCAATGTCATGATCGAGTAGGATACTACCGCGCACAGGATCGCGAGCGCCACCCGCGGCTGGCGCAGGATGACGAGAAGCGGGCGGCCCCGCGGTGCGTCGGCACTGGGTTTTTGCGGGGCGGAGGGCCGATAGAACAACAGGACGCAAAGGGTGAGCAGGGAAAGCCCCGCTTGCGCCAGATAGGCTCCAGCATAGGCGACAGGAAGGAAGAAGTCCTTCGTGGCAATGACCGCCTGCGGACCGATGACACCTGCCAAAATGCCCCCGGCAAGGACATAGGAAATGGCCCTGGGTTTGAATTTCGGCGAAGCGGCTTCGGCGGCGGCGAAACGGTACTGCTGCACGAACGCGAAGGCGAAACCGCCGATGAAGGTGCCGACGCAGTAGAGCAGAAACAGTCCCTGCATGATCGCAGCGAAGGCAATGAGCCCCCCGGCGCCGGCAATCACCGCGCCAAGCATGAAGCCCAGTTTTCGGCCGAGCCGCTCCAGCAGAAACGCTGCCGGGATGGTGCCGGCGGCGACGCCCACAATCATCGCGGTCACCGGTGCGGTGGCAAGATCGCTCTGCTCCGAAAGGAGATAGATCCCCACCAGCCCACCGAGGGCGACGTTGATGGACGTGAGGGCCCCGCCGACCGCTTGCGCGAGCCCCAAAACCACCGCGTTGCGGCGCGCGAGCCTATCATCGGCGTCCAGCATCAGCGGGTGGTAGCGCAAGCGCTATTTTCGGAAAAGCGTCTGGAGCTTTAAAAGTGCTGAAACCGTCGATCATCGACCGATATCGGCGCGCCCCGCTCCAGTAGCGACACGCCCGGCCGACCTTCATGAAGTTCACCGATGACGCTTGTGGCGATGTCGTGGGAGCGGCAGTCTGAGCAGTAGGCGTTCACCTTTTCAGGCGCGACGGCGGCGAGGATCTGGTAGTCGTCCCCGCCCGTGAGCGCCAGGTCTCGTGCCGGTTCGCCGCCCCCCGTGATAAAGGCCCTGGCGGCGGGCGATAGGGGCACCTCGTCCACTTCGATGACCGCGCAAACGGCGGCCGAACGACAAAGCTTGAGCGCATCGCCGATGAGGCCGTCGGAAACGTCCATGGCCGCACGGGCGTGGGAGCGCACGGCACGCCAAGCAGCAACGGGCGGCTCAGGCCAAAGATAGCGTGCCAGCAAAGCCTCGCGATGCACCGCCGGTAGATGGGGTGGGCCTTCATCCCTGCGCAGCACGAGCCCGAGCGCGGCGTCTCCGATGGTGCCGGTGACCACCAGCTTGTCCCCGGGCCTGGCGGAGCGCCGGCGAACGATGGCACCGGGTGCCGTCCGCCCGAAGGCGGTGATGGAAATGGTCGTGCCACCGCCAGGTGATGCCCGCAGCGTATCGCCCCCCAAAAGCTCCACACCAAAGCGGCCGTGGTCCCGGTTCAATCCGTCCGCGAAGGCTCGGACCCACTCAAGGGTTGCGCCCGCGCCGAGGGCCAAGGTCAGGAGATAGGCGAAGGGTTCTGCGCCCTTGGCCGCAAGGTCGGAGAGATTGACGCGGAGCGCCTTGGCGGCGATGGTGTCCGGTGGGTCTTGCGCAAAGAAGTGGACGCCCGAGGCCAGCGCGTCGCACGTGACGACCGTCTCCTCGTGGGTCGCCAAGGTCGCGGCATCGTCGGCAATGCCGTCCGCTGCAGCCGATGTGGCAATGGGCGCAAAGATTTCCGCGATCAGCGCATCTTCATCGATCGGAGCGTTTGCCGCGCTCACCGTCCAGCGGGGCGTTCACGCGCGGGCGTTGCCACGTCTTCCGGCCGTGCGCCGCGCGCGATGCGGTCCAACACCCCGTTGGTGAGGCGCGGCTCATCACCGCCGAAGAACGCCTTTGCCACCTCCACATACTCAGAGATCACCACCCTGAGGGGGACTTCCGGGCGATGCATCAGCTCAAACACCCCTGCGCGCAAAAGCGCCCGCAACGTGAGGTCGATCCGCGCCAGCGGCCAGCCTTCCTTCAGCGCTTCGTCGATGGCCGCGTCGATGGCGCGCTGGTCTTTGACGACGCCCGACACAAGCCCATCGAACCAGTTGAGGTCCGCAGCCCGGAGGGTCTCGCCTTCCAATTCCTGGCTGAGGCGAAAGAGCTCGAACTCCTTGACGATGTCCTGGGCGCCCGCGCCGGTGACGTCCATCTGGTAAAGGGCCTGGACGGCGGCGAGGCGGGCTACGGCGCGCTTGTTCGCTGGCTTCGGCCGGTCGCGGCTGGCGCTGCCAGTCACGTGAGGGCGTTGCGAATTTCGAACAGGGCAAGGGCAGCCGCTGCCGCTTCTCCGCCCTTGTTCATGCGCTCCGGATCGGCCCGTTCCAGCGCCTGATCCATGTTCTCCACCGTCAGGATAGCGTTGCCGAGGGCAAGACGGCCCGCCACGGCAAGGTCCATCACCGCCCGGTTCCCCTCCCCGGCCACCACATCGTAGTGGCCCGTTTCACCGCGAAGGACGCACCCGGTGACCACAAAGACGTCAAAGGAGAGATCGCGCCGGCGCGCGGCGTGGATCGCCATGGAAAGGGCGAGCGGAATTTCCAAGACACCAGGCACACTGATCAGCTCGTGCTGCATTCCGCGCCGCTCGAACTCGCCGCGCGCACCGCTCAAGAGCATGTCAGCGATGTCTTCGTGAAAGCGAGCTTCCACAATGAGCGCGCGTGCCGTCATAGGTGTTTCCTTAAGCGAAGGGGACCATAGCGAGCCGGACCGGCGGACGGAAGCCGCCGCGACCAAGCATGGCCTCGCAAAGAGCGAACGTGGCGGCGCGGCTCATAGCAGATGGTTTCCGGTTCAGGTGCTCAGCGCCTGCATGGCAGCGATACGCGCGACATAGCGTGCCAATGTGTCCGCCTCGATGTTGACGAGATCGCCCTCCTGGCGCTCCGACCAAGTGGTTACGGCAAGGGTGTGCGGGATCATCGCGACGCCGAACGTGTCTTTGGCATCCACCACCGTCAGCGACGTGCCGTCGAGCGCCACCGAGCCCTTCGATGCAATGAGCGGCAGGAGTTCGGAGGGCGGGGAAAAGCGAAAGAAGCTCATGGACGTCTCGTCCCGGCGTTCGACAATTTTGGCAACGCCATCCACGTGGCCCGAGACGAGATGGCCGCCCACCTCATCGCCGAAGCGCAGCGATCGCTCAAGGTTGATGCGCGAGCCCACCTGCCAGTGTCCGAGGGTGGTTTTCTCCATCGTCTCCGTGGAGACGTCCACCGAAAAGCGAGCGCCGCCATCCGCCGGCTCGCATGTGGTGGCGGTGAGACAAACGCCGGAGCACGAAATGGATGCGCCGATGGCAATGTCGTTGGGGTCGTAGCTGCAATTGATCGATAGCCGGAGGCCATCGCCAAAGGGTTCTAGGGCAACAACGGTGCCGATATCGGAGACAAGTCCAGTGAACATGGGCGGTCCAAGTAGGTCCAGCGATCTTCGCCGACAACTAGATGATTGGCGCGGGGAAGGTAAGCGCTAAGTCGTCCCAGCGCATCGCCGCCGAAGGGGCGGATCGCCCGGCCCCCCACCTTTCCCGGCCCCGTTACGATGATGGCCGCGTCGATGAGCTCGTTGGCTGCCAGCGCCTCCGCGATGCGGCCCCCGCCCTCCACCAGTAGGGAGCCCATACCGCGATCGGCCATATGCGCCAGCGCCGCCGGCAGATCGAGCGTTTGCCCGGAGCGTTGAACGGCGTGAACGTCGATCCCGGCCTTTTCAAGGGCGCTCCGCCGCGCCGGAAGCGCATCATCGCCGATGAGCACGGTGGTTGCCGCCCCTCCGGTGAGCAAAAGCGCGTCTGGCGGGATACGTGCCGCCGTGTCGAAAATAAAACGGCGTGGCGACTGGCCGGCCATGCCAGGAAGGCGGCAATCAAGGCGCGGGTTATCGGCAAGGACGGTGCCTATCCCCACGGCGATGGCATCATGTTGGGCCCGCAGGAGATGAACGCGCGCCCGAGACTGAGGCCCTGAAATAGCCACTTGGCCTTCGCCCGCACGCCCGATCGCCCCATCGGCGGAGACCGCAAGCTTCAACGTGACGTGGGGTCGGCCCCTTCCCATCCGCGAAAAATATCCCTCGAGATCCCTTGCAGCGTCGGCAGCGCGGACGCCGACCCGTACGGCAATCCCAGCATCGCGGAGTTTTTGAAGGCCACTTCCCGCCACCACCGGATTGAGGTCGGTCATCGCGACGACCACCTCGGCGACGCCAGCGGCCACAAGGGCATCGGCGCAAGGGGGCGTCTTGCCAAAGTGGGAGCAGGGTTCCAGCGTCACATAGGCGGTCGCCCCCCGGGCAGACCCTCCGGCTTGGCTGAGGGCAACGGTCTCCGCATGGGGCCGACCGCCGTCAGCGGTGCGGCCTGCGCCCACGACGATCCCACCCCCATCGCAGGAGGGCTGAACGATTACCGCACCCACCGAGGGGTTGGGCAGCGTGCGCCCTCGTCCCTGGCGACCCAGCGCTAACGCGGCCGCCATGAAGCGCCCGTCATGGCCGGGATCGATCACGCTTCGTCGGGCTCCGGCGCGCTGTTTCTGCGGCTTACCGTCTGGGCAAGGTCCGCGACGAACTCCTCAAAGTCCTTGGCTTCGGAAAAATTCCGGTAGACGGAGGCAAAGCGCACGTAGGCGACGTCGTCGATGACGCGCAGCGCTTCCATGACGAGTTCGCCGATGGCCGCAGCGGAAATCTCCGTTTCGCCCGACGCTTCCAACTGACGCACGATCCCGGAAATCATCCGCTCCAGCCGCGCCTCATCCAGCTCCCGTTTGCGCGTTGCGATGGCAACGGCCCGCTCCAACTTGGCTCGCTCGAAGGGTTCGCGACGACCTGAGCGCTTCGCCACCGTCAGTTCGCGCAGCTGGATCCGCTCGAAGGTGGTGAAGCGACCGCCGCATCCGTTGCAGACCCGACGGCGGCGGATGGCGGCGCCGTCGTCGGTGGGACGCGAATCCTTGACCTGGCTGTTTTCAGCTCCGCAGTAAGGGCAGCGCATCAGCCGCCCGCGCGGTCACGCTGCCGGGCCATCATCGCCTAGCGGTAAATGGGAAAACGGCCGGTGAGCGCGTGGGCTTTCGCCTCCACGTCCCGCAGAACGTTCTCTTCCACTTCACCAGCCTGGTTTGCACCATCCACCACCGTCGCGATGAGCGATGCCACCTCCTGGAATTCGGCAATTCCAAAGCCGCGGGTGGTGCAGGCGGGGGTGCCCAGCCGGATCCCAGACGTCACGGTCGGCTTTTCCGGGTCGTTGGGAACACCGTTTTTGTTGCAGGTGATGGCGGCCTTACCCAGCATCGTTTCGGCGGCCCGGCCGGTCATCCGCTTGGGGCGCAGGTCCACAAGCATCACGTGGGTATCGGTGCCACCGGAAACGATGTGAAACCCATGGCCCTTCAAGCCTTCCGCGAGGGCTTTGGCGTTCTCAACCACATCGCGCGCATAAACTTTGAATTCTGGGCGCAAAGCCTCACCAAAGGCCACCGCCTTTGCGGCGATGACATGCATGAGCGGCCCGCCCTGGAGGCCCGGGAACACGGCCGAGTTGATCTTCTTCGCGATGGCCTCGTCGTCGGTGAGGATGATCCCGCCGCGGGGGCCGCGCAGGGTTTTGTGGGTGGTGGAGGTGACCACGTGTGCGTGGGGGAAGGGGCTCGGGATCGCGCCACCGGCAACAAGACCGGAAAAATGCGCCATGTCCACGTGGAGGATCGCACCCACGCTGTCGGCAATTTCCCGGAACTTTGCAAAGTCGATGAGCCGCGAATAGGCCGAACCGCCGGCGATGATGAAGGTCGGCTTGTGCTCGTGGGCGAGGCGCGCCACCTCTTCATAGTCGATGAGG
>JBCCYN010000008.1:0-55924 GCA_039189655.1 Pseudomonadota bacterium | reverse complement strand
CGATGGCCGCGGCGAAGATGGGCAGCAAAAGCTCCTGGAAAACAAAGGGCTTATAGCTCTTGTCGAGGCCGTAAAGGGTGCCGGCGATGGTGGCGAGGGCCGCGGAAAGCGCCCAGGCGATCACCACCACGCGGCCGGCATCGATCCCCGACAAGGTGGCGAGGTCTTCGTTGTCGGCATAGGCCCGCATGGCCTTTCCGGTGCGGGTCCTTTGCAGGAACAAGAAGAGGAGCAGGACGCAAACCGCCGCGGTCACCAGGGTGATGAGCTGGGTCGTCTTGATGGCAAGGCCTTCGGCAAGGCCCGTCAGCTCGCGGAATTCTCGGGCACCGATGATGAAGCGCGCCCCATCGGTGAACAGCCGGTCGTTGGGGCCGATGATGAAACGGATGAGGCCCGCCATCATGAACATCACGCCGATGGAGACGATGATGAAAATCACCTGGTCGGAGCGTTTTTCGCGATAGAAACGATAGACAACCCGGTCGGTGGCAAGGACCACGACCACGGTGCAAAGGATGGCGATGGGAAGGGCGAGGAGGGCCGTCGGGAGCGGCGCGATGGAGACCCCCGCCGACTGCAGCCCCCAGGTGACGAAGATCGCGAACATGGCGCCCAGGGACATGGTTTCGCCGTGGGCGAAGTTGGAAAAGCGCAAGACCGCGAAAATGAGCGTTACGCCCAAGGCGCCGAGGGCCAGCTGGCTGCCGTAGGTGATCCCCGGGATGAGGGCGAAATTGGTGATCACCACGAGGGCGTTGAGGATGCTCTCCACCGCTCAGCCCCCGAGGAAGGTGCGGCGAACCTCCGCATTCGCAAGAAGTGCTTCGCCGGTATCGGTGTACGCGTTGCGGCCCTGGGTGAGGACGTAGCCGCGGTGGGCAATTTCGAGGGCCTGCTTGGCGTTCTGCTCCACCATGAGGATGGCAATGCCAGTGCGCGCCACCTCGATGATGCGGTCGAAAAGCTCGTCCATCACGATGGGCGACACACCTGCGGTGGGCTCGTCAAGCATAAGGACAGCGGGCTTGGTCATCAGCGCCCGGCCCACAGCCACCTGTTGTCGCTGTCCGCCCGACAGTTCACCGGCCGGCTGGCGCCGTTTTTCCTTCAGCACCGGAAAGAGGGTGTAGACTTCTTCGATGGTCCGGGAAATGTCGTCCCGCCGCAGGTAGGCGCCCATCTCAAGGTTCTCTTCCACCGTCAGCGAGGGAAAGACGTTGCGCACCTGGGGGACAAAACTCATGCCCTCCGAGACGCGGTCGGTGGGCTTCATGCGGGTCACGTCGCGCCCACCGAGCGTTACCGAGCCCTCGCGCAGGCTGAGCATGCCGAAGACAGCCTTCATGGCCGTGGACTTTCCCGCGCCGTTGGGCCCGACGATCACAGCAATCTCGCCACGGTCCGCTTCCAAGGAGCATTCGTGAAGGATGTCGTCGTTTCCGTAGCCGCCGGTCATGGCGTTGGCAGAAAGAATGCTCACGCGCTCGATCCGGGCTTTTTGTGCTTCGAGCCTCGGCCGAGATAGGCCTCGATTACCGCCTCGTTGGCCATGATCTCCTCAGATGAGCCTTCTGCGAGCACCGCGCCTTCCGCCATCACGATCACCGGATGGCAAAGCCGTTTAATAAAATCCATGTCGTGTTCGATCATGCAGAAGGTGTAGCCGTGGTCCTGGTGAAGCCGCTGAATGACGTCTCCGATGGTGCCAAGGAGCGTGCGGTTTACGCCCGCGCCCACCTCGTCGAGGAAGACGATTTTTGCCTCCACCATCATGGTGCGACCCAGCTCCAAGAGCTTCTTCTGGCCGCCCGAAAGGTTCCCGGCGCGCTCGTCGGCGAGGTGGGTGAGCGTCAAAAACTCTAAAATTTCGTCGGCTTTTTCACGCACCTCCCCCTCGCGGCGGTTCACGAGGCCGGTGCGGAACCAGGCGTTGCCCAGGGTTTCGCCCGGCTGGTGGGTGGCCACCATCATGAGGTTTTCGCGCACCGAAAGGGAGTGGAACTCGTGGGCGAGTTGGAAGGTGCGCAGGAGGCCGCGCTGGAAGAGCTCGTGGGGCGGCAGCCCGGTAACGTCCTGGCCATCCAGGCGAACCCGGCCGCTGGACGGCGCGTAGTGCCCGGCGATGACGTTGAAGAGCGTGGTCTTTCCGGCGCCGTTGGGACCGATGAGGCCGGTGATGGTGCCTTTCCCGATGGTGAGGGAAACGTCCCGTACGGCTTGGATACCCCCAAACCACCGGGAGAGCGCCTCCACCTTTATCATCGCGGAGGGCGCTGGCGGCGGGGCGACGGCCCGGTCAGATGACCGGGCCGCCTCGGCAAGCTGCGTCAACGATATTTGACCGTATCGAACGCACCGTTTTCGACGTTCACCTCACGGAAGCTTCCCGCGCTCTCGCCGGGCCCGATCAGCTCCACGGCGGACGCACCCACGTAGTCCACGTCGCCGCCGTCTTTCAGGATCTGGAGAGCTTTGCCGAGTTCGCCAGGCTTGATTTGCTCGCCCGGCGCGTTGGCGACGTCCATGACCTTGGCCTTATATTCCGCCGGGTCGGTGGAGCCGGCAGCCTGCATGGCAAGGAGCAGGAGTGCGGCGCCGTCATAGGCCTCTGCGGAGTAAACGCCCGGCTCAAAGCCTGCCTTTTCCGCAAGGCCGGCAAAGACGCTGGCGCCATCGGAATCGGAGCCCGGTGCAATACCGAACGACCCATCAAGGCCGCTGCCGATGGCCTCGACGATGGAGTCGCCCACCATGCCATCGGGCAGGACGAAGGTGTCGAATGCGCCCGAATCGAGCGCGGCCTGGACAATGCCCTTGCCGCCCTGATCGAGGTATCCTGCAACGATCAGGACATCGCCGCCCGCCGCCGCCAGCGCTGCCACTTCGGCGGAGTAGTCGCCTTTGCCGTCCTCATGAGCGGCGTTGATGGTGACGTTGCCGCCCTTGGCGGAAAAGGCCGAGGAAATGGAGTCCGACAGACCCTTGCCATAGTCGTTGTTGGTGTAGGTGAGGGCGGCATTCTTGATCCCGCGCTCGGTGAGAATATCGGCAAGCACGTCACCCTGGCGGGCATCGGACGGCGCGGTGCGGAAAAACTGGCCGTTGTCGTCAACGGTGCTCAGCGCCGGCGAAGTGGCCGACGGCGAAATCATCACCACGCCGTTGGGGAGCGCTGCGTTTTGGAGGGCCGCGGTGGTGGCCCCAGAACACATGGCGCCCACTATGCCCACCACACCGTCGGAGGTGATGAGCCGTTCGGCCGATGCCGTGGCGGCCCCGGCGTCGATGCAGGTGGAGTCGCCGCGCACTGGCGCCACCGTGGTGCCATCCAAAAATGCGCCGGACTCGTTCGCCTCGGAAATCGCCAGCTCGGCGCCTGACGCGATGGCCGGGGCAAGGCTTTCCAGGGGACCTGTGAAGCCGAGCAACACGCCCACCTTCACGTCGTCGGCGAGCGCCGGTGTCGCAGCCAAGATGGCCACCGCTCCGGCAGCGGCTAGTAGCGACTTTTTCATGAGGAATCTCCCTCGCGAGCTGTTATTTTCCGTGCCAGAGGGTGAGCACAGCAAAATCAGTTTCGCAAGGGAAGCCGACGAGAACACGTTGCTTGAGCAGGTTACACGATCATGCGATCGCATGGCCTCGCCTAAGTTCTTGTCTTTCCGCGCGGTTCGAGTCGCAACATGATTCCATGTCGCCGAAACGCGCTCTAGGGTTTGGCGGCGCAGGCCAATTCCCGCCCAGGTAGCCGATCGCGCCCTATGGACGGGGCGATGCCCTGCCCCTCAGGCCACCTCTTCGAGGGCCGGTTCGCCCCGCACGAGACCCCTGTAGGCCGCCATGAGATCCTTCACCATCGGCGCGACAACGAAATTGTGCGGCCCAATCTCGGCCACCGGTGTTACCTCAGCGGCCGTTCCGGTGAGGAAACAGGCCTCGAACCGGTCGAGTTCATCAGGAAGAATGGTGCGCTCCACGACCTCAATGCCGCGCTCGCGCGCAAGGCCAATGACCGCCCGACGCGTAATACCGTCAAGGAAACAATCTGGTGTCGGGGTATGGATCACGCCGTCCAAGACGAAGAACACATTCGCGCCGGTGGCTTCGGCCACATGACCGCGATAGTCGAGCATCAGTGCGTCGGCGTATCCCTTAGCCTCAGCGGCGTGCTTTGAGATCGTGCAGATCATATAGAGGCCGGCAGCTTTGGCATGGCACGGCGCGGTGCGCGGATCGGGGCGGCGCCACTCGGCCATGTCGAGGCGGATGCCCTTTTCCAATGCCGCTGGATCGAAATAGCTCGGCCAAGCCCACACGGCGATGGCGGTATGGATGGTGTTTGCCTGCGCTGAAACGCCCATCATTTCGCTGCCTCGCCAGGCGATGGGCCGCACATAGGCTTCGCTGAGGCCGGTGCGGGCAAGCGCCTCCGCCTTCGCTTCGTTGATCTCGGACTTGCTATAGGGGATCGAGAAGCCCATGACCTCGGCGGATGCAAAGAGACGATCGGTATGTGCCTCACCCTCAAAAATGCGCCCGTTGTAGGCCCGCTCGCCCTCGAATACGGCGCTTGCATAGTGCAGAGCGTGGGTCAGCACGTGCACCTTCGCCTCAGTCCAAGGCACGAATTTGCCGTCGAACCAGATTTCGCCGTCAAGTTGATCGAAGGACACCGCCATCAAAGTCTCTCCTTGCCTCGCTCCCAGGCCGGGCCGACATCACTCGCCGAAACAGCAACACATCCTGCGCTACGAAATATTATTTCACACAGGAGCACTGAACCGAAACAATGGTCAACCTCGGTACGCGGCGACGTATGGCCTGTTTCTTAGTAAGTCAATATGACTGACATAACTAGCTTCGACATAGCTGCTTCACGCCAGGGTGCTAGCCCCGCGTTCGACATCATCGAGCGCATGTTCTTCGGGTACCGGGATTTTGTGGGTGTGGCCGACGAGGCGCTGCGTCAGACGGGATATGGCCGCGCCCACCATAGGGTTCTTCATTTTGTTGATCGCCACCCGAGCCTCACGGTGGGCGAACTCCTCAAAATCCTCAAAGTCACCAAGCAGAGCCTTGCTCGCGTCCTACGCACCCTCATCGACGACGGGCTGATCGAAGCGATCCCCGGCGAGAAGGATCGCCGCGAAAAACATCTTTCCACCACGCTGGAGGGCCACCGGCTCGCCAGACGATTGGCGCAACTTCAGACCGCGCGCATCGAAACGGCACTGGCGGCGGTGGGGCCGGCAGAGCGCGAGACCATCGCCGCCTTTCTCGGCGCCCTTGTGAACGAGGACGAACGCGCCGCTGTGCTCAGCATCATTCAACAGGGGCGCTGACGGAAATGCCCACCCGTGATGGCGGCGAGCCACTCCAGATTGACGAAGCCCCGCATATTCTGGTGGTCGACGACGACCAAAGGATCCGAACCCTTCTCCAGCGATTTTTGCGAGGACACGACTTTCGGGTGACCGCGGCCGAGAATTCGGCGGAGGCGCGCCGGAGGCTCGACGGGCTGGTGTTTGATGCCGTCGTCCTCGACATCATGATGCCCGGCGAAGATGGGCTCTCGCTCCTTCGCCATCTAAAGTCCCGCGGCGAACTCCCGGTCCTGCTGCTCACAGCCAAGGCGGACCCGGACCAGCGCATCGAGGGCCTGGAGCTGGGCGCGGACGACTACCTCACCAAGCCCTTCGAACCGCGCGAGTTGGCCCTTCGCCTGTCAAACCTCCTGAAGCGCCGGCCGGAGAGCACACGCCTTATCCGCTTTGGCGACTTTGTCTTCGATATTCGCCGGGAGGAGTTGACCCTGAGCGGAGCAGCGGTCCGCCTAACCGACCGCGAGCGCCGGCTCATGCGGCTGCTGGCTGCTCGTCCGGGTGCCACGATCCCGCGGCACGAACTGGTGGCCGACGAGGACCTAGGCGACCGGGCCATCGACGTGCAGATCAACCGACTGCGACGCAAGCTGGAAGAAGACCCCGCGGCGCCCAAATATCTTCAGACCATGCGCGGCCAAGGCTATCGGCTGCTCGCCGATCCGGAACCGGAGCGATGATGCTGACCCGCCTCCTCCCGCTGCGGAACGACAGAAGATGACGCTCGCCGCGCCACGGGCCTCGGGGATGGCGCCAAGGCGCCCCCGACCGCTGTGGCGCCGGGTGCTGCGCTGGCTCGGCCTTCCCCCGCCGGTGGAGCGGTGGCTTCGGCGCCGGCTCCCGCGTCGGCTGTTTGCCCGCTCACTCCTCATCATTGTGGTGCCGATGATCGTGCTCCAGTCGGTGGTGGCCTTTGTGTTTCTCGACCGTCACTGGGAAAGCATGACCCAGCGCCTGTCGGTCGCCACCGCCGAGGAAATCGCCGCTGTTGCGGATCTCTTGGAAGCCGCAGCACCCGAAAGCCGGCCGGCGATCCTGGAAATTGCGCAAAGAAACCTTTTCAGCGAGGTGTCGCTGCTCCTCACCGACAAGCTCCCGCCGCCCTCCTCGAAACCGTTCTTTTCGCTGCTCGATCGCACCCTTTCGCGGCAGATCAGCCGTCAGGTGGACCGCCCCTTCTGGATCGACACACTGGGAAGCAGTCGCTTCGTGGAAATCCGCGTGAAAACCACCGTGGGGATTCTTAAAATCGTCACCCGGCGCAGCCACACCTATGCCACCAACTCCCACATTACGCTGGTCTGGATGGCGGGCACATCGCTGGTGCTGATCGCCGTCGCGCTCCTTTTTCTGCGCGGCCAGGTGCGACCGATCCAGGAGCTGGCGGCGGCGGCGGAGCGCTTTGGCCAGGGACGCCCCGTCGGGCCGCTGCGCCCCCACGGGGCCATCGAGGTGCGCCAGGCGGGCTGGGCTTTCCTGGAAATGCGTCAGCGCATCGAGCGGCAGTTGGAACAGCGCACCCAGATGCTCGCGGGCGTCAGCCATGACCTGCGGACCATGCTCACCCGCTTCAAGCTGGAACTCGCACTCCTTGAAGAATCAAGCGACGTGGAAGCCCTCACCCAGGACGTCGACCAGATGCAACGCATGCTGGAGGAATATCTCGCCTTCGCCCGCACCGATGCCGACGAGCCGGTGGCTGACGTCCCGCTGGCGGACCTGATCGCCGATGCGGTGAGGCGCTACGAAAACGCCCGGGTGGACGCGGCGAACGATCTCACCGCCCATATCCGACCCACCGCCACCCAGCGGCTGATCACGAACCTCGTCGCCAATGCCGCCGTGCACGCCAAGTCCGTTCTGGTGCGAGCAGAGCTTTCCGACAGCACACTGATCATCACCGTCGATGACGATGGACCGGGAATCGAAGAGACAGAGCGAGAGGCCGTCTTTCGCCCGTTCTACCGGATCGACACCGCCCGAAACCAAGACTATGGCGGCACCGGCCTTGGCCTCACCATCGCCCGCGACATTGCCCGGCGGCAGGGCGGCGACGTGAGGTTAGTCAACAGTCCCATGGGTGGGTTGCGCGCCGTGGTGAGATTGCCCCAGTAGCGACAGGCCATAGGGGTTTTTCCGGCGCCGGAGCCAAGCGCAGTTCACCCTTTCATGCTATCGCATGGCCTCACCTAAGTTCTTGTTCCACCGCGCGGTTCGAGCCGCCACATGATTCCGTGGTGCTCAAACGCGCTCTAAGCCTCAAAGCAGATCATGTGCTGGAAGGACCCCCACACACTGCCGCTTCGGTGGCCGCAGGGTGGGAGACAATCTCCCGTGGCCGAGAAGACGCTGAAGATTGAGCCAGGCTCAGCGGCAACGCTCGCATAGTGGAACTCGTGGCCCCGGAGGGTGCGCGGGAGGGGCGCGGCTGAGCCGTCGTGGGTGAAACGGCGATAACCCAGAACGCGGCGCGGCGTTGCAAAGCTGGTGGTGATGGGCAGAAGACCCGCCATCGGGTGGCTGACCCCGCCCGCGTCCACGAGCTGCTCTCCGAGCGCCATGTAGCCGCCGCACTCGCCATAAATTGGGGCGCCGGCCGCCGCCAGCCGACGGAGCCCGTCCACCCATTCCCGCTTGCTGGCAAGGGTTTTGCCGTGAAGCTCGGGGTAGCCGCCGGGCAGATAAACCGCATCGGCAGCGGGGCTCGGCGCCTCGCCTGCAAGGGGCGAAAAAGTGGAAAGCGTTGCGCCCCCCCGCCGCCACCCATCAAGGATGTGCTCATAAACGAAGGCAAAGGCATCGTCCCTGGCAATGGCGATATGGCTCCCCAGCGGCGGCAACGGGTCTGGGGGTGCCGCGCCCACAGGAGATCGATCACCGCCGAGGTTTTCGAGCGCAGGCAGATCCACATGACGGGCAACGGTGTCCGCGATGTCGCCAATGCGGCCACCGAGATCACCATGTTCGCGCGCCTGTTTCAGACCCAGATGCCGCGAGGGCAATGCCAGCGCTTCGTCCCGGGGGATGACGCCTAGTAAGGGGACAGCAACGGCAGCCAGCGCATCGCGCAACATCGCCTCATGGCGAACACTCCCCGCGCGGTTGAGTATGACGCCGGCCAAGGTCACCTGCGGATCGAAGCTCGCAAAGCCGTGCACGAGGGCAGCGACGGAGTGGCTCATGCGTTCCGCGTTGACCACGAGCACCACCGGAAGGCGCAGTCGCTTGGCGACGTCCGCGGAGGATCCTTCGCCCGCCTGCGGCCCGTCGAAGAGCCCCATCACACCTTCCACCACCAGGTCCCTCGGTGCCGCAAGGTAGTCCACCAGCGCCGGTCGCATCGCCCAAAGGTCAAGGTTCACCGCAGGACGGCCAGCAGCCGCGGTCAAGAACGCAGTGTCGATATAGTCCGGCCCGACTTTGGCCGGCTGGACCGCGTGGCCCCGGCGCCTCAGCGCGGCGACGAGACCAACGGTAACGACAGTTTTTCCGGCCCCAGAGGATGGAGCCGCAGTAAGAAAAGCTACCAGCGGTCGTACCGGCGCCAGGCCCGCCACTGTTGTTCGCCGATGGTGCAGTCGATGCGGGGTTCGCTGCCGGGCGCACGCCATTGGGCGGGCACGACTCTTGGCGTAGCGCTTGCAATTTCAAGGATCAGCTTGCGGCGGATCGCTTCATGGAACTGACCGGCACTGGTCACCGTGATCATGAACGCTCCAAAGCCGCCAATGACGCAATCCTCATAGTAAATGTCGAGCTCCTCCAGATGGAAGTAGCCGCCCGGATTGCCCCTCTTGATCATGATGGGGAGGCCGTTGATGGTGATGCCCTTCGACAGGACCTCGTCGCGCGCTGCCGTGACGAGGAGGCCCATATTGTTGGGTCCATCCCCCGAAACATCGATGACGCGGCGCATCCCGTCGATATCGTTGTCGAAAAGTTCTGCGCTGCGGGTAAGCGCAGATGAGATCGAGGTCCTGCGCATACGCCCGATCACGGCACGGTCCAGCTCTTCAGCAAACGCATCCGCGTCCTGGGGCGTCTCGATGATCGTCCAAGGCACAACCACGCGATCAAGATTGTGGCCGGCCCACTCCACATAGGTGAGCGCGATACGGCCCCAGTCACCCTTCTTAATGGCCGCCATCACCTCCGGATGCCGAATGGCGTCCACGTACCCTTGGCGCTGGAGCACCTGCTCATCCAGATCCATGGACCAGGAAACATCCACCGCAAGGACAAGCTCCACATCCACCACCGGCGGCGTCTCAACGGCAGCTGCAGCCTGGGTTGCCGCAGCTAAGAACAACAGACTCGCACACAACTTTCGCATTATGCCTCCGACGCTGTGCGGCAGGCAGCGGTCCGGCCGCAAAACCCCTGTCATCAAGTGGTCATAGGCAAAGCCTCGCTCCCGCAAGGATGCTAGTCAAGCGCAAATATTGCGCTTTTCGTCCCAACTTCACCGCAAAAATTGTGCGCCTTTGATCACCGTCACACGAGGCCGCTCCGCGTCCGGTCGATGCCAATTTCGGCTCACCGCACCGGCGGTGGGTCCAAGGAGCTTTTGAGCAAGCCGCACGTCGCGACCCGGCGCTGGCCACCAAAAAGATCTTTATCCGATGGCGTGTTGTCGCAACTCCGCCCCTTGGTCGTCATGATTTATAGTGCATGTTCCAGGGGCGCTGCTTATCGGCTCCGGTAGCTAAAACCTTAACTTGTAACGCTTTTTCGGCGGCGGACCGTTGGAGCGGGAACAGATTGAGCTGCGCTATAGAGCAGAGAAAAAATTATCGACATCACTCACTAATTAATCACTTCATAATATACTTTATTTTTTGTTTTCGATATGCGTTAAGTTAATAAATCATAGATTTAGCCAAGCCTCGAGTGGCCGGCAAGGTTGAATCCATTCCCATCCGTCGCCGCACCCGTCAGCGGATTCGTGATCACAAAGGAAACAGCCATGGCCGCAACACCAGGTTTTGTTAGCCACGAAATAGATGCTGTGTGGAACGAAGGCTTCGTCGCGTCGGTGAGCTTTACGCCGCAGGAGACGGTGAACGGATGGCAGGTGGAGCTCTTCTTCGATGGGGAGATCACCAACATCTGGGATGCGACCATCGTGTCGCGTGACGGCGACCGCTATCTCCTGGCGAACTCAGTCTATAATGGCGCCGTCGCGGGCGGACAGAGTGTGGGGTTCGGTTTCCAGGCCGAAGGCTCGGCGGATGATTTGTTCTTCACTAGCGAAGAGCCGGTTCCGGCGGTCATCCCAGAAGTGTCCGTGGATGACGTGGCGAAGGACGAGGGCGACGAAGAGGTGGTCCAAACACCATCGTTGTTCGGCCCTCTCACCACCAGCGGCGCCACGATCGTCAACGAAGACGGCGAGACGGTGCAGATCAGGGCCGTCAACTGGTTCGGCATGGAAACCGAAACCTTCGCGCCCCATGGGCTTTGGTCGCGCAACTGGCAAGAGATGATGGACGAGATCAAGGCGACCGGCTTTAACGCCATCCGCCTTCCGTTCTCCTTGCAGGCGATCTTGGACGGCGACGCGGTGCCGAACGGAATCGATCTTGGCGCCAATCCAGACCTTCAAAACCTCAGCGCCATCCAAATTCTCGATAAGATTGTCGCGTACGCCGAGGAAATCGAGGTGGGAATCATCCTCGACAACCATCGCTCGGCGGCCGGTCCCGGCCCGAACGGAAACGGCCTTTGGTTCGACGGCGGCTATAGCGAGGACGATTGGATCGAGGTCTGGGAACTTCTTGCCGCGCGGTACGGCGACAGCCCGGCCATCATCGGCGCTGATCTCGTCAACGAGCCCCACGGCGCCCAATGGAACGACTGGGCGGCGGCGGCCGAGCGGGCGGGCAACGCGGTCCTTGAGTTCGCACCGGACTGGTTGATCGTTGTGGAGGGCGTCGGCGGCTACAATGGCGATAACTACTGGTGGGGCGGCAGCCTCAAGGGGGTCGCGGACCGGCCGGTGGTGCTTTCCACCCCGAACAAGCTCGTCTATTCGCCCCACGACTATCCGGCGTCTGTGTTCGCGCAGCCGTGGTTTTTCGATGGCAGCGACCTTTACGAAGTCTTCCGTGAAAACTGGGGCTTTATTCACGAAGAGGCCATTGCACCCATCTTCCTGGGTGAGTTCGGCAGCAAGCTGGAGACGGACGTCGACCAGGCCTGGGCCGATGCCATCGTCAAGTATCTGGGCGGGGATTTTGACGGTGACGGCACGGTGGAACCGGGCGCAGAGGCGATGCACTTTGCCTGGTGGTCGTGGAACCCGAACTCCGGCGACACCGGCGGCATCCTTCAAGACGACTGGCGCACGCCCCGGGAAAACGCCTTGGAGCTTCTGGAGCCGTTGCTCGACGAAACCGGTGGCGGCACCCGAAACATGGTTTTTGAGATCAACCTTTCCGAACCCGTAAATACCGAGACGGTGGTGGATTTCGCGACCGCCGACGGGACGGCCACTGCCGGCGAAGATTATTTGGCGAAGGAGGGTTCGCTGGTCTTTGCGCCGGGAGAAACGTACAAAACCGTCAGTGTGGCAATTTTGGGCGACACCATCGGCGAGGGCGACGAAACCTTTACCCTAAACCTTGAGGGTCCGGGCGGATCGACCCAAGCCACCGGCACCATACTGGGAGACGACGGCGGCCCGCCCCTGCCGATTGTGTCAACGCCAAACATCAAGGTGAGAGAGGACGACAGTTTCGCGTTCATGAACTTCGCGCTTTCCGAGGCATCGGACGAGAAGGTCAAGATCGTCTATCGCCTGCGCGGCCATACTGCAGAGGACGGTGAAGACTTTATCGGCGGGCGGGGCAAGGTGGTCTTTCGGCCGGGAGAGACTGAGCAGTCCGCCGCCTTTGAGATCTTGGATGACGCCCTGGTGGAAGGCACCGAGATCGTTCGCGTCATCCTCAAGGTCGTTACGGGGGCGACGCTTGAACGAAAAGTGGCGCTTGTGCGCATCATCGACGATGACAAGGGCTCGGCGTCCTTTGCCCCGCTCGATGAGCCGTACAAGAAGGGTGATGAGGCGCACAAGAAGGGTAAAGGCGGCGGCCGGAACGATGATCGCTCGCCCTACGCCTATGACGAGAGCGGGGACTCCCTCGACATGACAGCGCTGCTGGGGAACGATCTCGACGGGGCCTTTGCTTGAACTAGAGCGCGTTTCAGCACCATGGAATCATGTTGCGCCTCGAAACGCGCGGAGAAACAAGAATTGAGAGCAGGTCATGCGACCGCATGACTGTGTGACCTGTTTTAGACAGCCGCGGATGAGCGTGGCAGCTGCGACCCCAGCATCAGCCGCCGGTGGCAAACCCCGGATAGCACGTCATGCCGCCGTCCACGAAAAGCGTAACGCCGTTGATGTAGTCGGCCATGTCAGACGCGAGGAAAACCGCAGCTTGGGCAATGTCCTGGGGTTCGCCGATGCGCCGATAGGGCACCAGGGTCATGAGGTCGGCGTAGGCGGCCTCGGTCTGCCACGCCTCGGTGTTGATGGGCGTGCGGATGGCGCCGGGGCCGATGGCATTGACGCGAATGCGCTGCGGGGCGAGTTCCTGGGCTAGGCTCTTCATCATCATCTCGACCCCGCCTTTGGATGCGGCGTAGTTGACGTGCCCCGCCCAGGGGATGATTTCGTGCACAGAGCTCATGCAGATGATCTTTCCCGCCGCCACCGATACGTCCTTGCGAACCCCGCGCCGCAAGAATTCGCGCACCGCAGCGCGGATGCATAAGAACTGACCGGTGAGGTTCACGTCGATCACCTTGTTCCATTGGGCAAGGGTCATGTCCGCGAAGGCGGCATCCCGCTGGAGGCCGGCGTTGGGCACGCAGATGTCGATGGTGCCGAACATCTCCACCGCCGCGGCGAACATGGCCGTGACGGCGTCCTCCTGGGAGACATCCGCGTAGAGCGCCATGGCGCGGCGGCCCATGGATTGAATGTCGGCCACCACCTGGTCCGCGGCCTCTTTGTTGGTCACGAAATTGACGGCAACGTCTGCCCCCGCCGCGGCCAATCCCAGCGCCACGGCCCGGCCTATGCCAGAATTCGCGCCCGTCACCAGCGCGCATTGTCCGACAAGGAGGCTCGGCATGGTGCTATAGTCCGGCAGATCGGTATTGAAAGTTTGGGAAGCCAATTTCGTCATCCTTTCGGGCTTGGGGCGCACAACAACGGAGCGCCTTGCACGGGGCAATCTAGATGCGCCAAGGTCCGGCAAAGCTGAAGCCGAAAAAACGTTCGCGCACCGCGCAGTGAGCCAGGAAAACTATGGGCTACCAACCAATCGACAGCTACGCCGTCATCGGCGATATGCACACTGCCGCCCTCGTCAATCTCAACGGCTCCATCGACTGGTTGTGCCTGCCCCGCTTTGACGCACCCGCCGTCTTCGCCGCAATCCTCGACGACGAGAAAGGCGGGTTCTTTAAAATCGCGCCGGCCGAAGACGTCGAGCCTGTCTATAAACAATACTACTGGCCCAACACCAACGTGCTGGTGACGCGGTTCCTGTCGCCCACCGGCGGGGCTGAAGTGGTTGACTTCATGCCCGTCGGCGGCGGCGCAGATTTTCCCAAGGGGCGCAGGCATGTGGTGCGCCGGGTGTCGGCGGTGCACAAGCACGTGCGCATGCGCATGGTGTGCAAGCCGGCGTTCGACTTCGGCCGCGAAGGCCACTTAGTGGAGGCGATCCCATCGGGTGTCAGCTTCGTCAGCGCGTCGAGCGCGTTTTGCCTCACCGCATCCATACCCATCACCATCGAAGACGGGGCCGCCATCGCAGAATTCACCCTCAGGGATGGGGACAGCGCGGACTTTATTTTGCACGGCTGCGCCCCCGGTGAGCTTGAGGGCGCAGCGCCAGTTGCCCAGGCAGCAGCCTCGAGTTTTTCGGCCACCGTGACCTACTGGCGCGATTGGCTTTCCCAAAGCACCTATCGCGGCCGTTGGCGAGAGATGGTCGACCGGTCCGCGCTCGCGCTCAAGCTCATGACCTATGAGCCCACGGGCGCCATCGTTGCAGCACCCACCACGAGCCTTCCGGAAGACATCGGCGGCGAGCGCAATTGGGACTATCGATATACTTGGCTGCGCGATTCAGCGTTCACCGTCTTTGCCCTCGTCAGGCTGGGCTTTACCCATGAGGCGACGCGGTTTGCCAATTTTCTGCATGACATCTGCGCAACGCCGCACGAAGACGGCTCACTCCAAATCATGTACGGCATCGACGGTCGCAAAGAATTACCCGAGCAGGATCTCAGTCACCTAGACGGCTACCGCGGATCAAAACCCGTGCGCACCGGCAATGGGGCCTTCGATCAACTGCAACTCGACGTCTACGGCGAGCTTCTCGATGCGCTTTACTTGTTCAACAACCACGTTCGGCCCATCGGCCGAGATGCTTGGGCGACGATCCGCACCATCATCGAATTCGTCTGCGATAACTGGCAGCGGCCCGATGAGGGCATTTGGGAGACGCGCGGCGGGCGCCAACATTTCGTCTATTCCAAACTGATGTGCTGGGTGGCCATCGACCGCGCGCTGAAAATCGCCAGCAGCCGCTCGCTGCCTGCCGACCGCGAGCGCTGGATGTCCGTGCGCGATACCATCTATGAAGAGATCATGGAGCGCGGTTGGGACGAGGAGCTGGGCATCTTCACCCAGCACTACGACAACAAAACCCTCGACGCCGCCAACCTCATGATGGTTCTGACCTTCTTTCTGTCGCCGGGCGAGCCCCGCGCCCTGCGGCTCCTGAATGCCGTGCGAAGCTCCCCCAAGGACGGCGGCCTGATGGCGAACAGCCTGGTCTACCGCTACAATCACGAGACGGTGGGCGATGGTCTTGGCGGCGGCGAGGGCACGTTCAACTTGTGCACGTTCTGGCTGGTGGATGCCCTCGCCCACTCGGGCCGGTTCGACCCGCCGCTCCTGGACGAGGCGCAGCTCATCTTCGAGCGCATGCTGGGCTTTGCCAACCATGTGGGGCTTTTTTCGGAGGAAACCGGGGCCGCTGGGGAGGCGCTCGGAAACTTTCCCCAAGCGCTCACCCATCTGGGGCTCATCACCGCGGCCATGAACCTGGACAGCGCCCTGGACGATTCTGGTCCCATCGGCACCTCCGGCGCCCCATGATGGTTTCTCGGCCCTGCCGAGGCCCGCACTATCTCCCGATCGGCGCCCTAATCCGTTGCCGGGCGCGGGGCATCGCTATGGGGCGAGACCAAAAGACTGTCGCGTTCAAAATCGACTGAAAGCTCCGCGGCTATCGAAAGGATCGCATCGAGCAGCACCGGTGACAGCGGAATGCCGTTTGCCAGCCTCTCCGCACGTGTCTCCCGCTCCACGTCTCCTGGAATGCGAACCTTGTCGAAGCCGTCGGCAAGCTTGGCGGTTCGGACCATATGAACGTAGTCCATGACCCCCGCGGTGAACCTTGATGTGTCGTCGAGCCGGCTTGGCTCCACGAAAATCGCCAACCAGCCGTTTCCGAAAGGCTCGTCGCCGGCATTGGTGCCGTTGCCGGTGAGGACCCCTGCCAGGAGATCGCAGGCAAGGGCGAGCCCGGACCCCTTGTGCTCACCCATGGTGCGGAGTGCTCCCGTCCCTCCGCTGGCGTCCGGCAAAGCCGTGAAGGCACTTGCCCCGTAAAGGGCTTCTGGATCACCCGTACGCACCCCATCGGCGCCCACAAGCGCGTCATCCGGCAGGGCTTTGCCTCCGGTGGCCGCCACCAGCGCTTTGCCCTCCGCCACATAGGCGGTGGCGAAGTCCAAAATGAACGGATCGTCGGGACCGTTGGGGATACCCACAGCGACGGGGTTGGTGGACATGGTGCGCTGGGCTGCCCCGTAGGGTGCCACGAGCAACGAACCGGCCACGTTGCAGAATTGAATGCTGACGATCCCGCCTTCCGCCGCCATCTCCGCATAGTGGCCAAGCCGACCGATGTGGCCTGCCCGGCGCATGGCCACGATAGCGGAACCGTTGGCTTTCGCGCGCTCGATCCCCGCGCGGGTGGCCGCGGCACAAAGGTACTGGCCAATCCCGCGCTGTCCGTCGAACTGTATCAGCGCCGGTGTATCGACGATGGCCTTCGGGTCCGTGCCGGGTTTGAGCGTCCCGTCCTTCAGCCAAGCATGGTAGCGCGTGATACGCGCGATGCCGTGGCTGTCATGGCCGGCAAGGTTTGCGCCCACGAGATGGCTTGCGGTCTCGGCGGCCTCGTCGTCGGTCGCTCCCCCGCGTGCCATAATGCCCTCGATCAGCGACTCCATTGCCGAAGCGTTGACGCGGACGGGACGCGCTGGCGGCGGGGGTGCGCTACGCGGCTGCGCAGTCATTGGGCTTGGTCCTTCAAAGTCGCGCGGCGACGCCATGGCCGCCCCGATCATGCAGAAAATCGATGTGGCCACCGGTATTTCGCCGAGCGCAGGACTATGCAAGCACATCCCACGGCGTCAACTCCGCCAGCCACATCGGCTGGCGAGGCGATCCAACAAAGGAAGACGGGGACACACATGACCACCAACGACTACGCCACCGCTAGAGCGATATCCGAGGCTGACGCCCATGGCAGGCCCATCGAAGGTCAGATTGTGGTGGTCACCGGCGGTGGCCAGGGCGTGGGCGCTGCGGTGGCGCGGCTGGCAGCCATTCGTGGTGCCGCTGGTGTCGTCCTTGCCGGCCGAACGCGTTCTAAGCTGGAGGCCGTCGCAGCCGATCTTTCCTGCCCGGCACTGTGCGTTGCAGGCGACCTTTCTGAGGTGGATGCGTGTTTTCGCGTCATCGACGAGGCGGCGGAGCACTTCGGCGCCATCCACATGCTCGTCAACGCAGCGGGCTTCACCGAGCGCGGCACCATCGATAGCACCTCCCCCGAACTTTACGATCGCACCTTCAACATCAACGTTCGGGCGCCGTTCTTCTTGATGCAGCGGGCACTGCCGCACCTTCGAAAGACCCAAGGCACCATCGTCAATATCGCCTCCATCGTGTCCCACGCGGGACCGCCGATGATCTCTGCCTACTGCGCGTCGAAAGCGGCCCTTGGTGTCCTCTCCAAGAACGTTGCCAACACCGTTGCCGGCGACCGGGTACGGGTGAACGCCCTCAATATGGGCTGGACCGCGACGGAGGGTGAGCATGGGATACAGACCGGGGACTGGCACCAGCGGGGCGAGGACTGGCTTGCCGAAACCGATGCTGCCCAACCCTTCGGTCGCATCGCCCGCTCAGAAGACGTGGCTCGCGCGGTCCTTTTCCTCGGCTCGCCGGAATCGGGCCTCATGACCGGTTCCGTCGTGGACTTCGAGCAACGGGTCATCGGCTCCCTCTCCGACGTTGACCCCGGCAAGGCCGACTGAGCGCCTTACCCGCCCCAGTCGGTGCGGCCTTGCCAGCCAGGAGTGCACCCGCCACAAGGAGAAATGTCGCGCAGCCAAGCTATTCTTTCCGACCTCATCGCCTTTGACACCGTATCGCGCACGCCGAACGCGGCTTTGATGGCTTACGCAACGAATCTGCTGGAGGCTGCCGGGGCGCAGATCACAAAGATCCCCTTCGAGGAAGGGCGCGAAAGCCTTTATGCGGTCATCGGCCCTGCGGATCGGCCGGCGGTGGTCCTGTCAGGCCATACGGATGTGGTGCCGGTGACGGGGCAGGCTTGGACAAAGCCGCCCTTTGCCCTCACGCGGGAGGCTGGCCGCCTTTATGGGCGCGGTACGGCGGACATGAAGGGGTTTTGTGCCGCCGCCATTGCGGCCGCAGAACGGGCCGGCAGTCGCGATCTCAAAACTCCCCTCGCCATCGCGCTCTCCTGCGACGAGGAAGTGGGTTGCCTTGGCGTGCGCCCACTCATCGATCTGCTGGCGCAGATGCCGTTCCGCCCGGCGCTGGTGATCATCGGCGAACCCACGGGCCTTGCCGTTGCCACCGGTCACAAAGGAAAGACGGCGCTCAAGGCGACGTTCGGTGGCCGCGAAAGCCATTCGGCGCTCGCACCTTTGGGGCTCAACGCCCTTCACCTCGCGGCGGATTTCATTGTGGCGTTGCGCGAGAGGCAGGCGGAAATTGAGGGGAGTGGCGGGCGCGACGGGGACTACGATGTCCCCTTCACCACCATCCATGCCGGAAAACTCGCCGGCGGCGTTGCGCTCAACATCGTGCCGAACCGCGCCGAACTCGACTTCGAGATTCGCGCCCTCGCCGAAGACAACATGGACGAGATCATCGGCCAGCTCGAAGGTGACGCCGCACGAATTGTCGCGGCCACTGGCGACGAGGACGCCGTGATTGAGATCAAAAGGGATTTTGCTTACCCCGGCCTCAGCACCGACAAAGCCAGCGAAGCGGTGGATTTCGTAAAACGGCTCACCGGCGCCAACGGGACCATCAAAGTGGCCTATGGCACCGAGGGCGGGCTTTTCGCAGAAGGCTTGGGGGTTCCAGCGGTCGTTTGCGGACCTGGTTCCATGGCCCAGGGCCACCGCCCGGACGAATTCATCACCGAGGACGACCTTGCCCGCTGCGACGGGATGCTCGACGCCCTCATTGAACGTCTCGAAGGCGGGGTCTGAACGCCACCACCCGCGGCGGGCGACGTCGCGGCGTTGGCGATTCCCCTCTGGCTGGTTTAGCGTCATTCCAGCAGTCGGAGCACTCCGGCAAACTAGACATAAGTTGAGGGAGAACAGACGCCATGAAACGCCTAACCGGCCTTGCCATTGCGGGGCTTATGGCAGCGAGCATCACGCCGCCCGTCCTTGCCCAGGACGGCGAGTTGTTCCTGCCCCTCCTCACCTACCGCACAGGTCCCTTCGCCGGGTCCGGCATCCCCATCGCCGACGGCATGCGCGACTACCTCACCATGCTCAACGAGCGCGATGGTGGCATTGGCGGAGTCAAAATCGCCATCGAAGAATGCGAGACCGGCTACAACACCCAAAAGGGCGTTGAGTGCTACGACAGCCTTAAGGACCGCTCACCGCTGGTGGTGAACCCCTACTCCACGGGCATCACACTGCAGCTCATCCCAAAGGCGAGCGTTGACGGTATTCCGGTGCTGTCCATGGCCTACGGCCTATCGGCGGCGGCGGACGGCGAAGTTTTCCCGTGGGTGTTCAACCCGCCGCTCTCCTACTGGGATGGTGCCTCCGCCGCCATCAAATACATCGGCGAGCAAGAAGGCGGTCTTGAGAACTTAAACGGTAAGAAGGTGGGTTACATCTTCCTCGACGCTGGCTACGGCCGCGAGCCAATCCCGCTCCTGGAAGAATTTGCGAACGAATACGGCTTTGAGCTCACCCAGTATCCGGTTCCCCTCGATGCCATGCAAAATCAGTCGTCCCAGTGGCTCAACGTGCGCCGCGACCGGCCCGACTACATGGTCATGTGGGGCTGGGGTGCCATGAACCCCACGGCCGTGCGCGAGGCCGCCAAGGTGCGCTACCCCATGGATAAATTCATCGGCGTTTGGTGGTCCGGCGGCGAAGCCGATGCGCGCCCGGCCGGCGATGGCGCCAAGGGCTACAAAACGATGAACTTCAATGGTGTGGGCCAGGAATTCCCGGCCATTCAAGACATCATCACCCACGTTTACGACAAGGATCTCAGCCAGGTCTCCGATAAATCCAAGATCGGCGAGAACCTTTATAATCGCGGCGTGATGAACTCGTTCCTCATGGCTGAAGCCGTGCGTAAAGCCCAGGAAATGACGGGCAACAGCGTCGTAACACCGGCTGACGTGCGCGCTGGTCTTGAAAACCTCGACATCACCGAAGAGCGCCTGAAGGAAGCAGGTCTTTCGGGCTTCATGAAACCGCTACGCCTGTCGTGCAGCGACCATGCCGGCCAGTCGGAAGTCTACGTCCAGCAGTGGAACGGCGAGGCTTGGGAACCGGTGTCGGATTGGTTCTCGCCCATGGCTGAAAAGGTTCGCCCGATGCTGGAAAACGCGGCGAACGAGTATAAGGAAGCCAACGATCCTTGGCCGGCGCGTACGGAGGCCTGTGCCGCGAGCTAGCTGGGTTTCGCACCGGAATAATGAGCGGGCGTCATGCTTTTTTTTAAAGGCGTGACGCCCGCAATATCGCGACTTTCATTTCCAAGTATTCGTTTGCCTGTCACGTCCCTATTCATAGCTCAAGTCCCGGGCTTTGCCGCGAAACACCGTATAGACGAGCACCGAGTAGGCGACGATCACCGGAAGCACGAAGAGTGCGCCCACTAGGATGATGAAGAGGCTTTCTGGGGCGGCGGCGGCATCATAGATCGTGAGCCGGCCGGGCACCACGTAGGGATAAAACGAGTAGGCCAAACCGGCAAAGGCGAGGGCGAAAAGCGCGGTCGTTGCACAAAACGGTGCCCATGCATAAGCGTCCTTGCTCGCCGGTAGTCTCCCGATACCCCACCAGAGCGCCACAATAATCAGCCCGGAAGCCACCGGCAGGGGCGCGAGCCAAAAGATCTCCGGGAATTGGAACCAGCGGTCGAAAATGCGCGGTGAGACGAGGGGCGTGGCGGCGGAGACGGCGGCGATGCCGGCGACCACGCCCACGAGGCTGTAGCGCGCCCAGCGGACGGCTTTTTTCTGAAGAAATCCTTCCGTTTTGCCGATCAGCCAGGTCGCTCCGATGAAGGCGAAGCCAGCCGCCAAGCACACCGCCGTCAGCATGGAGAACGCCACCGTCGCCAGCGACCATTGGAGCCCCATGATGTATAGGCCAAGCATAAACCCTTGGCTGAGGCAGGTGAGCAGCGAGCCGCCAAAGAAGGCTGTGTTCCAGGCCCATTTGTGCTTCATCGGCGCTTTGACGCGAAACTCGAACGCCACACCCCGCGCGATGAGCGCCAGCAACATCAAAGCCACCGGCAAGTAGAGCGACGTGAGAATGATGCCGTGGGCCACGGGAAAGGCTACCAGCAAAATTCCCACCGTGAGCACCAGCCAGGTTTCGTTTGCGTCCCAGAACGGACCAATGGAGGCCACCATGCGGTCGCGCTCATGGGGTGAGGCGAAGGGAAAGAGCGTCCCGACGCCAAGGTCAAAGCCGTCGAGCACGACGTAGGTCAGGATCGAGATGCCCATGAGCGCCGCGAACGCGAAAGGAAGCCACTCGGCCGGATCGCCAAACCAAGTCATCGAACTACTCCGCGGGAAAAGCGGCACTGATCGGCGCGCCTGACGGCGGCATCCTCTCTGCCGGTGTTACTGGGCCGCGAGCGGCCTTGCTCGCCAAGTAAAAAATGACGAATACGTAGACCGCCACGAGGAGGGCGTAGGCAAGGAGGTAGCCCACCAGTGTCGTCAGAACCATCGGCGCTGGTACATCCGCCACCGCGTCGGCAGTGGTGAGGACACCGTTCACGAGCCAGGGCTGGCGACCAATTTCGGTCACGTACCAGCCGGCAAGGGTTGCGACCCAGCCCGAAAAGGTCATGGCCACGAACGCGCGCAGCGGCCAGCGGCCCAACCGTGCCGTCACATCGCCGCGCCGCTTCCAAAGCAAGAACGCACCGAGGAAAGAAAGGCCAAGCATCGTCATGCCGGTCGCCACCATCAGTCGAAACCCATAAAATACCGGCTTTACGGGTGGGTGGAGCGGCGTTCCGTCTGCCGCCACGAAATCATTGAGCCCCGGCACGATACCTGCCGGGTCGTGTTTTAGGACCAGACTGGCGCCAGAAGGGATCGCCAACTCGTAGCGGTTTTCTCGGGCGTCCTGGTCGGGAATGGCAAACAGAACCAGCGGCACATGGGGCCCGGTTTCCCAGTTGCCTTCCATCGCCGCCACCTTTTGCGGCTGGTGCTCCAAGGTGTTGAGACCGTGCATGTCGCCCGCGAAAATTTGCAAAGGCGCGAGCACAGCGGCGAGGACGACCGCCGTCGCCATCGCCTTTTGAAGCCCATCGGAGCGATCGCCCAGCAGGAGCCGGAAGGCGCTGACCCCGGCCACCAGAAACGCCACCGTGAGCCCGGACGCCAAAAGCATGTGAGCGAGCCGGTAGGGCATCGACGGATTGAAGATGATCGCCGACCAGTCGGTGGCGTAGGCAACACCGTCGCGCATCTCGAAGCCGGCGGGCGTGTGCATCCAAGAGTTCAAGACCAGGATCCAAAAGGCGGAAATGGTCGTGCCCACCGCCACCAGAACCGTTGCCGTGGTGTGCAGCCATCCCGGCACCCGGCGGGATCCAAACAACATGATGCCCAGGAACGCTGCTTCCAGAAAGAACGCCGTCAGCACCTCATAGGCGAGGAGCGGGCCGGCGATGTTGCCCACGCGCTCCATGAAACCGGGCCAGTTTGTGCCGAATTGGAAGCTCATGGTGATGCCCGAGACCACGCCGAGCGCGAAGGTGAGCGCAAACACCTTCACCCAAAACCGGTAGGCATCCATCCAAGACTCTTTGCCCGAGCGCAGGTGGCGGAGCCGGAAATAAAGTAGGAGCCACCCCAGCGCGATGGTGATCGTGGGAAACAGGATGTGGAACGAGATGTTGGCGCCAAATTGAATGCGCGACAGGATGAACGCGTCCACGGCTCTTCACTCAACCGCTGGGCCTTGGCGACGGGCCGGGTCGAACACGGGCCACGGGTGCCAGCCGCGCGCCAGATATTTCTGTAATTACTGAAAACTCAGAATTTCAATGTAGTCAACCCGGTTCGCACGACAAGCCCTGCCGAGGGGCGGCGGCAAGCTCGCGGCAACGGAAAAGCTGGCGTTTGCTCCGATATGGGCTAGGCTTCGAAGCGGATCTTCCAGGAGCCCAATCGTTGAGCGAACCCCTTACCGCCGACCCGCCGCAGCCCCAAGACGCGACGGCCCCCATCCTTGATGTGGCCAACATCGAGGTGATCTACGACCACGTGATCCTTGTCTTGAAGGGCGTTTCGCTCCAGGTTCCTCGGGGTGGCATCGTCGCGATCCTCGGTGCAAACGGCGCCGGCAAGACGACGACCCTAAAAGCCATCTCCAACCTCCTGCGGGCCGAGCGTGGCGACGTCACCAAGGGTTCCATCACCTTCGAGGGCGAGGAGGTGCAGGCCATGAGCCCGAATGCCCTCGTCACCCGCGGGTGCATTCAGGTGATGGAGGGCCGCCACTGTTTCGGCCACCTCACCATCGAAGAAAACCTTTTGACCGGCGCCTACACCCGCCGGGACGGCGCAGGAGCCATCCGCACTGATCTTGATAAGGTCTATCACTATTTTCCGCGCCTCAAGGAAAGGCGCGCGAGCCAGGCCGGCTATACATCGGGCGGCGAACAGCAGATGTGCGCCATCGGCCGGGCGATGATGAGCCGCCCCACCATGATGCTGCTCGACGAGCCGTCCATGGGCCTCGCGCCGCAACTGGTGGAGCAGATTTTCGAGATCGTTAAAGAAATCAACGCCAATGAGGGCGTCTCGATCTTGCTTGCGGAGCAGAACACCAACGTTGCCCTAAAGTATGCCACCTACGGCTATATTTTGGAGTCCGGCCGCGTGGTGATGGACGGCGATGCGCGCCGGCTTCGCGAGAACGATGACGTCAAAGAGTTTTATCTTGGCGTTGCCGGCGAGGGCCGCAAGTCCTTCAAGAATGTCAAACACTATAAGCGGCGCAAGAGATGGCTGAACTAACCTTCAAAGGCTTTTCGAACGCCACCTTCGATTTCTTTTCGGACCTTGCCGACAACAACGAAATGAGTTGGTTCGAAGCCCACCGCGACACCTTTGAAGACGCGGTCAAAACGCCCATGGTGTTACTGTTAGAAGGGGGTGCGGAAGAATTCGGCGGCCAAGTAAAACTATCGCGAATCCATCGAGACGTTCGCTTCTCCAAGAATAAGGCGCCCTACAAAACCAACCTTTTCGGTGTTATCCACTCCCGCAGCGAGCCCGGCGCGAAAACCATATCCGCCGCCGGCCTTTATGCGTCCATCTCTGCGGAGGGGCTTTATGCGGGGACGGGGTACTACGATATGAGCGCCGACCAACTCGCTCGTTTTCGCGAAACGTTGGGAGATGATCGGAAGGCGAAGGCGTTGGAAAAAGCTATGGAAGGCGCAAAGAAAACCCTTGAGGTGTGGGGCCGCTCCCTGAAAACGGCGCCAAAAGGTTTTCCCCGTGATCACCCTCACATCGAGCTTTTGCGCATGAAAGAGATCGTCGCCGGCCGACGCATCCCGGCAAAGTCTTGCAAGCGTGGCGCACTCAAGGACAAAGTATTCGATATCTGGCGGAGCGCTTTTCCCATCACTGACTGGCTTGATCGCCATGTGGGACCGACAGAGCTTTCGCCGGAAGAACGGTTCGCGCGCCGATGACCGGGGCCCACTTCGACGCAAAGGAGACGCGCACCGCCGATGCGCGCGAAAACCAACTCTTTGGCGACCTACCCGGGCTGGTGGCGCGGGCGAAACAAAGCGCTCCGGGCTGGGCTGCGGCATTGGCGCAGGTGGATCCTGCCGCCCTCACCGATCGAAAAGCCCTCGCGAGCCTGCCGGTCCTTCGCAAGGCCGATCTCATGGCAGCCCAGGCGGCGGCTCCACCGTTCGGCGGCTTCCTCACAGTACCGGAGCGCCAGCTTTCCCGGGTCTTTCTGTCTCCGGGCCCCGTCACCGTGCCCCAGGGACCGGAGGCAGACCCCTGGAATTGCGCTCGAGCGCTCTTTGCGGCGGGCATTCGTCCGGGCGACCGGGTGGTCAACACCTTTGGCTATCACGTAACGCCTGGGGCTTTCATTTTAGAGAGTGGGCTTGCGGCGCTCCACTGCACGGTGTTTGCCGCTGGACCGGGTAGCGCCGGCGAAGCGGTGCGCACCATCGCCGGCATGGGGCCCACGGCCTATTGCGGCGTCCCGGACTACTTGAACCGTCTCCTTGACGCGGCGCTCGAAGCAAAGATTGATCTTGGCCTTGAGCGGGCGCTGGTTTCGGGCGCAGCGCTGCCGGCCGATCTTCGCGACCGCATCGAGGCGCGGGGTGTGGGCGTGGTGCAGTGCTACGCCACCGCCGACCTCGGCGTCATCGCCTACGAGAGCGAAGCACGCGAAGGGCTCATCGTGAGCGAGGATCTCATCATTGAAATCGTCCGCCCCGGTACCGGTGAGCCGGTGCCCGACGGCGAGGTGGGCGAAGTGGTGGTAACCCGCTTTTCGCCAACTTACCCGTTGATCCGCTTTGCCACAGGAGACCTCACGGCGGTCTTGGAAGGGGTGAGCCCGTGTGGGCGCACCAACATGCGCATCAAGGGCTGGATGGGCCGGGCGGACCAGCGCACCAAAGTAAAGGGAATGTTCGTCGATCCCGCACAGATCGAAGAGGTGCGACGCCGGCATCCCGAAATTTTGAAGGCGCGGCTGGTGGTGGAACGCGCCGATCACACGGACCTCATGACGCTCCGGGTGGAAGGGCCGGAGGAAGGCGCCCGAGAGGCCATCTCGGCAACGCTGAGGGCGGTGACAAACCTGCGCGGCGAGGTGGCGATTGTGCCGACCGGCTCGCTTCCAAACGACGGAAAAGTGATTGCCGACGAGCGGCCGACGTAACGCTGTTGCGCTCCATAAAATCGTCAGCCCGAGGGCCGGTTCGCCTTAGGCAGCCGCCGTTTTCTGGACCAGTTCGTCGACGGGCATGCCATCAAAGGCGTCGCAAAGCGTGGTTTCGATAAGCCGCCGCTGCCCGTCATCGGTGATTTTCTCGCCCATGCTGTCGGTGACATAAAACACATCCACCACGCGCTCGCCGAAGGTGGCGAGCTGGGCCGATCGGACGTTGAGATCCAGGAGTTTGAGCGCCTGGGCGAGATCGCGGAAGAGACCCGGTCGGTCGAGACCGGTGATTTCGAGCGCCGTATAGCGCTTTGACCAATCGTTGGCGAGAAGCACATCGGTGGGATGCTGGAACGCCTTGACCTTGATGGCCCGGGGACGGTGGTCGACGGCCGCAGGGATTTCCGCCCCTTGAAAAAGGGCGTCTTGGACGAGTTTTACAATGCGCGACACCCGTTTGGCCTCATCGGCTTCATCTTCCGACAGCTGGGTGAGCGAAAAGATGTCGAGCGCGATACCGTCGGTGGTGGTGAAAATATCGGCCGACTTGATGTTCGCCAGCGAACCTGCACAGGCAGCCGCCACGATGGATAAAAGGTTCGGGCTGTCGGGGGCCGAAAGGATCATCTCCGTGGCGGCGCTTTCCGGTCGCAGGCGTGCCGAAAAGACAACGCCGTTGGGATCGCCGCCGGTCATCAGTTCGGCGTGGCGAACGGCGTCCTCAACGGAATTGCGGATCCAGTAGGGGGCAGGATGGCGCTGGGCGTAGGCCTCGCGTTCCGGAAGGGCGAGGCTCACAGCCTGATCGATGAACCGCTGCCTTGCATTTTCCACCCGGGCCAAGCGCGGCAGACGGGTGTGTCTTGAGGCGATGATCGCTTCGGTTTCGTCGTAAAGATTTTGGAGAAGCTGCGCCTTCCAGCCGTTCCAGACGTTGGTGCCCACCGCCGCAATGTCCGCCTCGGTCAAGACTTCCAACAGTTTGAGGCGCTCGAAACTTTGCACCTTTCGAGCAAAAATATCGATGGTTTTGGGGTCCGACAGATCCCTCGATTGGGCGGTGATCGACATCCCCAGGTGCTCTTCGATGAGCCATGCCACCAACTCCGTCTCGGCAGGTTTCAGCCCGAAGCGCGGGCCCAGCTGCCGGGCAATCCGCGCCCCTTCGATGGAATGATCCTGGGGCCTGCCTTTGGCGATGTCGTGGAGGAAGACGGCAACATAAAGCGCACGGCGATTGTGGACCGTGCGCATGAGTTGGGTGGCAAGCGGATGGCTTTCCTCGCGCCGTCCGTGCTCGATGTCGGCGAGGATGCCCACCGAGCGGATGAGATGCTCATCAACGGTATAGTGATGATACATGTTGAACTGCATCATCGCGACCACTCTGCCGAATTGCGGCACGAAGGCACCCAGAACGCCCGTCTCGTTCATCAGGCGCAGCAATGTTTCGGGGTCCTGGCTTTCGCAAAGCAGCGAAAGGAAAATCGCGTTGGCCTCCGGATCGACGCGCAGCGCCTTGTCGACGCGTTTGATCGAGCGGCGCATGACCGCAAGGACGTCCGGGTGGGGCCGCAGGTTGGTCTCGTCGATGACTTTGAAAATGCGCAGGAAGTTTGTGGGGTCCCGCTCAAAGGCGTTGGGCGCGGAAAGGGTGAGGCGCCCGTCCTGCACACGAAAATCAGGGGGCAACTGGCGCATTCCCTGAAACGTCAAAGAGCGCACGAGGTTGGAGAGCCCGATGGCCGGCAAGACGTGCTGCGCCTCAAGGGCGGCGCAAAAGATGCGCGTCAGATCCCCCACATCCTTCGCCACCAGGAAGTAGTGCTTCATGAAGCGTTCCACGTCGGACTGACCGGGACGCGTTGAATATCCCAGGCGATGGGCAAGCTCGCGCTGCAACTCGAAGGTCAGCCTCTCGTCCGCCCGCCCGGCGATGAGGTGGAGATGGCAGCGCACCGACCACAAAAAATCGTCGCAGCGCTGGAAGATGCGAAACTCCTGGGCGTTGAAGACGCCGTGGCGCACCAGATCCGCTTCGGAGCTGACGCGATAAAAGTATTTTGCGATCCAAAACAACGTGTTGAGGTCGCGCAGTCCGCCCTTTCCTTCCTTGACGTTGGGCTCCACCAGGTATCGCGTGCGCCCTTGGCGCTTGTGCCGCTCGTCGCGCTCTTTCAGCTTGGCAGCAATAAATTTTTTGCCCGTGCCCCGGGCGACCGATTGGTTGAAGCGATCGCGCAGGAGGTCCGACAGGCTCTCCTCGCCGTCGATGTGGCGGCATTCCAAGAGGGCGGTGCGAATGGTGGTGTCGTTGCGGGCAAGACGGGTGCATTCGTCGACGCTACGCGCGGCGTGGCCCACTTTGAGGCGCATGTCCCACAGCATGTAAAGGATGGTCTCGACCATGGATTCCGTCCACGGGGTCGGCCGATAGGGGAACAGGAACAAGAGGTCGATATCTGAGCCAGGCGCGAGGAGGCCGCGACCATAGCCGCCGGTAGCCACCACGGAGAGCTGGCCGCCCGTGGACGTTTTGGCGGTGGGGTAAAGCTGCTCGGCGGCGAACCGGAACAGCGCCTGCACGATGATGTCTTGCCCTTCGGCGAGGCGGCTGGCTGCCATGATGCCGGAGCGGGTCCGGAAGAGCGTATCTTCGCATTCCTTGAGGGCGCTCGCCCGGGCTTCCTTGAGCCGCGCCAAGATTTTTGGCCGTGCGTCCGCCCAGTGGGAGCCGGCGTCAAAAAAAATTTCTTCCAACTCGCGCTCAAGAACGTCCGCGCTGGCGGGGATCACGGCAAAAGCTCCCGCACGACCCCATTGGTGAGGAGCCGTGCTGCCTCGGGAATGGCGATGCGTTGACCGCGGCGCACGAGCAGACCCTGGCCGCACAGGTCATCGATATGCTCGGCCGGCAGCGGCACCCCTGCCCGTCGGGCATAAAGGTCAAGGTCGATGCCCTCTTCCAGGCGTAGTCCCATGATCAACGTCTCCGCCGCCATCTCCTCGGCGCCCAGCACCTCCTCCGCAGCGATCCCATGGCCGTGGAGCTCCACGTGGTCACGCCAGGTTTCGGGGTGTTTGATGGTCGATGTGGCAAGGCGAACCCCATCACTTGCCATGCGTCCGTGGGCCCCTGGCCCAACTCCCAAATAGCGCCCACCACGCCAGTATATAAGATTGTGCTGCGCCTGCGCCCCGCTCCGGGCATGGTTGGAGACTTCGTAGCGCCGGTAACCGGCTCCGCGCGTCAAATCGTCGGTGAGGTCGTAAAGGTCGGCGGCAAGGTCATCCTCGGGCACCACGAGCTTTCCCTTGGCTGCCAGATCGTAAAACCGCGTCCCCGCCTCGATGGTGAGCTGGTAGAGCGACAGGTGATCGCCGGCGATGTCGAGCATCTCGGTCAGCTCGCCCATCCAGACTGCGGCGGTTTGTCCCGGGCGCGCGTAGATGAGGTCCGCCGAAACCCTCGAAAAAACCTTCTTTGCCGTCGCCAGCGCATGGCGGGCGGTGGCGGCATCGTGGCGGCGGCCAAGGGCTACAAGATCAGCGTCGCGCAGGGACTGAACGCCGAGCGAAACGCGGTTGACGCCAGCGGCAGCAAAACCCTCGAAGCGCGACTGTTCAACGCTGGTGGGGTTGGCTTCAAGGCTGATTTCCGCATCCGCAGGCAGGCCAAGGCTGCGGTCGATGGCTTCCAGCACCGCTCCGACGGTGGCTGGTTCCATGAGCGATGGGGTTCCGCCACCGAAGAACACTGTGGAGGGTCGCCGGTCGGTGGTGCGTTCAGAGAGGGATTTTAGTTCCCGGGAGAGGGCACGGGCGAAGCGGGGCTGGTCGACGCCGCGATGGCGCACGTGACTGTTGAAGTCGCAGTAGGGACACTTGGACGAGCAAAACGGCCAATGCACATAAACGCCAAAGCCGCCGTCCCGGTCCGCCCTGTCGCCGATGGCGGAAGGCGATAGCGCTGCGCTTTCAAGCACCTGCGCCATCAGCCAGGATCGCCAAGACTTTGCATGAAGGCACGAACGGCCCGCGCCCTGTGCGATAGGGGTGCGTCCTCGCCGTGCTTTTCTGTTGCGCTCATTTCACCGAAGGTCCGGCCATCTCCGTCATCTGGAATGAAGATGGGGTCGTAGCCAAAACCGTTCACCCCGCGCGGTCCGGGGGCGATGTGTCCCCGCGTCACCCCTTCGAAGAAGAGGGTGTCCTCCCCAGGCCGTGCAAGGGCGAGCACAGCGACGAAGCTGGCGCCGCGGGCGTTCCTTGCCCCATGGCCGGCGTCGCCGAGGGCCTTGAGCACCCGGCCCATGGCATCAGAAAAATTCCGTTCCGGTCCCGCCCAGCGCGCCGAATAGACGCCCGGATCACCGCCGAGCCCATCGACGGTCAGGCCCGAGTCGTCAGAGAGCGCCGCGATGCCGGTGGTCCGGCTTGCCGCCTCCGCTTTGAGCGCGGCATTGCCTCTAAATGTCGTCTCCGTCTCCTCCGGCTCCTCAAGTCCGGCTTCCCCGGCACCCACCACCTCAATCCCTCGCGGTCCCAGCAGCGCCTCGAACTCGGCGAGTTTGTCGCGGTTGTGCGTGGCCAGGAGGAGGCGCTGGGGAAGGGCGATGGTCACGCCACGGTCATCCGCTGGAGATCCACGAGGCGGGCTATTCCCGCGCCTGCGAGATCCAGGAGCGCGTCGAACTGCTCGCGGCTGAACGGCGCACCCTCGGCGGTGCCCTGGACCTCCACGATGGTGCCTGCCCCGGTCATGACGAAGTTGGCATCGGTCTCGGCAGCGGAATCTTCCCGATAGTCGAGATCGAGCACTGGATTGCCGTCAACGATCCCGCAGGAAATGGCCGCAATGTGGTCGGTAATCACCGGGCCGGTGACCATGCCGGCGCTCGCCATATGGGTGAGGCAATCGGAAAGGGCGATCCACGCCCCGGTGATGGCGGCGGTTCGGGTGCCGCCGTCCGCCTGGAGCACATCGCAGTCAACGGTGATCTGGCGTTCGCCCAGCGCCTTACGGTCCACCACAGCCCGGAGCGAGCGGCCTATGAGACGTTGGATTTCCTGCGTGCGGCCTGACTGTTTGCCCGCCGAGGCCTCCCGTCTCATGCGCTCTGTGGTGGCGCGCGGTAGCATGCCATATTCGGCAGTGACCCAGCCCTCGCCGCCACCGCGCAGCCAGGGCGGTACGCGCTCCTCCAGCGAGGCGGCACAAAGGACATGGGTCGCACCGAACTTGACGAGGCAGGAACCCTCGGCATGTTTGGCAAATCCGCGCTCCAGGCTGACTGCGCGCATTTCGTCGGCGGCTCTGCCGTCGTGTCGCATTGATGTTCTCCGGTTTGCGGATGTTGGTGGCACACATCGGTGAGGGGCGATAGGGCTCGCCGCACCCGCCGATGGTTTCGGGCGAAGGGACGTTGATGCGACTGGTGGATGCAACCGCTGACGCGATTGAGCTGGACGAGCGCAGCCAGGATATCTTTCGCCAAATCGTCGAGGCTTACCTGGCCACCGGCGAGCCGGTGGGGTCGCGCTCCATCTCCAAGGCGCTGCCCACCAAGCTCTCGCCCGCGTCCGTGCGCAACGTGATGAGCGACCTGGAGAGCCTGGGCCTCATTTTTGCCCCGCACACCAGCGCCGGCCGCCTTCCCACCGACAGGGGCCTGCGGTTTTTCGTGGATGCTCTCCTCAACGTTGGAGAGTTGTCCGACGAGGAGCGCACCGAAATCGAGTCCCAAATGGTGGGCGAGGGCGAAGGAACCGTGGACGCTGCCCTCAACAAGGCGTCGATGCTGTTGTCGGGCATGTCCTCGGGCGCAGGCGTCGTCCTCACCGGGACCCAGGATTTACGGGTCAAGCATATCGAGTTCGTCGCCCTCGACCCTGGTAAGGGCCTTGTGATCCTGGTGGGCGAAGACGGCACGGTGGAGAACCGCATTGTGGACCTGCCGGCGGGTCTTCCCCCTTCGGCCCTGCGCGAAGCCTCCAATTTCCTGAACGCCCACGTGCGCGGGGTGACCATTGGCGAAGCGCGCGCGCAGATTTCGCAACGGGCCAACGAAACCCGAGCCGCTCTCGACGATTTGACTGCAAAATTGGTGGAGGACGGCATCGCGTCCTGGTCCGATGCCTCGCCCAAGGAACCGGGAACCTTGATCGTGCATGGTCGCGGCAACCTCCTGCAGCACCTGGACGTGCGCGAAAATCTTGACCGCGTTCGCCAGCTCCTAGACGATCTGGAAGCTCAGAAAGAACTCATTCAGCTCCTGTCACTCACCGAGGGAGGCGACGGCGTTCGAATATTTATTGGCGCAGAGAACAAACTTTTTTCGTTGTCCGGGTCTTCGCTGGTTCTCTCGCCATATCGGGACAACAACCGCCGTATCGTTGGGGTGCTTGGAATAATTGGGCCCACACGCCTCAACTATGCGAAGATAATACCTGCGGTGGACTATACGGCGACTGTCGTCTCCCGCCTGATCAAGTGATGCAACCCGGACGCAGGCTTCGCGGTTTATGGTCCGGGTCGCCGGGCATCGATTAAGGTTGTGCGTACGAAGTTCGGGCTCTGGTTCGGCGGGGCATGGTATTGACCATCGGAACCATAATATAAGTCCGACGGCGATGACGCGCCGAGGAGGCGAAAGAATGAGATACGCACTGGTTGGGATGATGCTCGCGGCCTCGATAGGGACGGCCAGCGCCCAGGATGTTCCAGAGATCACTGTGCGGCCGCTAGACGACGGGTTGGGCGGTACCGCATACGTTGGTCCCTATGGGCGCAACCTGCCGGGTGTATTGATGTATTCGGGTCGGGCGCTCCCTGTCACGCCCGACACCCAAACGGGCGGCGTGCCCTACGATTCGCTGCAGAAGATCCCCAGCGAGTACACCTATCAGAGCCGCCCGCTGCCCATCCTCGACAGCTGGCACGGAACGCTCGGCGGCGGCTTTCCGTTCTAGGGTCATTTGCCCTGGGGGCCCAACGCCCAGGGCTCTGAGACGACTTTCCTGCCCACGTGTCGGCGCGCTTGTTTGCGCCGCAAAACCCATTCGCGCTACTAACCCTTGCAGGTCATCGCCGATCGCCGGATAAGGGGCGGCATTCCACCATCCCCCGGTAGCGCCCATGACCTTCCTGTCCGACACGCTAAGCCGCGTCAAACCGTCCGCAACGATCGCTGTCACCCAAAAAGCGGCTGAGCTGAAGCGCGCCGGCCGCGATGTCATCGGCCTTGGTGCCGGCGAGCCGGATTTCGACACTCCCCAGCACGTCAAAGACGCCGCCATCAAGGCGATCACGGACGGCAAAACCAAGTACACCGCCGTCGACGGCATCCCCGAACTGAAGGAAGCCATCTCAGAAAAATTCAAGCGGGAGAACCACTTAGCCTATGGGCCTACGGAGATTTCCGTGGGCACCGGCGGCAAACAGGTGCTCTACAACGCCCTCATGGCGACGCTGAACCCTGGCGATGAGGTGGTGATCCCAGCCCCCTACTGGGTGAGCTACCCGGACATGGTCCTCCTCGCCGGCGGCACTCCCGTGGAGGTGGCGGCGCGGTCCGAAGACAATTTCAAGCTCCGCGCGGAAGCCCTTGAAGCGGTCATCACCGAAAAGACCAAGTGGGTCATCCTCAACTCGCCTTCGAACCCATCGGGCGCGGCCTACTCCAAGGACGAACTGAAGGCGCTTACCGCAGTCGTCGCCAAGCACCCCAATGTTTGGGTGATGACGGACGACATGTATGAGCACCTCGTCTACGACGATTTTGCCTTCCACACGGTCGCGGAAGTGGAACCGGCTCTGAAAGAACGCACGCTGACGGTCAATGGCGTCTCAAAGGCCTACGCCATGACCGGCTGGCGCATCGGCTACGCCGGCGGCCCGGCCCACCTCATCAAGGCAATGGCTAAGATCCAGTCCCAGTCCACCTCCAACCCCTCGTCCATCTCGCAGTGGGCCGCAGTGGAGGCGCTGAGCGGCACCCAGGCGCACATTGATGCCAACAACAAAGTGTTTCGCGAGCGGCGCGATCTGGTGGTTTCGATGCTCAACCAGGCGAACGGCATTCAATGCCCAACGCCGGAGGGGGCATTCTACGTCTACCCGTCGTGCGCCGGCACCATCGGCCGCACGGCACCATCCGGGAACACCATCGAGGATGACGCTGGTTTCGTCACGGAACTTCTGGAGGCGGAAGGCGTCGCCGTGGTGCAAGGTTCGGCGTTCGGCCTCGCCCCGCACTTTCGGGTCTCCTACGCCACGTCCACCGATGCATTGGAGGAAGCTTGCCGGAGGATCCAGCGCTTCTGCGGCGCGCTAAGATAGGCCCCGCCCTCCTTCAGGGCTTTGGCGCGGCGTCTGGTTTCGCGTGGGAAACCGTTAACCCAGGGCGGACGTCAGCGCGTCGCGCATGGTGTCCGGCCAGGGCTGGGGCCGGCGAGTGTGCCGGTCCACCAGGACGTGCACAAAGTGCGCATCAGCTGAGGATGCCAGGTTGGGCGCCGCGGGGGCCGGAAACAGCCCCGCCGCCCAGGTAACGCTTGTGGTTCCCAAGCGTGCTACCTTGAGCGCGACCTCGATCTCTTCGGGAAACGCAAGCGCGGCGTGGTATCGACAGCTCGTCTCGACCACCAGGCAGATGAACGCGCCGTTGTGAATGTCGATGCCCGCGTTGGCGATCATGAACCGGTTCACGGCCGTGTCGATGAGGTTGTAGTAGGCGGCGTTGTTGATGTGGCCGTAGATGTCGTTGTCCGCCCAACGGCTAGTGATGGTGACCGCCTGCGGATAGGCGCTTCGAAGGGTCGGTTCAGGTCGCGCCACCGTTCATCTCCGCCCGGCCAAAGCCCGTTTCGTCAGTCCCACATCCCACGTCCACCCGCAGCACGAAATGCGGTGGCACAACAGTCCCCTTCTGTGAATTGACGGTCGAAGGGTGCGCCCTTGAACGTACCGCGCACACCCACCGTACCGCAAATGCGGCAGGCTACTGGCTATACCCGCCTGGTTCGGGCGAAGTTCAAAAGGCTCTGCCTCACATCCCCCGACATGACGACCCGCGGCACCTTGTTCTGCCCGCCGAGCTTCCCGCGCGAGCGCATCCAGTCGGCGAACGCACCGGGAGGCACGAACGCCACGTCCGGCGCCATCAGTTGGAGGTCGCCCTTGCGATGCGCCTCGTAGTCTTCGTTTTCGCTCGCAAGGGCGTCATCGAGATTTTTTGCAAACCGCCTGGCCGCATCCTCGGACAACGGTGCGGTGAGCTCCACTACAAAAAGGTGCCGCCCGCGCCGCTCGTCCGTGTCGGGATAGATCGGAGTGACGGAAAACTCACTCACCGCAGCAGCACCCTTTCTAGCGGCCGTCAGAAGGGCGCTTTCAATCTCGCTACCGGACAAATGTTCCCCAAAGGCACTCATGTAATAGGCGGTGCGACCCGTCACCCGCACCCGCGGCGGCTCCCCGGGCAAAAGCTCCACCACGTCGCCAATCTTGTGGGCCCAAAGACCGGCGCAGGTGGATAAGATCAGCGCATATTCCCCAGGGGGCGCCGTTCCGATCACGTGGCGGGTGGGGTTCGGGCGATCCAACTCTTCCACTGGCACAAACTCGAAAAAGAGGCCGATATCGGTGTTGAGAAGCATCCCGTCATCGATGCCGGCGTCAGCGCTCGCGACGAAACCTTCACTTGCCGAATAGACTTCGCGCCAGTCCACCTTGTCGTCGTGCTCGGGGAACCATGCGGCAAAAGTTTCCCGGTAGGGCGCAAAGCTCATGCCGCCGTACACCATGAGGTCAAGCTTCGGATAAAAGTTGCGCACCTTCTGGCCGCCGGTGATGTCACGCAGGTGCTCGAAGAAAACCAGGAGCCAGCTCGGCGTCCCCGCAATGCAGCGGATGGGCTCCTTGAGCGAGAGCCGTGCGAGCCGTTCAATCTTGTGCTCCCAGTCAGCGTCGAGCGCATCCTTGAGGTCGGGAAAGACGAACGGCTCGGACCAGCGCGGATTGTTGAGCCTTGCAATCCCCGAAAGGTCACCGGAGCGCACGCCAGAACCCAGATCCTCCAAGGCGACGGAGCCGCCGAGCATAAAACTCTTGCCGCCCAGGACGTCGCTTTCGGGACAGTTGCGCACGTGGTGGGCGAGGAGGTCAGTGCCGGCCCGCGAGTTGGAGCGCAGCATGTCGCGCGACACGGGAATGTACTTGGTGCGCCCCGAAGACGTCCCCGACGAGACGGCGAAATAGGGAATGCGCCCTGGCCAGCACACATCGTCGAGGATGGGGAACGTCTCTTCCATGTAGGTGGAGAAAAAATCCTCGTAGCTGCGCAGGGGCACGCGCGCCTGAAAGTCCGCAACGGTGCGCACGCCGGCAAAATCGTGATCGCGGCCGAACCGGGTGTGCTCGGCCCGCGCCACCAGTCGGCGCAGGGTGTCGAGCTGCTGCTTTGCCGCCGGTTTGCGCCTTCGACGCGTTGCCCGCAGCTTGGCGTAACCACGCAGCAGAATGGTCGCGTCAATCATCTGCGGGCCGGATGATCGTGGTGTGCGAAAAGTCCCGGGATAGGGCCGCCTCGCTGACGGGAAGCGCCACACTGTCACCACTGCGAAAGCGCCCCACCATGTCGATCATGGACTGGGAGCCCGGCCAACCGTCCTGGCCGCCCAGCAGGACAGCGAAGGTGCCGTCCGGGTCGGAAAGATCCGCCACAAAACGCGCGTTGGCGCCGAAAGTGGTGGCGTGCCGTTCCCGCCCGAAAGGGTGCATGGATTTCATCAACGTATCGGTGGACCCGCGCCACGGCAGATCGAGGCTCGGCAAGCGCGGTTTAAGCCAAGGGAGGCGCGAAAGGGGGTGGGCAAGGCGCAAGCGGTGGAGCGATCCCCAGGTCCGGTTCTCCCGAAAGGGCTTTTCGGCGGCGTCCACGGCGGCACCGAGGGCAGCGTCCAAAGCGCTTGGGCTCGCCCGATCCACCAGGCGCGTCAGGCGTGACAAGGGTTGCCAGTGCTGGCTGACCAAGGGGTTTGAGTCACCGGCCTCAAGACCCTCGATGAGCCCGGCCGCAATCAGCACAAACGCGAGCGCTCCCGCCGAATCCGCATCGAAATGGCCGTCCCAACGGCGCAGCGTCGCGGCGAGCGCCGATTGCGGCCGGAGCGCCTCGATGCGGGGGGCGAGCGCTGCTGCAAGGCTCGCGGCCGGCTCAAGGTATGTATCAGCTTGAAGGCCCATCAGGTCGCTGGCCTCAAGGTCCATGCGCTCGCCGATCTGAGCCGCGACGCGATCCACGCGATAGGGGGCGGAGTAGTAGTGGCTGATGGTCATCGGCGGATCGGCGGGTCCATCGTTGGCCGATGTCACGAACCCCTCCGGCGGGTTATGGGAGAGGGGTAATTGCTTTGCGGTGAGGGTGTGGCGCCATTCCTCCCGAACCACTTCAGGAGACTTGATCAAGTCTGGCGGCGCCTCGAGCGACCGCTGCGGCACACGGCACGCGATCAACTTGGCGATATCGCCATCGGTCCCGGCCCAAAGCATCGTCAGCCCGGGCTGGCTGAGGCCGTCCACCGCATCGGCGAATGAGGAAAAGTCCCTGGCCCGCATGAGGTCCAGGTAGGGTGTGAAGTCGTCACTGGGCCGGTGGCCCATCCACTGGAGTGCGACGGTTTCCCCCGGCAGCGTGAATTGCTGCCCGTCCGACACCACCGGGCCGAATTCGCTCTGGCGCAACTGCCGCACGACAGGACGTTTGCCGCGCACGGCGATTTCCGTTTCCCGCTCGTCGAGCGCCTCACCGGCCACATCCACCAGCTCGCTCGACATGGCGTGAAGGTTTGTGCCTCCCCAGGCGCCGTGGTCGTTCCGTCCCACACCAAAGATGGGAAGGGCCGGGAGCATCAGTCCCCAGACTGTTATCGACGGGGTGCGAAGACCTGCGATGAGCCAAATGCTTGGGACGGCGATGGGAAGGTGAGGGTCGCAGGCGAGGATCGGCTTGCCCGACGCCGTGCGCGTGCCGGCGACCGCGAAGGCATTGCTCCCGTCGCGGACAAAGGCGTTGGGAACCGCGGCCATCCCTTCGGCCTCGTCGTTCACATCCACCGCGCCGCCAGTGACTTCGGCCCAGATCTCAGCCCAATCGTCCCGTTGGCGCAGCTTTGTGAGGGCGCGCCATACCCGCCACGCGTAGTCTGCCGAGCAGAGGCGGGAGACCGCAAAAAGGTCTTCCGCCGTCCAAGGCTGAGGCTCGATGCCGAGGATTTCAAACTCCGGCGGTGGCGATCCGGCGGCGATGACGGCGTTAATTCCGGTGGCAAAGCCGTCCACCCACGCCCGCGTCTGGGCTGGAAGCAGGCTAAGGGAGGCCTCGGTGGCGCGGGGAAAATCGATGAGGCGGAGGAGCGCATCAAGGTCAACGGCGGCGCTACCCACCACCTCAGCGATGCGCCCGTAGGCGGCCCGGCGCAGCACCTCCATTTGCGCCAGACGCAGGTGCGCCTGGACGATCCCCAAACCAACCGCCCCATCCCGCTCCGTCTGTGCCTTGATGAAGGGGATGTGCGTGTCGCTCCATCGGATGTGCAGTTCGCCATCAAGGGTCGGCGCGACGTTAGGCAGCTGGGCCAGCCGGTCGGCCACAGTCAGCGGCGGGAATTTTCGCGTGGCGGAGCGACGCAGAATGGCGCTGGCCACCCCCGCAAGCGAAAGCGCGGTGCTGGCGCGACCCATGAGGTTCGATAGCGATGGCGTCATAGTTTGCCCAACGCGCTCGGTTCAGATTTCCGAGCGCCCTGCGCTCGCCGGAGGACCCGGCGGAAGGCTCGGGGCAGCGCACTCGCCGCCGTTTGCTAATGTAGGGCTGCCAAGGCGCCGCCGGAATGCTGCCTTTATGCGCAGCTAGTCTCACCCCGAAGAGTGCCCTAACAATGGGAAATTGCGGGCCCCTCGACGGCGTGCATTGTGAGAAGGCGTTGGTGATGGAACAGGATCCGCCGGCATCCGCGGACGACTCGCTTGGGGCGCGCCTCAAGCAACGCCGCGCTGCGGACAAGGCTGGAGCCGACCCACTCGAGCCGGTGCAATCCTATGGAATGTTGGGAAGTGGCATCGACGAAGATTGGAATGTGAGCGTTGCCTATGCCGATGGCGGCGACGGGGCTGAGGCGGCGCCAGGTGCTGCGAAACGGCTGCGCGATCGCATCAAGAAGAAGGCGAAACCGGCAGAACTCGCGGCCGTGGCGAACGTGGTCCCGGACCTGCCGTCTCCCCCTGCCGAGGGTGTGGAAGACCCACCCATGGAAGGCGCTCCCCCGGAAGACGCTCCCATGGAAGAGGCACCCAAGGACGAGGCACCCGCCGAGGGCGCTCCCACCATGGACGCTCCCACCGAGGATGTTGCCGAGCCGGAGCTCACCATCGCGCCGGACGGGCCACCGCCCGCGCCACCGACGGCTTTCGCCGACGCGCAGACTACCGAAGAGCCCGAGCCTCAAAACCTTGAGAGCGGCGAAACAAGCAATCAGCCAGTGGATCTCGAGCCGCGGGAAACCGAAGCGGTCCCGCTGCAGCCGGAACCAAGGCCCAGCCCGCCCCCGCGCGGCGGCGGCGACCGGCCGATCATCGCAATTCCCGATGCTAAACCCACCAACACGCCACGCGAGGGGGCTCCAGCGCGCCCGGCGCGAGTGAGCGGGCGAAGCAAGCGCACGGCAAGCGAAACGGCCGGCCGCGTGCGCGAGTTCCTCAATAGGGACCTTGGCATCCGCAATCGCCGAGCGCCCCGCATCGAGGGCGGCGGCTCGGTTTTGATCGGCGACGATATCGTCCCGCTGGTGGACTGGTCCACCGGGGGGATTGCCATCGCCGGCGGGGGCCAGACCTTCCGTTTGGGCGACGTTTGGCCCCTCGAACTGGACCTCGATATGGGGGACTACGCGGTCAATCTTGATCTCGACGGCGAGGTGGTGAACCGGTGGGGCGACAAAGTGGGCTGGCGCTTCGTCGAGCCCACAAGAACCCAGAAGCGGGTGCTGGTCAGTCTGAGCGCCGCAGCAGAGGGCGGCGAGGGTCAAAACCGGGCGTTCGATGCCGTCGAGCGACGGCCCCAAAGGGAGCGTCCCCAGCCGTCCGATAGCGTTGTGCCCCGCCGCCGGAAACTGCTTGATCCGTCGGCTGTTCTTCTCGCCGTTGTGTTCAACGCCGCCATCATCGCGCTGGTGGCAACGGTCATCATCTTCCGTCACGATGGTGATCGAATTGCCCAAGCGCTCGGTCCCAAACCAACGCCAGTGGTGGCCGAGGTCGAGCCGGCGCCGGTCTTGCGAGCCCGAAGCGCTGCCGTCGCAGTGGAGCGGCGCGCATTGGTGTCGAACGCCGCCGGCACGGTGCTCGAATGGAACGTCGCCCCAGGCGAAGCGGTGGCGACCGGCGCAGCGCTTGTCTCGCTGGAGCCCGAAGAAGCTCCCGGAACCAGTGAGGTCATTGCGAGCCCCTGCGACTGCACCTTCGCGCAAGTTCTCGCACCTACTGGTGTTTCTGTGGGCGACGGGGAGAACATTGGCCTCCTCTACGCCCGCGATAGCGAGGGGCACGTGCAGGCGATCTTCCCGTTCGGCGAAGAGCCGCGGCTTGGCGAGAAAGTCGTCGTCAATTTGCCGTCCACGGGCGAGCGCTACGCTGGCGTCGTGGAGCGTGTGGGTCTTGTGGAAGACTCCAAAGCCTATATTGGCCTTCCGTCCTACGCTCTTGGCGCCATGCCGGCGACGGTGGTCGCGCACATTCGCACCACGCCTTCCGTGCCGGCGGCGTTGGCGGGTGATCCGGCGATCGTCACCTTCGAGCGGGCAACGCCCACAACAAACGTTCAGAACCGGTCGTAGGCGATATAGCGAACCGGTGTTCCCGGCCGGACATCCACCGCGCCGTCCGGCAGCTCGACGAGCCCGTCCGACCATGTGAGGCCGGAAATCCGCCCGGAGCCCTCGGAGCGAAAGACTTCTGCCTCGCCCGCACCGTTGAGACGGGCGCGCAAGAATTCGCGCCGGCCGGCCTTCTTCCGTTTTTCGAAGGCGGCGGGGACCATCACCCATCGCCGCTCTTCAAACTCGCCCCCGGCAAGGCGGCGCAGCGCAGGGGCTGCAAAGACGAGTGTGCAGACGAAGGCCGCCACCGGGTTGCCGGGAAGGCCGAATATGACGGCATTCTTCCAGGTGGCGAGCGCCAGGGGCCGGCCCGGCTTGATGGCAATACGCCACAGGCCGAGGGCGCCAGTCTCGCTGAGAAGCGCCGAAACGTGGTCTTCGTCGCCTGCGGACGCGCCACCGGACGTGAGAATGGCATCCGTGCACAACGCGCCGTCGTCGAGGCGCTGCCGCAACTGCGCGCGGTCATCGGGCACGTGGCCGAGATCCACCGGTTCAAACCCCAAGCGCGCAATCTGCGCCAGCAGCATGGGCCGGTTGGCGTCCCACACCTCATGGTCGGCGGCAACCGCACCGGGCTCGCGCACTTCGCTGCCCGTGGAAACCACGCCCACCCGCAGCCGCCGGTGCACCGTCAGCTGGTCGTTCCCCGTGGCCGCAAGGAGCGCCAGATCCTGGGGGCGGAGCCGATGCCCTTCCGAAAACAGCGGGTACCCGGCCTTCACATCCTCGCCCATTCTCCGCGTGTTGGCGCCCACCTTAAGGGGGCCGTGAAAGGCAATTCTGGTCGCTTCAATGGCGCAGTCTTCTTCCAGGACGACCGTATCGACGCCGACGGGAACCGCAGCGCCGGTAAGGATGCGAACCGCGTGCCCTTCCGGAACGATTTCGCCGAAAGGAGCGCCGGGCGCCGCACGGCCTGCCAAGAGCGGCACTGTTTGCGCACCTTCACCAAACGAGGCTCCAGCCAACGCGTAGCCATCCACCGCAGCGTTGGCGACCGGCGGGTTGGCGCGGCGGGTGCTCACCGGCTCGGCGAGGAAGAGACCGTCCGCTTCGGTCACCGCGACGCGATCTGTCTCGGCCACAGGGTGCAAGGTGTGCCGCAGCCGTTCGAGTGCCTCATCCACGGGCGTCCAATGAACGCCCGGTGGGAGCACAAAGCAGTCGTTTTTCAGCGGCGGCGGCTTCATGGCGCGTTGATGATGAATTCGGCGATCGCGTCGGTGTCGTCGAGGCGGAAGACAGGCCGGCCGACCCCTTGGAGTGGCACATCGCTGGCAATGGCCCGCACTGTAGGGTCAGCGCTAGCCAGAAGGTCCGCCCCTGTCACAGCACGATGGGTTTCGATTTTGGCGTGGCCCTCCCGCTTAAAACCTTCCACCAGCACAAGGTCCGCGGGAGAGAGCGTTTTCAGAAGGGCCTCAAGGGACGGTTCTTCCGCACCGCGAAGCTCGTGCATCAGCGCCCAACGACGGGGCGTTGCAAGGAGGACCTCCGAAGCGCCCGCCTCCCGGTGGCGATGGGTGTCACGACCGGCCTGATCCACATCGACATCATGGTGGGCATGCTTGACCGTCGACACGGTGAGGCCGCGCTTCACGAACGTCGCCACAAGGCGTTCCACCAGGCCGGTCTTTCCAGAATCCTTCCATCCAACGACACCAAACACCTTCATGGCGCGTGGGCGAGCAAGGCCTCGGCCCGGTCGCGGTCCTGCGGCGTGTTGATATTGAAGAACGGATCGAAGGGCTCGGTGGCGAACATCGCCGAAGCCGCACCATGGTGGTCAGCCCAGGCGACGATCTTGCGCGTACCCTCGTCGATGGCACGCCTCAGGTCACCCCGCAGATCGGTGGCCCAAAGGCCGAAGGTGGGATGACGAAGTTCCCCGCCCTCTGGATGGGGCGTTGCAGCTAGCGCGATGGGGTTTTGGGAGCGCACCGCCCTCAATTGCTCCACGAGGTTTTTGGGGAAGAACGGGGTGTCGGCCGCAACGGTGACCAGGCCGTCGAAGCCTTCCGCAGCCGCCCATTCAAGCCCCGCCAAGACGCCGGCTAAAGGTCCTGGTCGGTCGGCAACGGTGTCGGCGATCACCGGCAGGCCGTAGCGAACGAATCGCGCCGGGTCGCCGTTGGCATTAAGGGCGAGGGGACGGGCCTGCGGCCGTAACCGATCAACCACGTGATCAAGGATCGGCCGTCCACCCACTTCAAGGAGCGCCTTGTCGCCGCCGCCCATGCGTCGCGCAAGACCGCCCGCCAGGATTACCGCAGGGAACTCGTTAGCGCTCAACGGAGGCTTTCCTGCGATGCCGCGCACTCTCTGGCGGCACCGCGCTCACGTCAGCGTCGCGGATCAAGCGCTCCTCTCCCGCCAGGCAAACGAAACGCTCGCCGCGCAATCGACCAATGAGCGTGAGCCCCACTTCGCGGGCAAGATCCACCCCCCAGGCAGTAAAGCCGGAGCGCGATGCGAGCGCCGGAATCCCCATGGTGGCTGTCTTAATCACCATCTCGGAGGTGAGCCTGCCAGTGGTATAAAGAAGCTTATCGGCTGCGCTCACCTTCTCGCTCATCATCCAGCCGGCAATTTTGTCCACGGCGTTGTGGCGGCCCACATCCTCCATATAGACGATGGGCCGATCGGCCTCGCATAGCACTGTGCCGTGGATGGCGCCGGCCTCCAGATAAAGGCTCGGTTGCGTGTTGATCTTTCGGGCAAGGGCATAGAGCCAACTGGTGCGCACCGGAGTTGTTGGAAGTTTCAGCCCCTCGAGCCCCTCCATCAGGTCGCCGAACACGGTTCCCACGGCGCAGCCGGAGGTGCGCGTTTTCTTCTTCAGTTTTTCCTCATAGTCGGTCTCGCGCAAAGTGCGCACGACCACCGTGTCCAGCTCTTCGTCGAAGTCCACCGCGGTTATTTCGTCGTCTTCCTGGAGCATGCCCTGGTTCTTCAAAAAGCCGAGGGCGAGGTAGCCGGGATAGTCGCCAATGGTCATGGCGGTGACGATTTCCTGGCCGTTGAGAAAAATCGTCAACGGCCGCTCCATCACGACGCTGAGCGAGACCTTTGCGCCGGTTTGATCGGTGCCCGCCACGGATCGCCGCAAGCGCGTGTCGCTAAGGTCGGGGGCGAGGATGAACTCAGCCATCGGTACGTTCCCGGGCCTTTGCGTTGGGTACGAAGAGCTGCGCGCCGCCGACGGTGTGAGCGCCGATAAGTTGCTGGCCTCTTTCCGATACAAGCCAATTCTCCAGTGCCCGCGTAAGATCTGCGCGGACGTGCGGGTGTTCTTGCCGGCTCACAGGGAGATAGGCGTATTGGTTGAGGAGCGCCGGATCCCCCTCGTGGAGAAGCTTGAGTTCGCCCCGATTGCCGAAATTGAGCCAGCTTGCCCGGTCCACCAAGGTATAAGCCTCCATGGCCGAAGCAATGTTGAGGGTGGCTCCCATTCCAGCACCCGCTTCGCGATACCACCCCCCCGCGCTTTCGTCCGGACCGGCCCCGCGGAAACCCGCTGCGGCCCATAGCTGGAGCTCCCTGGTATGGGTCCCCGAGGCGTCGCCCCGGCTAACGAACGGTGTTTTAGCAGCCGCGATGGCGGCGAAGGCGTCGGCGGCGTTCGTCGCCACCGCCGCGTGCGCGGGGTCGTCGGCCGGCCCGACCACAACAAAATCGTTGTACATGATTTCTCGGCGATGGGTGGCGAAGCCTTCTGCCACGAATGCGTCTTCCATCGCCCGAGCGTGCACGAGAACGGCATCCACGTCGCCGGCGCGCCCGAGCCGGAGCGCCTGCCCCGTCCCCACCACCAGAAGCGCGATATCAAAACCAAGGTCTGCCTCCATTGCAGGCACCAGCGCGTCGGCCAGCCCAGAATTCTCGAACGAAGTCGTGACCGCGAGGCGCAGTTCTTCGCCGAAGGCGGGGACGGTGGCGAGAAGGGTCGCAAGGAGCGCGAGGACGCGCATCATTCCAGAATGTCTCCCCTCAAGAACGCGGCAGCCGCAGGCGTTTGAGGGCTGGCAAAAAAGCCCGCCGCCTCACCCCGTTCGTGCACCTTGCCATGGAAGAGGAAGACGACCTCATCGGCAAGTCGTTCCGCCTGCCCCATGTCGTGGGTGGCGATCAACACCCGCATGCCGCCGGCGATGGCCTTCTTCAAAATGGTCTCGATTTCCCGTTTGGAGCGGCCATCGAGGTTTGCCGTCGGTTCGTCGAGGATAAGAAGCTCCGGCTCGGTGATCAGCGCCCGGGCGAGGGCAAGCTTTTGTTTCTCGCCCGCCGAAAGTGCCATCGCCGGGGCGGCGAGGTGGTCGGACAATCCGACATCTGCGGCGATTTTCTTTGCCCGACCGGTGGCGTCCGGCCGCCGAACCCCGGCTAGGCGCAGGGGAAAGCCAATGTTTGCCAACACACTGCGCCGCAGCAAAATGGGATGCTGGAAGACGAAGGACTGGCGGGCGCGAGCGTGTGCCACCGGGACGTGCCACGCCAGACTTCCGTCCCTGGGGCGCACCAAACCGTGGATAAGGCGCAAAAGGGTGGTTTTGCCCGCTCCGTTCGGGCCGATCAGCGCACTCGTCCCGCCGCCATCCAAGGTGAGGTTGAGCGGGCCTAAAAGGGTTCGACCGCCGGCCCTCACTGTGGCGTTTTCGATTTTGAGCGGGAGCAGGCTCACCATGTGCCGCTGCGCTCCGTGCGCGACAGGAGATGAGCGGCCAGGCTGACCGCCACCGCAAGGGCGATGAGCACATACCCAAGGCCCAGCGCGAGCGCGAAGTTTCCCTTCGACGTTTCCAACGCAATGGCGGTGGTGAGGACCCGGGTGGCATGGTCGATGTTGCCGCCCACGATCATCACCGCGCCCACCTCGCCGATGGCTCGCCCAAAGCCCGCCAGCGCAGCCGTGAGAAGGGCGCGGCGGGCATCGAACAAAAGGGTGGCGGTGCGCTGGATGAGGGTGGCGTTCAGCGAGATGAGGAGATCGTGGTACTGGGCCCAGAGTTCTCGGATCGCCTGGTGCGAAATGGAGGCGATCAGCGGTGTCACGATCACCACCTGGGCGACCACCATAGCCGTGGGCGTGAAAAGGAGATTGAAGACACCGAACGGTCCGGCGCGGGAGAGCAGCAGGTAAACCACCAGCCCCACCACCACCGGAGGCAGCCCCATCAGCGCGTTGAGGATGGCAACGGTGGCCCGCCGACGGCGAAAGCGGCGCACGGCGAGGAAGGCGCCAAGGGGCATTCCGATAAGCGACGCAATCAACACAGCCGTCAGTGTCACCTGCAGCGAGCGGAGGGTGATTTCCAACAAATCGCTGTCGAGAGTAACGACGAGCCAGAACGCGCTAACCGCGCCTTGCCAAATCTCGCTCACAAAAACATCAGCGTACGGGTGGCTCCCCACTCCACGAAACCGGTCCCGCGAACCTACGCCGCGCCGGGGCGAGCAGGAACCGTAAGGCAGCTCTAGCTATGAAAGCCACCACCGCTGTTCACGCTAAATGAGGTCACACGATCATGCGATCGCATGGCCTCATCTAATTTCCTGTTTCGCCGCGCGGTTCGAGCTGCCCCATGCTTCCATGGCGCTGAAACGCGCTCTGCCGACCAGCAACAACGCCCACCGTTGCGCCACCCATCCCGACTAGTTCTTTTGGTGGGACACCAAAAAGCGACGTTCTTCCGGAGCCGACACCTTTTTAAGCCCGGGCAGCGCCTGATGGGTCAAGGGCAAAGAGCGAAGCGTCCCTTGAGGCATCAGGTGCTGCGCGGGACGATGGATCAAGGCGGGAGAGTTTTGGCACAGCGCCCCGCGGCCGCGCCGGTATGAACAACCGTCTTGGAGACGACAGCTAGCCGGACGCGGCCGCGCGGCTTTATCGGTGGACTGCACGGACGCAGGTTCCTTTGGTGGCCTCTCGATTTGCGGTCGTCCCTTCAACAGGGGCAAAAGCTTTCAAGGACGAGTGGTTGAGGCCGTCCGTTCCGTCGGTCATTCTTATCCATCAAACACCACAGCCAGGGGGATTTCGTGAGCCAAGACGAATTCAACATGTCAATGCGCAAGTTCCTCAAGACCGTGGGCATCACCTCCCAGAAAGAAATCGAGGAGGCGGTGCGATCAGCCCAGGAAAGCGGCTCGCTCCCATCCGGGCCGGTTCAAGCCACCGTGGTCCTTACCGTGGAAGCGCTCGGCCTGACCCACAAGGTGGAAGGTCAGATAGAACTACCGTCACCCGATAGCTGAGCGGTCTTCTCGGTGCTCTTCGACGAGGACCTCGACGCCGGGGGCCAGCGATGCCCCATCCCGGTTCTGAAAGCACGCAAGCGCCTCAAAGCGTTAGCGCCCGGCGCGGTGCTGCGCGTTTATAGCGATGACCCGGTGGCAAAACTCGATATGGCAAACCTGTGCCGCGAAGACGGCCACAACCTTCTGGGCACGGTGGAACGCGGCGAAGGTTGGTTTTTCTACCTGCGCAAAGCGAGCTAGCGCGCGGGCCGGCGCCACAGAAGTTCAGGCGGCACACAGCCCGCCGCAGGCCATCAAACCAGCGTGCTTGGGCCCTTAACTTTTGGGCCCAAGCATTTTTTCGAATTACTTTACTGGGCGCCTGAAGTGGTCAGACCGATCTTGTTCATGAACTCCAGATGCGAGGCGACCAGTTCCTTCGCCGCATCGGTGTTGGCAAAGTCGTTCCATGCCTTGCGCGCGCCTTCGCGGAACGCGGCGCGATCTTCCGGCGCCCAATCGTGGAAGGTCACCTGGCCCTGAAGCTCGTTCACGGTCTCTTGGATGTCGACCATGTAATCAAGGGTGGTGCGGAACGATGTCTTCTGGGTCGCAACGGACATGATCCGCCTAATGTCGTCCGGCAGACCGTTCCAGACGTCTAGATTAATGGCGAAATGGTCGGCGGGCATGGAATGGAAGCCCGGATAGGTTGTGTGCTTGACGAGATCGTAGATACCCAGCGAGCGGTTTGTCGACACGTTCGACGCGTCGGCGCCGTCGATGATCCCGGTTTCCAGGGACGTGAAGACTTCCGTGAAGTCGATCACCACGGGCGAAGCACCGAGGTTTTCAAAGATCATCGTTTCCATTCCCGGCGGGGAGCGGAACTTCCAATCCTTTAGGTCGGCGGTGTTGCGAAGCGGCTTTGCTGCGTTGAGGGATTCCATCCCCGGGATCTGCCAGCCGAGGAGATGCATGCCGTAGGAATTGTAGAGCTTTTGCGTCAGCTCCATCCCGCCGCCGTTATAGAGCCAGGCATAGAACTGCCAGGGCGTTTCGTATCCGCCCATGACATCGGAAACGAACTGGAACGCCGTGTCCTTGCCGGTCTGATAGGAACCGTTGGTGAAGTCCGCGTCGACGATGCCATTGATTGCGGCATCGAAGGTCTCCACCGATTTCACGATGGCCGAGGAATAGAACATCTCGATCGTGACCCGGCCGCCGCTCATGGTTTGAACGTCGTCCACCCACTGGGCAATGTTTTTGCCCGAAACCGATTCGGGGCTCTGGTGGTTTTGGATGCGCAGTGTGATTTCCTGCGCCTGGGCGGAGACAACCCCGAACGCCAAGGCGCACGCAGTCAAGCTTACTGCTAGTTTCATGAAATTCCTCCCGATATCGGCTGAGTTTTGCGGCCTGAGCCGGGCGGTACGTTAGCCAATGCCCAGCTGGAGAACAACCGACCAAAGGAGCAACGACGGCGCAGCCCCCTGCACCCGTCCTTGGTTTTTTAAAAGAGCCGCAGCAGCCTACTTCACCGCAATCTTGCCCATCGGGGCGGCATCCACCAGCCGGTGTTCGCCAAAAAGCCTGACCGTGTTGCCCTGGCGGGCGAAGGACGCGCTGATGCCTTTGGCCTCTATACCGGCGGCGAGCGCGTCGATCTCATCATCCGTGCGGTTCGGGTCGTGGTGGAACAAGATCGTGTGTTCCACGCCCGCCCGTTTTGCCAGTTCCAGCGCCTTGCCCGGGGTGGAATGCCCCCAGCCCACGAACTTCGGATACTCGTTATCGAGGTACATGGCGTCGTAAATCATCACCGACGCCCCCTCCACAAAGGCCTCGATGCCTTTGTCGATCTCCTCAACCCCGTGCTCGTGATCGGTGATAATGGCGAGGGACGCGCCTCCCCGATCAAAGCGGTAGCCGGTGGCGTTGCCTGGGTGGTTCAAACGCACCGTGCGCACTGAAAGATCGCCGCCAAGATCGATGGTGTCGCCGGCCTTGAAGGAGCAGAAATTCGTGTTGTTGAGCGCGGACGTCGCCACGGGAAAGATCGGGGGCGACATCAACCGCTCGACGATTTCTTCCAGCGTTCCGCCCGGCGGCACATGGCCCGCCCAAAGGTTTACGCGGATCGCCGGGTCGTAGGCGACGCAGAAAAACGGCAGGCCGCAGATGTGGTCAAGGTGCGTGTGGGTGAAGAGGACGTCCACCTTCTTTGCACCCCGTTCCCGCACCGCCTTGCCGCACATGCGAACGCCCGAACCGCAATCGATCACCACCGTGTGGTCGCCGCACTCCACCTCAATGCAGGTGGTCTCGCCGCCATAGCGCAGGGTGTGCGGCCCTGGAGCGGGGATCGATCCGCGCACGCCCCAGAACTTAAAGGTGATGTCGCCGCGCTTCTTCATGTCAGCTCACCTTGTCCGCCGAGACGGTGGCCCGCAGCTGACCGAACTCGCGCGTGGTGCGCTCAAGGCGGTGGGCAAGCGCGCGCATCACCTCCACCGCCATGTCCGGAAAGTTGGTCAATAGTTTGAAAAACTGCTCTTTCTCGATTCCGAGGGCAAGCAGCGACGAGGTGGCCCGAACCGTGGCCGTGCGCGGAACGTCAATGAGGATGGCGATTTCACCCACAAAGTCGTTTTCGCCCACCTTGGCGACGAGCTGTTCTCCAGATTTGGAGTTTACCACCACGTCCGCCTGGCCGGAGATGATGATATAGGCGACGTCCCCATAGGCGCCTTCTTCCATGAGACATTCGCCGGTCTCAAATCGCGCGCGTTCGGACATGAAGGCGAGCAAGCGCAACTTCTGATCGTCGATCCCCCGAAAGAGCGGAACGCGCCGAAGGGCTTCTAAATCCTTGTCGAGGCTCATGACGCCTCCTTCTCCATGGCCTCTTCTTCCATAGGTTCTTCGGACGACCCATCGATGGCAAGTCGTCGCACGCTATCCCATCCGCCCGTTGCAACCAACTGGCCCTCTCGCATCACGGCAACCGTCGAAAGGAGGCGTGCCACATTCGGATCGGTGCTGCCCACAACCACCGTAGCGGCACCTTCGGTGCAAATGTCTAAAATCTTTCGCATAAGCGCCGGGTCGCCGTCCGCAATGCCGTCGAAGATCAAGACATCGGGGCGCTTGACCAAGGCGCGCACGAGCCCGATCCGGCGCCTCTGGCTTGCCGAGAGCCGGGCGCCGGCCACACCCACTTCAAAATTGAGGCCAGCCCGGGCGATGTCGGCCCGATAGCCCAGCTGATCGATGGTGGAACGCAAGAAGCTGTCGATGCGATCACGGGCGCCGCGCCGATCCACCCGCGGTTTGCCGAACAGAACATTTTCTTCCACCGACAGCGGCGCCACGTAGGAGTTGGGATCAAGGAGCGCGTATTCGCCCTTGCCTCTAAGTTCTTGGTGTATCGGCCCGCGGGCGGCCACGAAACGTGCCTCCATCTCCTCGTCGATGGTGACGATCCGGTGGCGCCCCGGCACGATCCGGAAGGCAAGATTGACGAACGCGCTGATCTCATCGTGGGAGAGCCCGGCGAATTTCTTGGTTCGGAATTCCCGCAGGCGCTTTTCAAAGACCGGCATCTCGTCCGACGACAGGAACGAGTAATCGCCCATGATCGAGGCGTCGGCCCCGGTATCGGAGAAGAGTTCGATCATGGTCCCGGCCACTTCGGCACCCATATCGACGAGGGGTTCCAGGACGCCTGCTTCGCGCAACGCGGCGCACACCGCCCCGTCGGAGGCGACGGACCAAACCTTGCGAGACGTGTCGGACGGGACGCCGAAGAGAACATTTTCGCCAATGGTGGCGGACTGGTTGAAGGCGTCCTCGCGCCAAAGCTCCACGAGGCCGGCCCATTTGGGGTCCTCGGCCACCTGGCGCATGACTTCCGCCCTCGCGGCGAGGATGCCCTCCACCAGATGATCGTCCTCGCCGTGGGGCACGAAGTGAGAGGACAAACCAAGGCGGAAGAGGTCTCCGTCGAGGCCGACGAGCTCCAGGAGGTCGAGGAGCCGACGGTCTAGTTCTTCCGGGTCCGCCACGCCGGCGCGCTCGTGGTTTTCCCAGGGCGCGGTGATGTCGAGGAGGGAGTTGCCCGTGAGCGTCGCTTCGGTGCGGCGCAGATCGCTGAATTCGTCGTTCCCGGACCCCTGCTGGCCAGTTTTCAGGCCGTAGACGAGGTTGCCTCGGATGGTGTCGTTAAACACGTAGGGATCGGCGCCCACGTACGAAACGTGCCGCGAAATCCCGGCCTGGCTGATGTCCTCAAGATTGCGATCACCGAGCGTCACCACGCCCGACGTCGGCTCAACGAGGCCCGCCATCGTCAAAAGCAGTTCACCGCGCCCGCTCCCATCGCGACCAAACACGGCAATGTGAGCGCCCGGGGGAACACGAAGTGTGATGTCCGTCACATCCGGGACGTTTCCGCTCACCGACGCTGTCACCGCGTTGAGGCTGATGGAAGGCTCGCCCGCCGCTGCACCGTCGTCTTCGCTCTCGCGCAGTTTTTCCGACGGGAGCGCGTCCTCCACATCGAAATTCTCCACCACCGTCTGGTATTTAACCGAAACGTTAGCAAGATTCTGATACCAATTGAGGAGCTCTTTCCAGGGCGAAGCGAGATCTTTGTAGGCCGCAAGCACCGCCACCAGCGCGCCAAACGACATCCTTCCCTCAATGACGAGATACCCGCCGACGGAGTAGAAAAAGAACGGCGGCAGTTGGTTTAAGAAATTGTTTAAGAACTTGATCATGAACTTGCGTTTGAAGATCGCCAGCCTGATCCGGTAGTTGAGAAAGAGGCGGTCCGACAGATCCGCCAGGTGGTAGCGTGTGGTGTCGTTGGCGTGGATATCGGCGGCGGCGTTGACGCTTTCGTTGATCCGATCGGAGATGGTGCGGATGTTTTTGATGCGCTCGCGGGTGAGCATGATGACCCGGCGCTGTAGCTTTGGGATCACGTAGGCCTGGAGCGGATAAAGCGATATGGCCGCCGCGCCGAGGAACGGATCCTGGGCGAAGATAAAGACCACATAGACGAGCAACGTGCCGCCCTGGAACGCCGGCGTGGCGATCGCTTCGCCGATGAAAACGCCAACGTCTTCCACCTCGGCGGTGATCATGGGGATGATTTCACCGCCCGACACGCGACGGAAACGCGACAGGCGGAACCGCATGATGGCGTGGTAGAGCATGTAACGCAGGCGCCGCAGCATCCGCTCGCCAGCGACCCCCTTCGTCATGTTGAGGAGGTACTTGATGACGTTGTTGAGCACCACGAGGCCCAAAAACACCAAGCAGAGCGAAATCAGGTAGGGGAGCTGTTCCAGGGAAAGGCCAAGGAAATCCTTGGGAAAATCCTCCCCGGAAATGGCGTCGTTCACGATCCATTTGGGGAGTTCTAAGGTCATGTAGAGGATCGGGAACGAAACCACGGTCATCAACAAGATGATGACCTGCTGGCGTTTCGAGTAACGCCAAATAAATCCGAATAGGGTTCGTTCCATCAGCGCTGTACGATATCACTGCCCCAGATTGTGGCAAACGCACAATTGAGCTAGTGCGGCGTATATGCAGACTATCCCGCCGGTGGAACGTTCAGTCGTCCGCCGGCCTTCGGCACCAAGAAAAGAACCGATCTAGACGAGACAGGACGCGATGCCGACGGGACAGCCCCGGATTCTCATCTACTCGCACGACTCCTTTGGCCTGGGACACCTGCGCCGTTGCCGCGCCATCGCCCACGCCATGGTGGGGGCCATGAGCCGGCTGTCCATCATCATCTTGTCGGGCTCGCCCATCATCGGCAGCTTCGATTTTCGCTCCCGGGTCGACTTCGTGCGCGTTCCGGGCGTGATCAAGCTGCGCAACGGTGCCTATTCGCCCCTGTCGCTCCGCCTCGATATCGACCACATGCTCAAGCTGCGGGCATCGATCATCGAACACACGGCAGCGGTGTTCGACCCGGACATCTTGATCGTTGACAAGGAACCGCTCGGGTTGCGCGGCGAAGTGGAACCGACCCTTGCGCGCCTGAAAGAAGCCGGCACGCGCCTGATCCTCGGCCTCAGGGATGTGATGGACGATCCGGTGAGCCTCGCCGACGAGTGGGATCGCAAGCAGGCGGTCGGCGCCCTTGAGAATATGTACGATGAGATCTGGGTCTACGGGAAAGAAGAGGTCCACGACCCCCTAGAGGGGATCAGCGTCTCGCCTCGGGTGCGCGAAAAGATGCTGTTCACCGGCTATCTGCGCCGCGAGATGCCCCACGGGGACGAAGCGGTGGACGCCACACCCTTCGATGGCGAGCCCTATATTCTGGTCACCCCCGGCGGCGGCGGCGACGGCATGGAGCTGGTGGACTGGGTGCTGCGGGCCTATGAGGCCCACGAGAAGCCGCTGTTCCCGGCGCTCATCGTGCTGGGCCCGTTCATGCCGCCAGAGGCTCAGGCCAGTTTTAAAGCCCGCGCCGACGCCTTGCGGCTCGTCCACATGATCCGCTTCACGCCCACCATCGAACGCCTGATGGACAAGGCGACGGCCATCGTCGGCATGGGTGGCTACAATACTTTTTGCGAGATTTTGTCATTCGACAAACCGACCCTGCTGGTGCCCCGCGTGGTGCCTCGGCGGGAGCAGGCGATCCGGGCTGCGAACGCGCAAACGGCAGGCCTCGTCACCTGCCTCCCCATCGACGCCTATCCAGACGTCGACGTGATGCTGAACGCCCTCGTCGAGCTGCCGGAGCAGGCGCCTCCATCGGCTGCAGGCTATCCTGGACTGCTCTCCGGCCTTGACGTCATCAATGAGCGGACCGCCGAAATCCTCGCACAGGGTCGGGCTAACCGAGGCCCGCTGATCTCGCTGGTGCGCTGAGGAAACCCGTGGCAAGCCCGCGCATTGCCGTTGTGGTGAAGGGCTATCCGAGGCTCTCAGAAACGTTCATTGCCCAGGAAATCCTGGGCTTGGAGCGCCTGGGCGTGGATCTCATGATCGTTTCCCTGCGCCATCCCACCGAAGACCGGGTCCACGACATCCACCGCGAGATTTCCGCGCCCGTCACCTATCTGCCCGAGTATTTGAAGGACGATCCCGCCCGGGTGGCGGCAGCCCGCAAAGTCGTGCGCAACCTAAAGGGCTTCGATGCGGCGCGGGACGCCTACGCCGCCGACCTTGCAAAGGACCCTTCGGCCAGCCGGCGTCGACGCTGGGGCCAGGCCGCCGTGCTGGCGGCCGAACTGCCGCGCGATGTGGAACTCCTTTACGTCCATTATCTGCACACGCCGGCTTCCGTCGCCCGGTACGCGTCGCTCCTGCGCGGCATCCCGTTCGCCTTCTCGGCCCACGCCAAGGACATTTATACGACGCCCCGATGGGACCTTAAGCGGAAGATCGACGACGCGGCCTGGGGCGTCACCTGCACCGCCTACAATCACCGTGTGCTGCGTGAGCTGGCTGATGACCCAAAGAAACTCGACCTCGTCTACCACGGGCTCGATATCTCCCGCTTTCCCGTGCCCTCTGCGCGTCCATCGACGGGGCCGCTGAAAATACTGAGCGTTTGCCGCGCGGTGGAGAAAAAAGGCCTCAACGACGTGTTGCAGGCCCTGGTGCGCCTTCCTGCCGGCCTCGACTGGCGTTTTGAGCACATCGGCGGCGGTGCCCTGGTGCCCAAACTGGCGGCGCAGGCGGCGCGGCTCGGGATCGCCGAAAGGGCAAAATTCTCCGGCGCCCAGGACCGGGCCTCAGTGATCGCCGCCTACCAGCGCTCGGACATTTTCGTCCTCGCCAGCCGCATTGCCCGTAACGGCGACCGCGATGGCCTGCCCAACGTGATTATGGAGGCGATGGCTCTCGGCCTGCCTGTGGCGTCCACGGCGGTTTCGGCGGTGCCGGAAATCGTCACCCCGGAAACGGGCCTCCTGGTGCCGGAGCGCGACCCGAGAGCGCTGGCGGACGCCATCACCGCCCTCGCCGCGGACCCGGAACTGCGGAAGAACTTGGGAGCGGCGGGCGCACGGCGGGTGCATGAGCACTTTTTGCCCTATCCAGGTCTGGCGCAGCTCCTGACGCGCATCGGCGGGGATGGAAACTTCTCACGCGCTCTATGAAGGTCGCCTTCGTGACCACGATGAAGGCACCCGACGCCAAGGCTCCATCGGGAGACCGCACCTTCGCAAGACTCCTGCGCACCGCCATCGGATTGGCTGGTCACGAGGTTTTTGGGGCAAGCGGTTTCTCGACCTGGCGGGCCGATCCACAGGAAACCGCCACCATGGAGCCCAATGCCATCGCCGCCGCCGAGCGGCTGGTGGACCTACTCCACACCGACGGTGCGCCAGACGCGGTGCTCACCTATCACAACTACCATAAGGGCCCTGATCTCATCGGCCCGCGTATTTCGCGCGCTTTCGACATCCCCTACGCCATCGTCGAGGCAAGCCGCGCCCAAAAGCGCGCCGATGGTCCTTGGGCCCGAGGGTTTTTCCTGGCTGATGAAGCGTTGCGGGCGGCCCATGCCCTTGGCGTGGTGACGCGCCGGGACGGGCCCGCGCTGGAGGCGTTCGCGCCCGAAGCCATCGTTCCCTTTCCCCCCTTCATCGACACGACACCCTTTCAGCGCCCGTCAACCGGCGACGGGCACCATGTGGTATGCGCCGGGATGATGCGACCGGGGCGAAAGGCGGAGAGTTTTCGGATCCTTGCGGATGTCTTTCGCATCATCCGTGTCAGGGCGCTCGGCACGG
>JBCCYN010000007.1:0-59301 GCA_039189655.1 Pseudomonadota bacterium | reverse complement strand
GGCCGGCCATGGCCATTGGATGACCATCGAACGTCGTCACGACGTTTGAGGGCGTGCCGGGCATTCGCAGGAGGGTTGCGGTGATGAGCCCGCCGGTGATCGAGCCCACATACATCGACACCAGCAAGATGATCGCGTTGACGGGCTCCATGTAAAAGGTGAGCGGTAAGGTGAGCGCAATCAACATCGCGCCCGAAAGACCTGGAATCGCGCCCACAACAATTCCCAGAACAGTGCCGAGAACGACGTAGAAGAATGGCAGCGGGGTGAAGATGTGGGCAAGCGCGCCGGAAAGATCTGCGATCATCGCGTTCGCCTCACAGCCCCGGAAGGTCGACCACGAAGACGCGCGTAAAAATGTACTGGGCACCCCAGCCGACGATGGCGCCGACGAGGCCGGCCATCGCCATGGCCGCAGGACGCAACCGCACCAGAAGGGTGATCGAAATGAACAGGAACAGCGCCGTCAGCGGAGCAAAGTCCATCACCCGGTGGTCAAGGGCGAGCACATAGACAATGGTCAGCGCCGCCACGCAAATGGCGTCAACGGGGCGCGGCTGGTAGTCCGGCGGCGCATCGGTAACCCCGCTTCGGATCTTGCGCAACGCGCCGATGGCAACCGCAATGGACAACATCATGATGAAGACAGCGGTCGCCTGAGGGACCGGCGCTGACCCCAGCGGCTCGAAGGTGCCCGGCGGGATGGTGCGGGTCTCCCACAGGATGAAAAGGCACGCTGTGACGAAAAACACAGCCACGCCAATTTCCCAGCGGGGAGAGCCGTGAAGATCCATCTGTGCGCCTTCGCCTTGCGCCTTGGGCGCTGCCGGAACGGTCCCGACAGCGCGTAAGTTCGACTACTTCGCCGAGGCTTGTTTCGCGATGGGCTCGATGGCTTCCCAGGTTGAATCGAGCGAGGCTTTCAAGTCATCGCCTTTGCGGAACACCGGGGCGAACATTTTTGAGTCGTAGAACTCGGTGATCCGGTCGGTCGCGCTTGCTTTTTCCAATGCGGCCGCCATCCCGTCGATGGCCTCCTGGGGAGTCCCTTTCGGCGCGAACCACCAGCTTTCGATGCAGTAATCCATGTCGTAGCCGAGTTCTTTCATCGTCGGTACGTCGGAAAGATGGGTGACGCGCTCCGGCCCCGTATAGGCGAGCGGCTTGATCTGCGCTTCTGGGTTTTCCGACCCGTCCGGCATGCGCGTGAAATTCGCCACCTCCGCGGCCGATAGCACCGTGGCATCGGTCTGATCGCCGGTGAGCGCGGTAAAGTTTGCCGTACCGCCGCCGATCTGCACGAAGCGGAATTTTGCACCTGGGACGAGGTTCTGCATCATGATCCCGCCCATGTGGTTGATGGCGCCAAGATTGGCGCCGAAGATCAGCGTGTCGGGCTCGGATGCGGCCTTGGCCAAAAGATCTTCCATCGTATCGATGCCGGAGTCCTTGCGCACCATCGGGAGCACGCAGAACTGGCCCGTGGAGGCCACCGGCTCATAGTCTCGATAGCCGAAGTCAAAAATGCCGCCGCCTTCGCCGCCCATCAACGCAATATGGATGGTGAGAAAGTTATAGCCGTCCGGCTCGGCTTCCATGACCTGTCGAGCGCCGATGGAAAAGTGCCCGCCGACATTCACGACAGTAATCGGCTGATCCAAAAGGTCGTTCTCTTCGACAGCGGCCTGGAACGCTCGGGTTACCTGGTCAGACGTGCCGCCAGCTTTGAACGGAACGACGACCTTGACTGGTTTTTCCGGCCATTCGGCCAGCGCGTGGCCGGTGCCTGTCAGAACCATCGCCGTGGCAACAAGTACGGTTGGGACGATACGTGCCATTGGTGCTTCCCCCATGTTGGCCACGCTGTCCGCTGAAGCTGGACGCGCAGCGCTTCGTTGGTTAGACCAACGGAAGCATACATTTAAAGATTCCGGTCCGGCAAGATGAGCGGTGCCTTGCCCAGAACCGCGCACCGTTTCGACCAAACCGGAGCGTAGGGGGAGGACCATGGCCGAAGATACCGCCCGCCGCCGGCCGAACATTCTGTTTGTCTCGGTGGACCAATGGCCTGGCCCACTCTTCGGGTATCGCGGTCACCCGGTCATCGAAACGCCGACCATCGACCAACTGGCCCGCAATGGCATCTGGTTTCCGCGGGCCTATTCGGAATGCCCCATCTGCATCCCGGCCCGCCGAACGATGATGACGGGAACGACACCGCGCACCCATGGCGACCGGCTGTTCCAGCCCGCCCTGCCGATGCCTGACCTGCCGACCCTTGCCGGGACCTTCGCATCGGCCGGCTACCAATCTACCGCCGTCGGCAAGCTGCACGCCTTTCCGCAGCGGGACAGGATGGGTTTCCACGAAGCCTTCATCGCCGAAGAGGGACGGCCGCAGCTTGGCGCCGTCGACGATCACGACCTTTACCTTTCCGACCGGGGCTACACCGGCAAGCAATTCCTCCATGGCATGGGCAACAACGACTATGGCTGGCGCACCTGGCACCTGCCGGAGGACTGTCATGTCACGAACTGGACGACGTTCACCCTGTGCCGGGAGATCAAACGGCGCGATCCCACACGGCCTCAGTTCTGGCATTTATCCTACACCCAGCCGCACCCGCCCATTGTCCCGCTAGAGGCCTACTTGGAGCGCTATACCCGCCGCGCACCACCGCCAGCGCTGGAGGCGGAGTGGGCGGACGCCGAATCGCCGCCGGCGCTTCAAGCGGTTCGATCCTATTGGCCCGCCCTCTCGGCTGAGCAGCTCGCCGACGTGCGCCGGGCGTTTTATGCGCTCTGCACCCATATCGACGCGCAGCTGCGCCTCGTCATTGGCACGCTGCGCGAAGAACTCTTGCTGGACGACACGATCATTCTCTTCACCGGCGACCATGGCGATATGCTCGGCGACTTCGGCCTCTACGCCAAGCGCGTGATGTATGAGGGATCGGCAAACATCCCGATGATCCTGGTGCCCCGGGCCGGCGACAGCACGACCAAGCCCGGAACACGGGACGCACGCCTTGTGGGTCTCCAGGACGTGATGCCGACACTCCTCTCCATGGCCGAGGTGCCGATACCCGACACCTGCGAAGGGCTGTCCATGGTGGGCGAACAGCGCCGCGCCACCCTTTATTGCGAGGCGCTGGACGGTCAAAAAGCCATGCGCATGATCCACGATGGCCGCCACAAGCTCATTTTCTACCCGGCCGGCGGTCTCGTCCAACTCTTCGACCTCGACGTCGACCCGGTGGAAACCATCGACCGCGCGCACGATCCTTCGTATGCCCACATCCGCGGCCGGCTTGAGGCAGCCCTTGCCGGAGAATTTTATGGCGAGGACGCTGCGCTCGGGGAGGGCGGCGCCCTGCGCGGACGGGACGCCAAACCTTTTGTTGTAGAGCCAAACCGGAATCTATCGGGTCAGCGCGGCCTACATCATCCGCCGCCGCCCCTCGACGATCCACACAAAATCGTCGGCACCGTATGACGCGCCGCCTGCTGGGTGTGACGGTGCTGCCCGAATGGGTGCAAGCCGAGGGCGTTGAGGCCGTCCTCGACCGGCTCGAGGGCGCGGGGGTCAACGCCGTTGCCACAAGCCCCTACGTGATGGAGCCGACGGGGGAAGACGAAGGCTCGCGCGAGCCGCCGGCGGACGCAGATGCGGGAAAAGTGCGCCTCCTTGATCGGCCGCTTTGGGGCGAACGCGCCCTTTTCGTGCGCACGGCGCCGAGCTTTGTGCCGGAGAAAAGCCGCTACGCCGGACTTTTCTATCAACCGCCGGAGCCCGATGGCCTGACCGCGCGGGCGGGCCATCTGGTGGCGCGGTTCCTCGCCGCTGCAAAGGGCCGCGGAATGACCACCCATCTGCAAGTGCAGGCCGCCATCCCGCCGGGCTACCGCGTTCAGTTCGGTGGCCCCCGAGCGGCCGACCAGCCCCTTGGACCGGACGGTAAACCCGTGGATGGGCGGGTGGACGCCAACGCCAGCCTCGCAAGTAAAGAGATCCTCGCCTATGGCGAAGCGCTGCTGGGCGACCTTGCCGCCCAGTACGAGGTGGACGCCATTCGTATCGACTGGCCCGAAATCCCGCCCTATGCGTTCGGTGCGCTCTTCTTCGATTTTTCTGACCACGCCATGCGTGCCGCGTCCGAAAAGGGTCTTGATACCGGTCGCATGCGCGCCGACGTCGCCGCCCTCAAATCATCGCTTGCCCAGTTGACGGACGCAGAACTCGACGCTGCAACGCCTGAGCTGTTGGACGCGGCTCTCGCAGCGCGACCCGGCGTCATCGATTGTCTGGCGTTGCGCTGCCACTTCGTCGAAGATCTTTTGACACGTTACCGCGCCGCACTGCCGGCCTCAGTCGGCCTTGTGCCCCAAGTGTTTCCGCCCCCCTTCAATCGCTTGTCCGGTTTCGACTATGCCGCCGCGGCCAAGATGTCGGCAGTAATCGGCGTGAAGCTTTATACGATGCACTGGCCCATGATTCTGCGGAACTGGGGAGACGCCCTTGCAAAACTAGCCCCCCAGGCAAGCGAGGGCTCAATCGCAAGGGCGCTCGTTCGCCTCGCCGGCACCGGTGATCCGACACCCGCCGGTATTACCCACCTCAACTACCCCGAACCCGACGAGCCGCACCCTGCGTCCGATGCCGCATTGGAGCAAAAAATCTTGCTCGCCCGATCTGAAGCCAATGGCGCAACGATCGCCGCCTTTTCGCACGCTTATGGCCCCATCGGCGATGTCGTGCGCCGTTTGCGCGCGGCTTGGCGAGCATCAGGCGGCCAGGTTTGGATCAACCGATACGGTTATCTTTCGGACGAAAAGCTCGCCGCGCTGCCGGAGGCCACCTCGTGAGTGTTCCCCTTGTGGATGTGCGTGCCGTTGAAGCAATGCCGCTCTCGGTCCCGCTCGCAACCCCGCTACGCACCTCATTCGGCGCCATGGACGCGCGAAGCACGTTGCTCATTCGCGTAGACGACGGTGCAGGACGCATTGGATGGGGTGAGGTCTGGTGCAACTTCCCAACCTTCGGCTCCCTTCATCGGGCGCGCATTGCCGAAACCGTCGTCGGTCCCGCCCTTGCAGACATTGGCGAGATAAATCCCTCGACAATCGGTGGTCTGCTAGAAACCCGCTTCGCAACCCTTGCCCTGCAAACCGGTGAGTTCGGCCCCGTCGCCCAAGTGATTGGCGGGATAGAAATGGCAATTTGGGACCTGGCCGGGCAAGTGGCTGGCACGCCCGTTCATCGTCTCCTCGGCAGCACCGTCGACCGCGTCCCCGCCTACGCCAGCGGGATCAATCCCACCGATCCGGCCGCCACCGTGAAAGCCGCACAGGGGGACGGATATCGCGCTTTCAAGCTCAAAGTCGGATTCGGCCGCGAGCGCGATCTTGAAAACGCAGCCGCAGTGGCCGATGCATTGCGCGAAGGGGACACCTTCATGGTGGACGCGAACCAGGCCTGGGACACCGCAACAGCTCGCGAAATGGCCACAAAACTCGCCGAGCAACAGCCACCAGCGTGGCTGGAAGAACCTTTGCCCGCCAATGCGCCACAGAAGGAGTGGCACGCTGTCGCCGATGCAGGTCTTCCCATCGCGGCAGGCGAAAACCTCATGGGTCTGGATCAATTCCAGAGCGCACTCGATGCCGGCTGGCTTGCCGTTGCCCAGCCCGATGCGGGCAAATGGGGCGGCCTTGCGGGCGGCTTTGCCGTTGCGAAGCGGGCGCGGGCAAAGGGGAAGCGCTTCTGTCCGCACCATCTTGGCGGCGCCGTTGGCCTCATCGCCGCAGCCCACCTGCTCGCGGCAGCGGGCGGCGACGGCCTCCTCGAAGTCGACAGCAATGAAAACCCGCTGCGAACGGAGTTGGTGGGTCCGTTGCCCGCTCTTGAGGACGGCGCGTTTGTGCTACCTGTCGGTCCCGGCTTCGGCATCAGCCCCCGCGCCGATGCAATGGCGCGCTACCGGGTGACCGGGTAACGCAATGGTTCCGCTGCCATGAGCAAGAAAATCTACCAAAACATCGCCGAGCAACTCGCAGCGGACATTGATGGGGGACGCTATGTGCCCGGCGACCGGCTCCCTTCCGAACGGGAGCTTGCGGCCAGCATCGGCGTCAGCCGGACGTCGTTGCGCGAAGCCCTTCTTGCGCTCGAGTTCGCCGGACGCATCGAGATCCGAGACCGCGCCGGGGTCTATGTGCGCGAGCGCGTCGAACCGGCCATCGCGGACATTGGAGCAGCCGATCGGCCCGGCCCCTACGAGGTTCTTGAGGCCCGTCGCCTGATCGAGGGCGAACTCACATTCCGCGCCTGTTTGCGGGCCAGCGATGAGGCAATCGCCGAAATTGTCCGCTCTGCCGATGATCTGAACCACACCGACTTCGATGATCTTGATCGCTTTCTTCAGCTTGATCGCGTGTTCCACGTCCTGATCGCGCAGGCCGCCGGAAATTCCGTCCTTGCCGATCTCAGCGTATCCCTTTGGGACCAGCGCGACGGCCCCCTTTGGTCAAGTTGGTACCAAGGCACGCGCTCGCGCGAGAACCGGGAGCAGTCCGCGGCGCAACACGCCCAGATTGCGGTGTTCCTAACGGCCCGACAGGCGCCCGCCGCCCGCGCGGCCATGGAACGTCATATCGACAGGATCATCGAGCGTTTTCTGGGATATGCGGCAGACGCGTTCGACGGCGTGCCCGCCAAAACGCCTTAGGTCACGACCCTCGGGCGAATACCCAGTCGATCGGGTATCTGGTTGGACCAGAGGATCTTGCGTGCTACGCTGACCCTCGTGACGTTGCCGTCCGCGGCGACAACAAAATGACTGCGGCTCGATCCGCGACGTATGGGAGGATGACAGGATGAACACCACTCGACGGGCGGTTGTGTGCACCGCAGCAGCGTTGGCGATGGTCTTGAGCGCCGGTGTGTCGGCGCCCACAACGGCCCTCGCGCAGGAGGCGTGGCCGAGCAAGCCGATCCGCGTCATCGTTCCCTTCAAGCCCGGTGGCCGGACTGACACCGTCGCCCGGCTCATTGCAAAGGAGATCGAAGAAGAGGGTCTTCTGCCACAGCCGCTCGTGGTGGTGAACATGCCCGGCGGGGGCGGCGCCGTGGCTGGGCAGGAGGTGATCGATGCCGATGACGATCACACCATTGCCCACTGGCACCATCAGATGCTGATCGCCAACGCCATGGATATCATCGATTTTGGGCCAGAGAACTTCCGCTCGCTGGGTTTTACGGGCGGTGGCAGCCCGGTCTGGTCCGTGCGGTCCGACTCCGGCATAGAAACCCTCGATGACCTCGTCAGCAAACTCAAAGCTGAGCCGGAAAGCATGATTGAAGTGATCGGCATCGGAACGATCCCGCACTTCGTGGGTGCATTGCTCGCAAAGCAAGCCGGCTTCGAGACACGCAAGGTGCAGGCCGGATCAGGTGCTGACCGCCTCAAGATGATTGCCGGCGGAAACGCCGATATCTCTTTGTTTGCTGCATCCGAATACCTCAACATGAAAGATGTTGGGAGTGGTCTTCATGCGGTGGTGTTCTTCGGTCCGAACCGGATCGACAATATTGCGGATGTGCCCACCGCCAAAGAGCTCGGCTATGACGTGACTTGGGCAAACCCCAATTGGTGGCTCGCCCCCGCCAGCATGTCGGACGAGAATGCCGCCATGCTCGCGGAAGCCCTCGAAAAGGCCATGCAAGACGAAGCGATCCAGAAATACTTTAAAGAGAACGCTCTAGACCACTACTGGACAGACGGGACGAGCGCGCACGAGCAATCCAATGCGCTCTTGTCCGAGCTCCAGGCGGTCGCTGCCGAGATCAAGTAGCCTCGTCATGGCTGAAGCGTCCAACCGCGGCGACCAGCGCGTCGTCGCGTGGGGCGATCTTGTCTTTGCCTTGGCGGTGATCCTCGCCGCCGCCGTGGTGTGGTTCGGCACTGCCGATCTGCCCCCGCCCCGCTATGAGCCCGTGGGTTCAGCCGCGCTCCCGCGCGCCATCGCATCCCTAATGTCCCTTCTGTCGATCTTTATTGCGGTGCGGGCGGTTCGTGCCGGCGGGCAGGCAAGGGGCGGCGAGCAGACAGGGGGGCTGCTTCGCATTGCGGCGCTCGCGGGGCTGCTGGTCATTTTCGTCGCCGTGATGGATGCGCGGATTGTCGGTTTCCGTCCCGCCGCAGCCGCCTTCTTGTTTGTGTCGTGCGCCATCCTCGGCGGTCTCAGCCTTTCTCGATTGGCGGGCTACACCGTCTTCTCCGCGATCCTCTCGCTGGGGCTCCACGCCGTCTTTACGCGGCTTTTCTACATCGACCTGCCGTGAGGGGAGCGCCATGATCGACGCCTTCCTTGCGCTTCTTTCCCCCTGGCCCCTGTTCTATCTCACGCTCGGGACGGCGCTTGGAATCGTCATCGGCGCGATCCCCGGCCTAACCGCCTCCATGCTCATCGCGCTGACGCTCCCGCTTACCTTTTCCATGGAACCGACCCACGCGATGACGCTCCTCATCGGCGAATATGTGGGCGGAATCTCCGGCGGGCTGATCGCCGCAACGCTGCTGCGAATGCCCGGCACGCCAGCGTCGATCATGACCACCTTCGATGGATTTCCGATGGCGCAGAAAGGCCGCGGCGAGCGGGCTCTTGGCCTCGGTATCGCCGCGTCCTTCTTCGGCGGCGTCGTCTCTTGGGCGTTCCTTGCCCTCCTGTCCCCGCCGCTCGCCCGCCTCGCCTTGTCGTTCGGTCCTTGGGAATACTTTACGCTTGTCTTGATGGCGCTGGTAATGCTTGCGTCGCTCTCCCAGGGGTCAATGATTAAAGGTCTCATCGCGGCGTGCCTCGGCATGTTGTTTGCCATGCCGGGCATTGATCCATCCATCGGACAACTGCGCCTCACCTTCGGCATCAACGATCTCGCCGGCGGGCTCAATCTCCTGCCGGTCCTCATCGGCACCTTTGCGGTGAGCCAGATCATCAAGGACGTCTTGTCCATCAGCACCCCGTTGCCGCGCGTCGACGTGCAGCGTAAAGGCGTCGTGATCGGCCGGCGAGACGTGACAAAGCACTTTTCAAATCTTTGCCGCTCGTCGGTGATCGGAACTTGGATCGGGATCTTGCCCGGTATCGGCGGCAACATTGCTGCCATGGTGGCCTATGCCACCGCCAGACAAGTCTCCCGCGAACCTCAAAAGTTCGGCACTGGCCATGAACCTGGTGTGGTGGCGGCCGAGACGGCCAACAACGCATCGATCGGCGGCGCCCTCATCCCGCTCATCACCATGGGAATCCCGGGCTCTGTCACTGAAGCGATCCTCATCGGCGCACTCATCATCCACAATCTCCAGCCGGGCCCACTCCTCTTCGCCACCAATCCAGAAATCGCCTACGGTGTGATCGCCTCCTATCTGGCGGCCAACATCCTGATGCTATTCATGATGCTTGCAGCCGTTTCCTACATCGCGCGCGTGATGTACTTGCCTCGAACGTATTTGATCAGCGCTATCTTGTTGTTCTGCGTCATCGGTACATTCGCGCTCAACAATCGATTTTTCGATGTCTGGGTGATGCTCGGCTTCGGCGTCATCGGGTTTTGCCTTGAGCGGGTGAAGGTCCCTCTCGGCCCCTTTGTGATCGGTTTCGTTCTGGCGCCAATCGCCGAAGAACAGTTCCGGGCCGGCATGATGGCATCAGCAGGCGACGTAATGGCAATCTTCACCCGACCTTTCGCCACTGCCTTTCTCATCGTATCGCTTGCAACGCTCGCTTGGCCGTTCATCGCAGAGCGTCGGCGTGCCCGCACATCCCGACCGCAGGAGACATCATGAGCACCGATCGGCCGAACATCATCCTGATCATGACCGATCAGCAGCGTTACGATTCCATCGCTGCCCTCGGCTATCCCTACGTGGAAACGCCCACCCTCGACCGCCTCGTGCGCGAGGGCACAACTTTTACCAACTGTCACATCACAGCCGCCTCGTGCGTACCCTGCCGCGCCTCGCTCTTTAAGGGCTACTATCCCCACGTCACGGGTGTTTTGCGCAACGGCCAGCAATGGCAACACACGTGGGTGGAGAACCTCGCCGACGCTGGCTATCGCTGCGTCAATATCGGCAAGATGCACACCATACCTTACAACGCGCCCGCCGGTTTCCATGAACGCTACGTCGTGGAAAACAAAGACCGTTTTATGGAAGGGCGGTACTACTTCGACGAGTGGGACAAAGCACTTGCCGCCCACGGTCTCATCAAGCAACAACGCACACTCTATCGCCGACGAGAAGACTACAAAGACCGCCTCGGCGCCTTTGAATGGGAACTGCCGGAACACCTCCACTCGGACGTCTTCGTCGGCAACATGGCGAAGTGGTGGGTGGAAACTTATCCACCCACCGAACCACTGTTTCTCCAAGTCGGGTTCCCGGGTCCTCACCCGCCCTACGACCCGACGCCCGAGATCGCCGCCAAGTATTTGGCAAGAAATGATCTCCCGCTGCCAAAACCATCGCCCGAAGAACTTGAGCGGCTGCCGAGCCCGTTCAAAGAGCTGCGGCGGCACAATGTGGAGGTGGACCATGATTCGGTCGTCTGGTCCCTCGATCCGACGGAGGATCAGCTGCAGCGTCTGTGGGCCTTCTATCTCGCCAACGTTGCCATGATCGATGCCAAAATCGGGGAACTCCTCGCCTCTCTGAAGGCGCGCGGGTACTTGGAGAACGCCGTTGTGTTCTTTGCTTCAGACCACGGTGATTGCATGGGAGATCACGGCCAGATCCAAAAGTGGTCCATGTATGAAGAGATCACGCGCGTGCCGCTGGTGGCCTGGTCACCGGGGCGTTTTGCTGCGGACAAGCGCGAAGATCGGCTTTGCCAACTTTTCGATCTAGGTCCGGCGATCTTAGAACTCGCGGGCTGCGAAATCCCAGGTAGTTTTGAAGCTGAAAGCCTCCTGCCCGCCATGGAAGGCCGCGCGTGGACGCCGAGGACCCATGTGTTTTGCGAGCAGGCCGGCGATGTGAACCTCACAGGCGCTTCGTTCATCACAATGGTTCGCTCAGCGACCCACAAGCTGGTTCATTTCAAAGGCATCGACGAAGGGCAGCTCTTCGACCTCACCGCCGATCCCGGCGAAACCAATACCTTGTGGGACAGTTCTGAACACGCCGAAGTCAAGGCTGAGATGATGGGCGTGTTGCGCGACTGGCTGATCGACAGCAATGTCAGAACGCGCGATTGGGCCGCCCGCTGCCGCTAAAGCGCATCACGTCTTGATGAAACACTTGGAGCAGTTCACACGATTACGCAATCGCATGACCTGCTCAAAGTTCTCGTCTTTCAGCACGGTTCGAGTCGCAACATGCTTCCATCTTGCTGAGACGCGCTCTAGCAGGCGTTCGGCCCACCCGATGTAACTTTAGTCCAATCGCCGGCCTGCACTTTTACGTCCGGCGCGATGGCGTCCTGTTCAGTCGACGTTACCCGCATACTCAGCCGCAGGCTTCTTGATCCAATTCACCGACATGTTCACCTGCGCGGCATTGAGGAGGTTCATCACCGGGCAGCGAAACTCGACATTTTTTCGTAGTTGCTGGAAGCGTTCGTCCGGCTCGTCGGAGTAAACTGTAATATCGAGCGAGGCTGTTTCAAAGTAAGGGCGTATGCCGGGTACGCCTTTGGGGCCGCGCACATCGATTTGGCTTTCACACGAGAAATCGACCCCGGCGTAGGCGAAACCCATGGCGGTTGCAACGCCGTTGATGATGACGCCGTCGCAGCCTACCAAGGCAACAAGCACAGTTTCCAGCGGCGAAGGTGCCGAGTTCGTACCGCCGAGTGACGCCGGCTCATCCGTATAAACGGGATCGAAGTCACGTACGAAGATCTTTGTGCGCGTGCCACCCGCATTCGTCGCCTTGACGTGACGCACACCGATTTTCTTGGTCTTCGGATCGATACTTGGCTCGATGATGTCCTCATCGATCATCATGGCAGGCCTCCTCCACTCAGGTCATTTATCCGATAGGAACGAGCGCGCCGACGGGTACGTCACCGCGCAGCGTACCAAACAAGACGTGGCTCACCGCAAAGACCGCGGCTCCATAGATCGCGGCGATCCACCACCGCATCTTGGCGCGGGCAAGGAGCATCCACGCAATGAGCGCAATGGTCGGGATACTGAAACCGATCGCCCAAACAAAGCCCGCATAGGCAACGAGAACAGCAAGAACAACGGCTTCTGTTGCCGGCAGTTGGCCGGCTCGATACTGCGGAAGCGCGCGCGCGAGAAGCAAAACCGAAAGGGCAAGCCCCGGGAATATCGCAAGGCCCGGCATGAGCCGCGACGAAGGGTTGAAGCTCATCATCTCCAAGAGCGCATAGCTGAACGCGACGGTAACGAGAATGGAAAGGATGAGGTTCGCCCGCGCACCGTCATCGGCATCGACCGGAGCAGCTCCGCCTGCCGTTGCGTGTTCGCTCACCGATGCCTGTGGCTTGCTTCGAGCCGCGCGTACCCAACGGGCACCGTGGATTGCCAGCGGAATCAGGATGACCGAACCGATGATGAGAACGCCGGGCCGCGCCAGCCAGGACCAGCCAAAGAGTTGGTTGGAAAGCCAAAAATACTGTTCCATCGGCCCGGCAAGGACAAATCCCACCAGCGCGGGCGCCCTCGGCCAGCCCGCGTGCTTCATCAGCCATCCAAGACCACCGAGCGCGAAAAGCATAAAAATGTCGCCCATCGTGCTGGTCGACTGATAGGCGCCGATCACCATCACCAGGACGAGCGGGGTGGCGATGATCGCAAACGGGATACGCGTCAAGCGGGCGATGGCGGGCGTGACGGCAAAGCAAATCGCTGCGCCAACCACAGACGTGAGCGCCACACTCCACACGATCACAAACATCAGGTCAGGGTTTTGGGTGATCATGCGCGGCCCCGGATAGTATCCAAAGGAAAACAACGCGCCGAGGAAGATCGCCGCCGCCGGCCCGCCAGGGACACTGAAGAGGAGCGTTGGGACGAGATCGGATATGACGGTTGCGTTGTTGGCACCTTCCGCCGCAGCAACCCCCCGGACCTCGCCTTTGCCAAACCGCGAGCGATCGCGACTGGAGCGCATGGCGTGGCCGTAGGCGACCCAAGTGGAAGCCGATGCGCCCACCGCCGGAACAAAGCCGCCGAACACGCCGATCACGGCCGACCGCAGGACCAGGAAGCGCGCGCGCCAGAACTCGGCAAAACCCGCTGCCCAGTGGGTGACCTTCACACGCTCCTGGGCGATGCCGCCGCCCGAGGCGAGCATGGCGATGACCTCCGCCACACCAAAAAGGCCAAGCGCAACGATGGTGAGCGAGAAACCATCGAGGAGGTAGACTTGGCCGAAGGTGAAGCGGAAATCGGCGGCTGCCTGCGCTGGACCGACAACGCCCAGGAGCAGACCGAGGCACGCGGCTGCAAGACCCTTTGCCAGGTTCTTGCCCAGCATGGAGCTGGCATAGAAGAGACCCACCAGCGCGAACATGAAGAGTTCTGGCGTTCCAAGAAGAAGCACCAGCGGTCCGGCGACCGGGATAGCAACGAACAAGATGAGCGCGCCGGTGAGACCTCCGACCATGGAAGCAAGGAAGCCAACGCCAAGGGCGGTGGCAGCCTTTCCTTCCTTGGCGAGCGCATGGCCTTCGATCGCGGTGGGCGCGGAGGCCGGCGAGCCAGGGGCGCCGATCAGGACCGAGGTGATGGTGTCCGACGTATAGACGACCGAGACGGCACCAAGCAGCATCGCAAGGCCGGAGTAGTTGTCCATCGTATAGACGAACGGCAGCAGGATCGACACCGCCGCGACGCCGCCCAGGCCAGGCAACATCCCGAACACGATGCCCACCAGCATCCCCGCGAACAGCGCCGCGAGGCGCATCGGCTCGAACAACGCGCCAAGCGCGATGATGGCATTTTCAACCACGCGCGGCTGACCGTTTAACGCGGCCCGCCGCGCCCGTGATCAGAAGTTCACCCCGTACTTTTCCGACAACAAGTTGCGCAAGTATTCGCGCACCTCGGGTGAAGGTGAAAGTGCGGCCTTGATCGCCTCTTCTGTTGCCGGTCCAGCGTTGAGCCGTGCACCGTTTGTCACCTTTTGGCTCTCTGCCTGAAACTCCGGGTCCGCGTTTATGGCGTCCACGGCAGCCGCAAAAGCGTCGAGCACCTCCTGGGGAGTGTCAGGATGCATATAGCCGGTGAGGCCGTAGGCATAGGTGACGGAGGCGATGGACTGAAACGCGTCCCATTCTATTCCGGACGGCGCTTGGCCGTTGATCTCCTCGTAGACTTCGAACACGGATGGCAGGTCCGGTGCGATGGGATCGCGGGCGGTGAGCTTGCCGTTCTCGTCGATGCTGCCGCCGGTCCACAGCGGGACGACGTCGCCTGCCTCGATGGAAGGCAGAACCTGCGTCAGGTAAACCGGCGTAAACTGGTAGTCGAGGTTCACGCTGCCCTGCTCAAACGCCAACCTCACTGGGCCTCTTCCGTTAAATCCCAGCACTGGCTTAACGTCGAGATCGAGCACTTCGAACGACAAAAGACCTGGAAGGTCTGAAGCGGCGGCGGCAATACCGCCATACACCAGCGGTGCCGACGCATCTTTGATTTCCGATGCCTTCGTTACGCCCGTGGACGGCGCCACGTAGGCCACCGCGCTGAAGGGGTGGCTGTAGGCAATCCGATAGTCGGCAAGCCTATAGTCAACGCCCTCCTGTCCCAAGACAAACGGGTTTGCCGTGGATGAGGTTGTGAAGAGGATGGTCGTTCCGTCAGGTTTTGCGTTTTGCTCAAACCAGTTGGCACCTAGGATTGACCCACCCCCCGGCCTGTCGATCACGTTGATCTCAGGGTTACCGGGAAGATGTTTCTCAAAATAGGGTTCTAAGAACTTTGCCGAGACGAAGGTCGCACCGCCCGGACCAAACGGCACGATAACATCGATTGTCTTGCCTTCGAACGAAACTTCCGCCAACGCAGGACCGGACATCATCGCCGCAAATGCGGCCGCCAAGATGATTTTGCCCATCAGCTTTCCTCCTCTGCCTTATTCGTTCGCCCGTTCATTCGACGGGGTTTTCTAGCGTGCCGATGCCCGAGATCGTCACACGCATGACATCGCCTGGTGCAAGATATTTTGGTGGCTTGAAGCCGATACCGACACCGACGGGTGTGCCTGTCGCGATGATGTCCCCCGACAGTAAAGTCATCGTCTTCGTCATGGTCGCGATAAGCGATGGGATGTCGAAGATCAGATCCGATACTTTCGCCCGCTGCCGCTCCTCTCCGTTCACCTCGGTGACGAGTTCCAGGGCATCAATGTCACCAACTTCGTCCGCCGTAACGATGGTCGGTCCCATGGGACAAAAAGTGTCAACGCCTTTGCCGATAACCCACTGATTATGCCGGCGCTGTAACTCGCGCGACGTGACGTCGTTGATGACAGTATAGCCGAAGACATAGTCGAACGCGTCCGCCTCTTTGACGCCGAAGGCGCGCTTGCCCACGACCACCCCTAGCTCGCCCTCGTAGTCCACCGATTGCGTCGGGTCGAGGGAGGCTTTAACGCCGTCACCAGGTCCGCAAACGCTGGTGGTCGCTTTGGTAAATATCACCGGTGCTGTCGGAACTTCTTCCTTTGCGCTGGAATCGAACCCGCTCGAATGGAATTCGGCTGCATGTGCGTAGTAGTTTTTACCGACACAGAAGATATCGCGGCGCGGTACCGGTATCGGCGCCATTAGCGTAGCGCTTTCCAGCGAGATGTGTTCCGCCGTCCCCGCCTTTCGCAGCCACTCCTCAAGTGCCGCGTCGCCCGCTTCAATGACACGCCGAACTGCGCCGGAAGCCTCCGCTCCCTCCTCGCACACGACGATCGCATCCCCTGCCAGGAAGCCAGCGCCGATCCGGTCGGCGTGCCGAAACGTCACGAGCTTCATGGCGATACTGCTTTGTGCAAAGCGCGCTCCGCGGTTCGTCTTCCAATTTATCGACAAATGTCGATTTCATCGATAAAATAGCTCGCGGTGGGCATGAGTCAAACTGAACATCAACCATCCAGCGGTGGGAAATGAGATTGAACGCTAGCAATCTGCCGGATCCCTTTGCCGGACATGCAGACAATTCGCCGAAAACGTTGACGCAGGCCGCCTACGAAGCACTTCGCCGGGACATCATCCGTGGTACCCGCGAACCTGGCGAACGTCTGCGCATCGAGAAGTTGAAGGCGGCTTATGGACTCGGGCCGACACCCCTCCGGGAGGCGTTGCAACGGCTAAGTGCGGAAGGGTTGGTCCTCGCAATCGGCAACCGCGGTTTTGCCGTGGCGCAGCTCGACACAGCCGAGTTTGCAGATCTCAATCTTGCCCGCACCGCCGTCGAGAAAGAGGCGCTCCGACTTTCGATCGCTCATGGGGACGATGGCTGGGAGGCCGGCGTTGTGGCCGCTCGCCACACCATGGCGAAGGCTGATCGGACGCTGGTTGATGCGGTCGATCACGTGCCGGACAGTTGGGAAAACGCCAACGCGGCATTCCACTTCGCGATGGTGGGGGCATGCCCGTCGCAGTGGCTCTTGCATGTTCGCGAAAAACTCCACGACCTTTGCGAGCGATACCGTCGCGCATCCGTTTACAAGGAGCGTGGCTCGCGGGATTTGCAGGCTGAACACGCGGCAATCGCGGACGCTGTTCTTGCGCGTGATGCTGAAACGGCGTGCCGATTGACCGAGCGGCACTTCGCGCTCACGGCAAAACTCATCACCGGAACCGCCCTCATCTCCACCGATTGATGACCGAACTGTTGCTGTTTCTGGGCGCGGGCCTCATCGGCGGCGTCGTAAACGCTATGGCCGGCGGCGCAAAGCTTTTTGTGTTTCCTCTCCTCCTTGCATCGGGCCTGCCGCCGATTGTCGCCAACGCGACGGGCACGGCCGGCGTATGGCCTGCCCAACTCCCGGCTGCGCTGGTCTATCGCAAGGAACTCTTGGCCCACTGGAGACGTCTTCTTTTGCGTCTTCTGCCCGCTGTTGCAGGTGCTTGTGTGGGGGCGTTTGCGCTGATCCACTCCAGCGATGCGGCATTCTTATCTGTTGTGCCCATCCTTCTGGCGATATCGGTGACCGCCATCGTTCTTGGGCCCCGTGCCGCAACTTTGGCGCGGAGTTGGATGCCCGGATCACAGCTTAAAGTAATCAGTATCGCGCTGCTGTTTGGCTGCGGTCTTTATGGCGGCTATTTCGGTGCCGGTGTCGGCTTCATGCTCCTTGCTGTCCTTTCTTTGGCTGACGGCGGCGGATACCGGCAAGCAAATGCACAAAAGAACGCCATTGCTTTTCTTATGAATAGTATTGCGATCGTGCCGCTCGGTCTTTCCGGGCTTATCGACTGGTTTGCCGCAGCGACCGTGGTCGTCGGCTGCCTGTGTGGCGGGTATGTCGGCGGTAGACTGACGCGAAGCCTGCCAGAGGGGCCAACGCGCATTGCAGTTGCGTTGCTCGGTATCTTGCTCACCGTGGCCTTCCTCGTGCACCGATCAGCCAACAACAATAGCATGTCAGGGGAATATGCATTCACGTTCTGAGATCGTCCGCTTCCGTCTTTGTAGCGGCGGCACCGCGCAGGCGTGAGCCGCTCCTGACCTCGGTCCAAGAAACTGGACCGCTGGAAGAGTAGAAGGTCGATGAAAAACCGGGATTCAGCGAGCAGGAAATCAACGCTCGAATTTCGCCTTGTGGTATGGGGCTGGTTGAGCGTCGAAGATTCTTAATCCAAATTTGACGGGCGAGCGGTGAACCAAGCTCTAAAAGATATTGTTGTGGGCGCAAAGTCTGCGGACGTGGTTGTCAGCGATCGCACCCGCTGGCGGCATGTGTTGGTTACTTCGCAGGACGGTCTGACCGGGGTTGGCGAAGCAACATTGCCGGCAAGCGTCGAGGGCTTCGACGAAGCACTCAGCTCCGCACTCGCGGTAATTGAGGGGCGTCCCCTTGACGCTGCGTTCCTCGACCCGCTGTCATCGTTCGCACGCGAAGGTCTCGCAGCGGCAACGGTCTACTCTGCGATCGATCAAGCAGCGACCGATATTCGTGCCCAACACGCGGGTGTGCCGGTCGCCGAATTCCTCGCAAGTGATCCCGCTCCCTCCGTCCCCCTTTACGCCAACATCAACAGGGCAAGTATCGATAGGCGACCCGAAACATTCGCCACGAATGCGTTGAAGGCGGAGCAACTCGGCTACGGCGCCATAAAGCTGGCGCCGTTCGACAACCTCACACCGGCAGCTTGCGGGAGCGAAGCGGGAGATCAGTTGATCGCTGCGGGTGTCGCGCGCGTCGCGTCGGTGGCCGAGGCAGTTTTGGGCGCTGAGGTGATGGTGGACTGCCATTGGCGCTTTTCGCCAGCGGCGGCGGCAAGGACCATCCCTCAGCTCGCTGAACTTGGTGTCGTCTGGTTCGAGTGTCCCCTTCCGGAAACGACCGAGACCATCGACCAGCTCAAGGCGCTCCGAGAACTTGCCCAACGCTACGACATGCGCCTCGCGGGTATGGAACACTTTGCTGGCTGGGAGCAATTTGCCCCGTTTGTCGAGGCTGGCGCCTATGATGTTGTCATGCCCGACATAAAACATGCAGGCGGCTATGGCGCGATTCTGAAGATCGCTGAAAAGGCAACCGCTCACGGCGTCTCGGTTTCACTGCACAACCCGAGCGGCCCCGTGTGCCACCTCGCAAGCGTCCACATGGCTGCAGCGATCGGTGCGCAAGAACGCCTCGAACAACAGGTCTTCGAGAGCCCCCGCTTCTTCCAGATCACAGATCCTGCTCCGAATACGGAGAATGGTCAGGCTATACCGGGGCGTGGTCCAGGCCTTGGTACGCGCCTCACGACCTAAAAGACAGAACCCGGGTCGCAAACGTCTTCAAATGCCCGCAACGCGGTGAACAGGGCCCGATGGAACGGCGACACTTGTGACGAGCAAGCCACCCACTTGGAGACCTCGCGCAAAGCCGCAAGCCTCAGAAAGCGGCGCGATACACGAAAACCTCTGACACAAAATGCCTTCTCGAGTCGGTGAACCGCACGGCGAGCTTTTGTGGAGAAACCTTCGACTCATTGAGAGGAAGGTCCACGACGGCCTGTCGAACGTCATCCGGGATCCGGATCCGGACGCAGCCGGGGAGTAGCTTCGGCAAGGGCCTCCTTGAGCGCGATCGCGTCAAGTCCGAAAGAGCCAGGAGTTTCCAGCATCCGCTGGCCAAGACTTCGGGAACACAGCAGCCGCAACTATCGCTTCCTGCGAAGTGTTCGGATTACGCGAGTTGTGGCGAAGCCGCCCTCCCGCTACCAACTTATTGCTCGTGTTCCAAGGCGTTGCCAGCGAGTGAATTTTTCCGTGTGTCAGCCCTTGTAAGCGAGAGAATCTCGGCCAGATCGCCCACGATAACCACACCGTTGCCGGTCTCGTTTGGGCTCTGAAAGAGGCGATCGATGAGGCCATGCAGTAGCCCGAGCCGCAACTCGGAGCTTTAGTGGCTGAGCACCTGATCCAGGAACGTTTTGGTGCGTTGGCTCTTTGGGTTTGTGAAGAAGGATTCGGGATCGTCCTCTTCGATAATTTCACCTTGGTCCATGAAAATAACGCGATCCGCCACTTTCCGCGCAAAGCCCATTTCGTGGGTTACGCAGATCATCGTCATGCCTTCCATGGCGAGCGTTACCATCACGTCGAGCACTTCACCGATCATCTCCGGATCAAGGGCAGACGTCGGCTCGTCGAACAGTAGGATCTCCGGCTTCATGCACAGCGCCCTGGCTATGGCGACGCGCTGTTGTTGTCCGCCGGAAAGCTGGCCCGGAAATTTTTGAGCTTGGTTGGCGATCTGAACTTTCTCTAAAAAACCCATCGCAGTGCCCTCGGCTTCTTCGCGGGTGATCTTCCTCGCGAGCATCGGCGCAAGGGTGCAGTTGTCGATGATGGTCATGTGCGGGAACAAATTGAAGTGCTGAAATACCATTCCAACTTCGCGCCGCATGTTCTCAATATTAGGTGCATCTGCAGCGATTTCTTCGCCGTTGATGAGGATACTGCCTGACTGATGTTCCTCCAGCTGATTGATCGTGCGGATCATGGTCGACTTGCCGGAACCGGACGGCCCGCACACCACCACCTTCTCGCCTTTGCCCACCGCAAGGTTAATGCTCTTAAGAGCCTGAAAATTGCCGTAGAATTTATTGACGTCGCGCATTTCAACCGCGGGAGCCATAGCTATTCTCCTTGCTGGTGTGGGCGATGGGTCGGCTTACGTCGTTCCCAACAACGCTATTCATGATCCGTGCCGAGTGAGCTGGTTGCAGATGATTTCTGGGGCTCGGCAGATGATCGCTCGTTCGCCCCAGGTGGCGCACCAACGACTGTTTTCCGTTCGCCTCATTCTTCGTCCGTCGCTCAGTGGCACGCTAAGAATTTCGCGAACTGAGAGCTTCGGCGATTTCGTCGAGTATCACTGGGTCGTCGATCGCGGCCGGTATTTTGTACTCTGTTCCGTCTGCGATTTTTTGCATAGTGCCACGTAAAACCTTACCGGACCGGGTTTTTGGCAAGCGTTTTACGGGGACAGCTTCCTTAAACGCAGCAACGGCACCGATCTTTTCGCGCACTCTTGCCACCAACTCCGCTTCAATCTCGTCGGCTTCCCGCAATACGCCATCGTTGGTCACGTAGAACCCGAGGGGTACCTGGCCCTTCATCTGGTCGGCGCGGCCAACCACGGCACATTCGGCGATATCCGGATGGCCGGCGATCACCTCTTCCATCGCCCCAGTGGATAGTCGATGGCCTGCAACGTTGATGACGTCATCGGTGCGAGCCATGATGAATACATAGCCGTCTTCGTCGATGATGCCGGCGTCAGATGTGGCGTAGTAACCGGGGAACTGCTCCAAGTAGGCTGAGCGAAAGCGCGTTTCGGCGTTCCAGAGCGTGGGCGTGCCCGACGGTGGAAGGGGCAGTTTTACGACAATATTGCCAAGCGTCCCCGGGGAGACCACCTCGCCCTCATCACTTAGAACACGGATGTCATAGCCCGGCATTGGCACCCCGGGTGAGCCGTACTTGACCGGCAGCGCGCCAAGGCCGACGGGATTGCCAGACATTGCCCAACCCGTCTCGGTTTGCCACCAGTGATCGATGACCGGGCGTTTGAGGTGGGTTTCGGCCCAATGGATCGTGGCTGGGTCCGACCGTTCGCCGGCGAGGAAGAGCGTGCGAAAGTTTGAAAGATCGTGTTTTGCGATAAAGGCGGCCGACGGGTCCTCTTTGCGAATGGCACGGAACGCTGTCGGCGCGGTGAACAGCGCAGCGACCTTATGGTCGGCGATGACGCGCCAAAATGCGCCGGCATCCGGTGTGCCGACGGGTTTGCCCTCGAAGACCACCGTCGCGCAGCCGTGGAGAAGCGGCCCGTAGCAAATGTAGGAATGCCCCACCACCCAGCCAACGTCGGATGCGGCCCAGAAGACTTCCCCTGGCGCCATTCCATAGTGGTTCGGCATCGTCCATTTGAGGGCCACCATATGGCCACCGTTGTCGCGAACAACACCCTTCGGCTGCCCGGTGGTACCGGATGTATAGAGGATGTAGAGGGGGTCGGTGGCCGCGACGGGCACGCACTGCGTCGTGCGGCCTTTTCCAAGCGCTTCGCCTACGACTTCCGCGTAGTCCACATCCCGATCAGGGTGGAGCGTGCACGGCTTTGCTTCACGCTGGAGGATGACACACCGTGAAGGTTTGTTCGCCGCCATTGCGATGGCATCGTCAAGCAGCGTCTTGTAGTCGATGACCCTGGTCGGCTCGATGCCACAGGACGCTGAGATGACTACCTTAGGCGCTGCATCGTCGATACGGGTGGCAAGTTCGTTGGCCGCAAACCCGCCAAACACCACCGAGTGCACCGCGCCGATGCGCGCGCATGCGAGCATCGACATGACGGCTTCTGGCACCATGGGCATGTAGATGATGACGCGGTCACCTTTGCCGACGCCAAGGTCTGTGAGGACTGCGGCCAGCGCACCGATCTCGGCCTTAAGCTCAGCGAAAGTGAGCGTTCGCACAGTGGAGGTGACGGGGCTATCGTAGATGAGCGCCAAGCGCTCACCGTGCCCGGCAGCCACATGGCGGTCCACAGCATTCCAGCATGTGTTGCATTGGGCGCCGTCGAACCAGCGGCCATAGACCCCCGCGTCAGGGTTGAAGACGTGGGTTGCTGGCTTGACCCAATCGATGGCTTTGGCGGCCTCTGCCCAAAAGCCCACCGGATCGGCTTGCCACGCGGCGTAGGTTTCGGAGTATTGGCCGTTTGCGGTCATCTAAAGCGCCTTTAGCACGTGTAGTTCAGGCCGAGCCTGCCACCGTCTACGTACACCGTCTCGCCTGTCACATAACTCGCTTTCTTCGAGCACAGGAACGCCACCACATCACCGATCTCACGGGGCGTTCCCACGCGCCCGAGCGGCGTGCGCGACATAACGGTCTTCATGGCCTCGGGGTTGGCGTTCACGCCGGCCATCATCTCCGTGTCGATGGAGCCGGGTCCGACAGCGTTGACCCGGATGTTGTGCGGCGCCAACGCGAGCGCGGCGGCTTTGGTCAATTGCATCACCCCTCCCTTGGAGGCGCAGTAGGCCGGTATCGCGGGGATCGAGACCTGCGCATTGATCGACGACATGTTGACGATAGCACCGGCAATGCCACGGTCCACCATTGTCTTGGCCGCGCGCTGGAGTGCGTAGAAGACCCCGATAAGATTGACGCTGATTACCTTTTCAAAGGCGGCCAACTCGTAGGCGAGAAAGTCGCCGGGCATGGCGATGCCCGCATTGTTCACGAGGGCCGAAACCGGACCGTGCTCCGCTTCGATGGTGTCGAACATTTTGCCGATCGCCTGGGTATCACCCATGTCACAAACGAAGCCAACACCGCCGAGCTTTTTTGCGGCATCGTGGACGGTGTCCTTCACGTCAACGAGGATCACCTTCGCGCCGTCTTCTGCCAGCGCCTCGCCACACGCAAAACCGATCCCTTGGGCACCACCGGTGACCATAGCGAGGGGTTGCTCGGCCATTATTTTGTCCTCCGTCCAGCGGCGGCAGTCGACTTAAGCCTTCTTCTGCACCGACCCGCGTCTTGTCACTCTTTGAACCCGTAGTCTGCCTCAGCTTCTTCAGGCGTTACATAGCCTGCCGCAACGTCTGCTTTCACGTCCTCGCGGGGGCGTTCTTTGGGATTGCCGTAGCCCCCACCGCCCGGGAGGCTGAGGCGCAGGCGTTCGCCATTCTTGACCAGTTGACGCCCCTTGGAACGCAAATGCGTGCCATCGGTTAGCGCCACGGCACCAGACGCCCCGCGACCGCCGCCCTCGCGGCCTCGGGCCGGGTTTTTCACCCGGTCGAACATGGCGTTGAAGTAAAAATCATAGCCTTCACGGGGCTCGATCTCGATGACCTGGCCAAGCCCGCCGCGCATCGCACCGGCGCCGCCCGATCCCTCCCGCAGATCTTTGCGCCAAACCGTGATCGGTCCCACGTGTTCGGTGGCCTCCACACTCATGGTCGAGACGCCCGAGGGGAATGCCGTCGCCGAAAGGCCGTCGGTTCCGGGTCGCGCGCCAGTACCGCCCGAATTGAACATCAGCACTTCGCGGTCAGGCAACCCGCTCTTTGGGTCGGAGGCGCGCGCCGAAATTTGAATGTTCCATAGTGCACTCGCGCCTTCTGCCGGTACGACGCCGGGCATGGCCTGATGAAGCGCGCCAAGCACCACATCCGGAACCATGTGGCCGAGAACGTGCCGCACGGAGACCGGCGCAGGACGTCGCGCCGCCAGAATAGAGCCCTCTGGTGCAGTGATTTCAAAGGGCTCGAGCGAACCTGTGTTGTTCGGCACATCCGGGGCAATCGCGCACTTAAGACCGTAGCAGGCATAGGCGCGCGTATAGACCTCCGGCACGTTGACGCCGAAGCGGCTCATCCCACTGGTCCCGGCAAAATCGGCGGCCAGCCGGTCGCCCTCAACGGTCAACGCCACCACGATCTCCACCGGCACATCGTACCCATCGACCGTCATGGTGTTGCGATAGGTACCGGCCGGAACTTTTGCGATGGCCTCCCTGGTTGCCGTGCGGGACGTTTCGATGATGTAGGCCGAAAGGCCTTCCAGGTCCTCAATGCCGAACTCGTCCATCATCGCTTGGAGGCGCCGATCACCGGCCTCGTTGCAAGCTGCGAGCGAGTAGATGTCGCCCACCGTTTGGTCGGGTGTGCGCACATTGGCGCGGATCATCTTGATAAGGAGCGGGGAGACCGCCCCGCGCTCTGCAAACTTGGTGATGGGAATGAGAAGGCCTTCTTCAAAGACCTCGTTGCCATCGGGCCCAAACCCGCGCCCACCAATATCCACCACGTGCGCGGTGCAGGCGAAGTAACCGATATGAAGACCGCCGCGGAAGACGGGCGTCACCACCGTGATGTCATGCAGGTGACCGGTTCCGAGCCAGGGATCGTTGGTGATGAAGACATCGCCCTCAAAAGTGTTTTGGAGGCCGATCTCCCGGGCGAAATGAGTGACGCTTTCAGCCATGGCGTTAACGTGGCCAGGCGTGCCGGTCACAGCCTGGGCCATCATGCGTCCGCTGCGATCGAAAAGACCGGCGGAAAGATCACCCGCTTCCCGCACCGATGTGGAGAACGCCGTGCGGATGAGCGTCGTTGCCTGTTCTTCCACCACGGCGATGAGGCGGTTCCACATTATTTGCAGGTCGATGGCGCTCGTCATGACCGCCCTTTCTTGCGCACCAGCAAAAGACTGCCGTCGGGCTGCCCCACGGCGCGGAACTGCGAGGTGATGATGGTGGATGTCTCCCGCTCAACGACGACTGCCGGCCCATCAATGATAGCGCCGGCGGTCATGGCGCTTCGTTCGACTTCAGCCGCGTTCACATTTTCTCGCTGCGCGGCATCATAAAACACGCGGCGGCGGTCTACGGAGGCGGCCGCCGAACCGCAGTGGCGGTTCACCGCCGCCGGTTCCGCCCGCACGGTGGAAACGATGAGCGACCAGTTGGTGATTTCAACGGCAAGGCCCTCGATGGTGCGCCCGAACAGCGTACGGTACGCGGCCTCGAACGCTGCCTGGATCATGGGAACATCGCCCGCAGCGAACGGTCGGTGGGAAAGCGCGACCGGGATTTCCCAGCCCTGACCAGTATAACGCATGAAGGCGGTGAGTTTTACTGTGGTCGCAATTCCCTTGGCACCTTCGGACACAAAGGCGCGGGCTTCCTTTTCCAGGCCACCAAGCGCTGTGTTTACGGCGTCCGCGTCGAACTCACTGAGGCGCTGAAAGAAACCTTTGGTGGCCTCATAGCTGAAGGGGGCTTTCAAGAAGCCAATGGCCGAACCGACGCCGGCTCCGGGCGGTACCAAGAGCGCGTCGATGCCCAGTTTTTCGCAAAGTCGGCAGGCGTGCAGGGGAGCACCGCCGCCGAAGGCAACCATGGTAAAGTGCTCGATGTCGCGGCCATTCTCCACGGTGTGAACGCGGGCCGCATTGGCCATGTTCTCGTCCACCATTTCAGTGACGCCGAACGCGGCGTCCCCGGTGTCGAACCCGGCGAGCTGCCGCGTGACGGCAACTTCGGCGCGCTCCTTAGAAAGCACGATCGCCCCACCGGCGAAGTTGTCCGCGTCGAGGCGACCTAAAATGAGGTTGGCGTCGGTCACTGTGGGTTCTTCGCCGCCGCGCTGGTAGGATGCTGGCCCAGGTTCCGAACCTGCTGAGCGCGGCCCCACCCGGATGCGGCCCAAGGCATCAACTGAGGCAATGGAACCGCCCCCGGCACCGATCTCCACCATCTCCACCACCGGCGTGGAGACCATCATCCCAGAACCTTTCTTGAAACGGTAGGTGCGCGCCACTTCGAAAGTGTTTGCGGTCTTCGGCGTGCCGTCCTCGATAAGGCAGATCTTCGCCGTGGTGCCGCCCATATCGAAGGAGAGTGCTTTTTCAAGGCCATGGGACCTTGCAAGCTCTGCGGCAAAAATCGCTCCACCGGCCGGGCCTGACTCCAATAGACGGACCGGCTGCTCGGCGGCCGTCTCCACCGAGATCAATCCGCCGCCTGAGTGGAGCATGAAAACAGGCGCCCCGATTCCCACCTCTCGAAGCCGAGCCACGAGGCGCCCCAGATAAGCAGCCACCTGCGGCTTGACGTAGGCGTTCGCCACCACGGTGTTGAACCGGGCAAGCTCTCGCATTTGCGGCGAGATCACCGAGGACAAAGAGATCGACAAGCCGGGGGCCGCACGGGCGAGCGCCTCGCCCATCATCACTTCATGGGTGTCGTTGGCGTAGGCATGCATGAAGCCGATGGCCACCGCCTCATAGCCGCCGGCGATCACAGTCCTCACAAGCTGGTCGACCTCGTCCCGCTTAAGAGACAGAAGCACGTCACCGTTTGGTCCCATGCGCTCATGGGCTGTGAGCCGATGCTCGCGAGCGACCAAGGGTCTGGGGAGTTCTAAGTTAAGATCGTATTGCTCGAAACGGTTTTCCGAGCGCATCTCGATCACGTCGCGAAAACCTTCCGTGGTGATGAAGACGGTCTTCGCGCCGCGCCGTTCTATAAGCGCGTTGGTGACGAGGGTGGTGCCGTGGATGACCTGCTCGATGGACGATACGTTGAGCTTCGCCTGCTGTGCTGCGATCGCTATGCCGTCGAGGATCGCCCGCTCGGGCTCGGCGTAGTTGGTGAGTACTTTGGTGGTGGAAAGCCCGCCGGGATGTTCCAGCGCCACATCGGTGAAAGTGCCGCCAATGTCGACCCCCACGCGGACTTTGCCCATCGTCATTGCTGCCACCGCCGGGCGATGCAGTTTTGAGGTTTGGGTTCAGCCCTTTTCGCCGCGGCAATCACAGTTTTGAACCCTAAAGGCTTTTCCAGAGTTGGTTCGCCGTGAACGCGGTGTCGTAGACCCGGGACATGACCGCCGCGTTGGGCGCGGGCGAGGGCGAGGTAATGGGCAGCGGCAGCGTATCGCGATCTGCACCCGTCAGAAGCTCTGCCATCGCTGCGCCAAATATAGTGCCCGTGGTAATGCCCCGTCCGTTGTAGCCGATGGGCGTATAAAGGCCGTCAGCCAGCTCGTAGATGCGCGGCAGATGATCCGGCGTCATCGCAATCTGTCCGTGCCAGGCCTCTTCAAACTCAACGGCGCCAAGGGACGGAAAAATCCGCTTCAACTGTCGCGCCGCCCAACGGTGGGATAGGCCGTTGTCGACCGCTCCAACAACCCTGCCCATGGATCCGATGATCAATCGATCAAAGGCGTCCCGGCGAAGACTGAACATGATCTTGCCGGTATCCCACAGGCCCTGACGACCCGACAGGATGTGATCGATTTTCCCACTAAGTGGTTTTGTCGCCAGCTGGAAGTAGTGGATCATCGTAAAGCTTCGGCGCAGACCCGGCCAGAGTTCGTCCGTATAGGCGTTGGTGCCCAGGACCACGCTCTTGGCATTGATCACGCCGTGGTCCGTCTCCACTTTCCAACGCTCGCCATCGGGCTTTAACTTGGTGGCCCTCACACCGGTACTGATCTTTGCCCCCGCGCCGACCGCAGCCCTTGCAAGCCCCCGGCAATAGCCCATCGGGTTGATGGTTCCGGCGCGGCGGTCAAGCAGACCGCCGTGGAAAACGTCGGTCCCGATAAACTCGGCGGCGGTTTTCTTGTCGAGGAGATCGACAGGTTCGCCCAGGCGCTCCCACTCGGCGTGGCGCTCTTCAAGCTCTTTGAAGCCGACAGCGCTGTGAGCCGCGTGAATGGTGCCCGATTGGGTCGCCTCGCACCGGATCTGATGTCGCTCGATGAGCGAGAACACATAAGCCGGTGCTTTGCCGAACCGTTCGACAAACCTTGGTCCATAGGTGGGGCCGAGCGCCACACGGACCTTTTGGGGTGGTAACCAGGCCGCCGCATTCACCAGCCCAACATTGCGACCCGAACCGCCAAAGCCAATCTTGTTGGCCTCGATCACCTGGACGGAAAGACCCCGATCGGCCGCGTGAAGTGCCGTGGAGAGACCCGTAAAACCGCCGCCGACAATCGCTAGGTCCACCGCTTGATCGGTGTCGAGCGGAGCTGAAACGTCCCGCTCTTCGGCCGATGTGTCCCACAGCGAAATTGGCTTGGCGATGGTCATTTCTGAGATGTACTTCTCCGACCGATGGCCCTCCAACGGTGGCCAGATTGTTGCTACACCCACTTTGGCGTGTCAATATATGAAAATTGCGTTCTGAAATATGGAACAGAGGACGGCCTGAGATGCCCAAGCTCAAGACAGGTGTGGCCGAGATGGTGGCCGCAGCACGTGCTCGGATTGAGGAGGTGGAAACCAAGGACCTCATCGCGCAGCACGGCGATCCGAACGTGGTGATTGTGGACATTCGTGACGTGCGTGAGCGGCAGCGCGGCGGCTTCATTCCAGGCAGCTTCCATGCGCCGCGCGGAATGGTCGAGTTTTGGGTCGACCCTGACAGTCCTTACTACAAGGATGTGTTCGGTCAGGAGGGTAAGAAGTACGTCTTCCACTGTGCGTCGGGATGGCGATCGGCCTTAACGGTCGCAACACTGCAGGATATGGGTTTTGACGCGGCCCATCTGAAAGACGGATTTTCGAGTTGGCAGAAGGAAGGCGGCTCCGTGGAAGTGCCTGAAAAGAAAAGCTAAGCAAATACATCGTCTCGGAGCGCCTTATCGACCCGACATGGTGCTCACAGCAGAATCTCTAAAGAAGTAGAGCGCACAAGATACTGGGCGGAACAGTCTAGTTTCCCATGAGCTTCGTGGAGACGCTTGCGGCGCAATCGCGAACCATGAAACCGATTTCCACGTCGTCCCCATCCACCAGATTGACGTCCGGCAGCGAAACTCCCAGGGACGCAATGGCCTCGCCGTTGGGAAGAGTAATCGCGCTGCCAAAGCTCAATATCCGGTCACGATATTCACCGCTATCCACCGCATACCCGCGCTTAAGCGTTGTCGCCATGTCGGCATCGAGTGCATCAAGGGTGGTCAGGGTGCGTTCGGTGTGACGGGTGAGGTTGCCAACCATCTTATCGCGCATCGATGAATAGTTGGCGGCTAGAATAGACTTTCCCGTTCCCACACAGTGCATTGGGGCGCTTCCGCCTATGGGGTTCCAAGATCGGATCGGCTTCTGGCTTTCGATTTTGTCGATGTAAATTACGTGTATGTGCTCTGGTACGGCGAGATAGACTGCCTCACCGGTCTGCTTTGCCAGATGATTCATCTCTGGTCCTGCAATACTGCGTAGGTTGAGACATTCCACCGACGCTCGACCCACCTGCCAAGTCTTCAAGGTTGCGGCGTAGGTTTTGCTTTCGTTGTGTTTTACATATCCAAGCGCGGTCAACGTTTGCAGCAGGCGAAACGTATTGGACTTGGTCAGTCCCAGTTCGCGGGAAAGCTCCGTCACCCCCTTACCACCCTGGGTGCCAGCAAGTCGTTCCAGGATCGCAAGACCTTTGGAAAGCGTCGAGTCGATCTTAAAAGTCTTCTTCGATTGCTCGGACATATCCTCCATCACTCGCTGTCACGGGGTGCGTTCGTCGGTGCTGCGGCGGCGCGAAATGGTGGTGGCCCATGCGCTTGAACAGGCGGCACCGCGCCCGTCCAACGTTGAAGACTGATACGCGCTGAATGGGATGCGGGGCTTTGGGTTAGCGACGAAGATCTGAGGTCGTGGGTGAGCACATTGGGGTTGCCGTGGCGATCGCGATGCTGAACTGCCTCGAAGTCCGGATCGTACCACGCGCCGGTCCACAGAAAGACACAACCTTCGCGCACTTCGTCCGTAACGCGAGCGCCCGCAAGGCAGCGGCCCCGGGCGTTAAACAGTTCCACAACGTCACCATCGCGGATCCCGCGGTCGTGCGCATCTTTCGGGTGGATCAGCACCGGCTCGCGGTCGGCGACCTTATGGGAGAGGCTGTAGGACCCGTTGTCGAGTTGGCTGTGGAGCCGAGTCTTCGGTTGGCCCGACAGAAGATAAAGCTCGCCCAAGTCGGCCGCGACGTCGCGCGGTGGCATCCACACTGGATGGCCCGGGCAGTCGGCGAGATTGAACTGGGCGATGGTCTCGCAGAAGAGTTCTATGCGGCCGCTTGGGGTCGGTAGGGCATTCGCATCCGGGTCACGCCGGAAATCGTCCAGGAATACCTGGTTCGGTGCGGGATCAGGCACCGTGATAATGTCGCCGTCCATGAAGGTGCCAAAGTCCGGGAGCCGCACTTGGTGTTCGCGCGCCGTCACCCGGGTGTCCTCCCAAAGTTCTTCCAGCCATTCCCACTCGGTGCGATCTGCGGTGAAGGCTTGCGCGGTCCCGAGGCGTTCGGCGAGCGCTGCATAAATCTCAAACTCTGTGCGCGCTTGCCCGGGTGGCTCTGCGGCGGCAGGCATCGGGATGAGCGCGTTATCGGATTTACCGCCGCCGAAATCGTTTCGCTCCTGCGATGCTGCGACCGGAAGGACGATGTCCGCATGGCGCGCCGTGGCGGTCCAATTGATTTCATTGACGATGATGGTCTGGGGTGTCTGAAACCCGCGGCGCAAGCGATTTAGATCTTGATGGTGGTGGAAAGGATTGCCGCCTGCCCACCACATGAGGCGTGCGTGGGGGAATGATCGGCGTGTGCCTTGGTAGCTGTATTCTCCACCCGGATTGAGCAGCATCTCGGTAATCATCGCCACCGGGATAGTATCGCTCACCGGATTGCGGCCCTGGGGAAGGGCGCCCCACCGGAAGAGCCGCTCTACGTTGCCAATATTGGCGTTGACGCCGTAGCCGATTGTATAGCCACCGCCCGGCAGGCCGATTTGGCCGAGCATGGCCGCAAGGGTGACTGTCATCCACAAGGGTTGTTCGCCATAGTCCGCCCGCTGAAGCCCAGCGGCAGTGGCGATCATCGTGCGCCCTTTCGCCATCTCGTGGGCGAGTTCGACAATGGCGTCCGCCCCGACACCGGATTGTTCCTCGGCCCACGACGGCGTCTTGGCGACACCATCAACGTCGCCCTTCAGATAGGCTGATATCCGCTCAAACCCGACAGTGTAGCGGGAAAGGAACGCCTGGTCGTGCAGACCTTCCTGCAGCAGCACGTAGGCAAGTCCCATCATGACCGCGGTGTCCGAGCCGGGATGGGGCGGCAGCCATTTCGCGTTGAGAACGTCGTCGGCGTCACTGCGCAACGGACTGAGGTTGACGAAACGCACGCCCGCCGCCGCGCAGGCTTTCAGGTTATCGAGCATCCGGTGACGCGAAACGCCGCCGTCGCTGACCTGAGTATTGCGAGCGGCCATCCCCCCAAACATCACCACGAGATCGGTGTGCTTGCCGATGACAGACCAGCGCGTTGCCTCCATGACATGTCGGCGGAACGGCCCGACGATATAGGGCATCAACTTCAGCGCGGCGTTGTAGCTATAGTTCCCATCGGATCCGACAAAGCCGCCGACGGTGTTCAGGAAACGGCGCAACTGGGTCTGGGCGTGGTGAAACCGGCCGGCGCTCGACCAGCCATAGGAACCCGCGAATAGAGCGTTATTGCCGTAAGACTGCCGCACGCGTTCAAGCTCGCCGGCGACAAGGTCCAGCGCCCGTTCCCATTCCACCTCCACAAACGGTTCACGGCCGCGCTCCCCGCGCCTGGCCGAGGGGCCGTGATCGAGCCAGCTCGCCCGGACTGCCGGCCGCAAAACCCGCGCATCCCCATTGAGACTTCCGGCGATGTTCTGGTTAATGGGGGAAGGTTCAGGATCGTCGGGATGGGGTTCGACGGCGACGATGCGCCCCGCGTCGGTCCGTACAAGGCCCACGCCCCAGTGACTTGAGGTTAGCACGTCTCCGCCGGCGCGTCTTTTGATTTGTTCTGATATGCGGGACATGGTTTCTGAATATTGACACGAAAATCGGGCGCTGTCATCCTCGACAGCCAAGCGAGGCAAGACGTGCGCGTGCCCAAAGACCCCCCTCAGATCGACGACCATCTTGTCCAGTCTGGCCGACCGCCGAAGACTGATGGGCGGCACGTCAATTTCCCGGTGGAGATGGGGTCCACAATAGTATTTGACACGCTGGACGCCTTCGAAGCCGCGCGCAACGCCCGCTTTGAGACCGGAAACCTTTACTACGGCCGTTACGGCAACGAGGCGAGTTTCGCCCTGGAGCGCATGCTCGCTGCCATGGAAGGCGCCGATGGCGTTACACTCACGTCATCGGGCGTTGCGGCCATCTCGGCGAGCCTCATCGCCCTCACAAAGCCTGGCGATCATTTGCTTGTGGGCGATAATGTCTACGGAAACACTCGGGCCCTTTGCGACACAGTCCTCGCGCCGCGGGGTGTTGCGGTGGAATATTTCGACCCGATGGTCGGCCCGCGCTTTTCGGAACTCATTCTTGAAAACACCACTGCGGTCATGTTTGAGGCGCCGGGCTCCGGCACGTTCGAAGTGGCGGACATTCCCGCAATTGCGAAGGCCGCGCGGGCGCGGAACGTGGTCAGCGTTTTCGACAACACCTGGGCGACGCCGATATTTTGCCAGCCGCTGCGGCTCGGCGTCGATGTGGTCGTTTCGTCAGGCTCAAAATACCTCTGCGGCCACTCGGACGCGATGCTGGGGACCATTGCGGCGCGTGAGCCCCACAACACCACCATCCGCCGGCTCGCAATGGCCATTGGCGACAAGCCCGGCTCCCAAGAGATTTTCTTAGCCCTTCGCGGGGCGCGGACCCTTGGCATGCGCATGGCGCACGTGGATGCTGCCGGGCGACGTATGGCCGAGTGGTTCGCGGACCAACCCGAAGTCAAAGCGGTGCTGCACCCCGCGCTCAAAGGTTCGCCCGGCCATGCGGCGTGGGAGCGGGATTTTTCCGGCGCGGCGGGTTTGTTTGGCGTGATCTTTCATCCCTGCACCGATGACCAGATACGGCGTTTCGTCGACGACCTCCATCACTTTGGTATCGGCGTCAGTTGGGGCGGATTTGAGAGCCTGGTCCTTCCGGTTAAACCGCAGCGCACGGCAGCACCTTGGACCGAGGACGGACAGCTTGTTCGCTTCAACATCGGCTTTGAGGATCTTGGCAGCCTCAAAGCTGATCTTGCCAGTGCGTTTAGGCACCTGCGAGCCTAAAGCGAAGTCTGGCGCAGTGCCGGTTGGACCGGGCGCACTCAGCTCAAAGTTCTTTGTCCACCGACCAAAGGAACGGTTCTCTTCCGTCCTCGTTACCGCACTATCCTGTGAAACCTCGTTTCATGCCGGTCGCATTACGCCCCAGAGCGTTTTTCTCGATCAGGTTGGATCACTTGATCGAGAAAAAACGCTCTAAATTCAAAGGGGCGAGCATCTTGTCTGTGCCCAATTGGGCGCAGGATGCTCTAGCGCTCCGAAACCTTCATGCGGCCCTTCAAATACTCGCCGTACTGGCCCAGTGAGAAAATGAAAATCCAGTAGATCGCGCCGACGAAGGCATAGACCTCGATGTAGTAGGGCGCCCACTGGCCGGTCCCGAACGCTGCATTGGCGGACGCCAGGATGTCGAAGAATCCGATGATGATGACGATGGCGGTCTCCTTGAACGTCACCACCACCATGTTGATCGTCGCCGGCAGTGCGTGCCGGAAAACCTGCGGCAGCACGATGCGTGAAAGGATATAGATGGGGCTGAGGCCAAGCGCCCGTCCTGCTTCGAACTGGCCCTTTGGGATGGCCTGGAAGCCGCCGCGAAAGACCTCTGCCTGATAGCAGGCAAAGAAGAGCGCGAAGGCGATGATGACCCGCCATATCTTATCACCCTGGAGCCAGTCGGGCAGCAGGATGGGCACCACCACCGCCGCGGTGAACAGCGTGGTCAGAAGCGGCAACGATCGGATGAAGTCGATAATAAGTGTTGCGACGACGCTGATCACGGGCAGTTTTGACCGTCGCATGAGCGCAAGGCCGAGGCCCATGGGCATCCCCAGAAGCACCACCGACGCAAACAAGAAAAGCGTCAGCGAAAGGCCGCCCCATTGGTCGGTGGTGACCTGCGGCAAGCCAATAAGGCTTCCCTCCATCAACAGGTAGTAAGCGCCAAAACCCGCGATCCACAGCGTGGTCAGGCGCTGTAGCGACCAGGTGACCGGGAAGCACGAGAAGATCACTGTCAGGATGATGGCGGCACACGCCAACGTGGAGCGCCAGTGCTCATCATACGGATAAAGGCCAAACAAGATGAGCCTATAGCGTGCGTCAATGACTGCCCAGCAGGCGCCGGCCCCCTCGCCACAAGCCTCGACATCTTCGGCGGACCACACCGCGCGGACGATGGCCCAATCGATGGTGAGGTAAGCGAGATAGGCAAGAAGGGCGAATATAAGCACCGAGATGATGCTGTCGGTGGTGCTCGCAAACGCCCGCTTACGGATGGTGTCGAACGCGGCGGTGAAGCGGTTCGGCGCCGCCGCGCCGGCAGGAGCAGCGATCGTCATATCAGTGGGCCTTCAATTGGAGGCGACCGTTCAGCCAATTCACAAACTGGGCCAGTGAGAAGTTGATGAGGAGGAATGCCCCCATCAGGATCGCGATCAATTCCAGCGTTTGCCCGGACTGGGTGATGGACGTGGAGACGATGTAGAAGAGGTCCGAGAAACCAATGGCGACGCCGATGGTCGTCGCCTTCATGATAAAGATCCACTGGTTGCCGAGCGGCGGTACGATGGTGCGCAGCGCCATGGGCAGCTTGATACGTGACCATATGTGGAAAGGGCTGAGCCCCACCGCCTGTCCCGCTTCGATGAGACCTTTAGGTACCTCTTTGAGCCCCCCGCGCACCACCTCGGCAATGTAGGCAGCGCCGTAAAGGACGATGGCAACGATCATCGCCACGAGTTCTACCGAAACGTTGAGGCCGCCAACGAACCTGAGGCCTTTCAGTTCGGGCACGGAGAACACCGGTTCACCCGACGGAGCAAGGGCAAGGGCGGTCGCGCCCATCAGGATAACGCTCGCGACCCCCCAGATGATAAAGCCGCGCACCACCGAAACCCGCTGCCAGATGAGGACCGCGGCCAGAACGATCATTCCAATGATGATGGCCAAAGCGGCGCCCGCCGGTACGTTGAGCGTGGGGATCATGATGCCCCGGTTGGAAACGAAGAGCGAGTTGCCGAGGGAGATTGCCTGCCGTGGCCCAGGCATGTGGATGAGAACGGCGTACCAGAACACCACCTGCAGGATGAGCGGACTGTTCCGGAAAAGCTGTACGAAGACATTGGCAGAAAACGAAATTGCCAAGTTCCGCATGTCTCGGGCTGTGCCGATGAGAAATCCTAGGATGGTCGCAAGGACGATGGAAATGGCTCCGACGAACAGCGTGTTCGTCAGGCCAATCATCAACGTTCGCGCATAGGTATCGTCGATGTTCCGAGGGATTAGCGAGAAGGAATAACTCCAGCCGGTGGCACGCTCTAAAAACCCGAACCCGCTGGTAATGCCGAGCGCCGCTAAGTTTGTGCGGGCGCTCACGACGGCTGACCATACAACGATCACGATAGCCGCAAGGACAAGACCTTGGACGATGGCCTGCCTGCGTTTTACGCGGGCTTTGAGTGCGTGCGCATCCATAGGCAGGCTCCCTCGCGCTTGCGGGTGTCTGAGCGGCTATCGCTTCGTTGAAGTTCTCGTCAGTCGAGGATCGGCGCGTAAAGAACGCCGCCGTGGCTCCACAAGTTGTTGAGGCCGCGGTCCAGCTTGTAGGGGCTTTCCGAACCAAGATTCCGATCGTAGATCTCGCCGAAGTTGCCGACGGCGCCGATCATTTCCCGGGCCCAGGTATCGCGAAGGCCGAGCCGCTCGCCCATGCCGGGGTCAACCCCGAGGAGACGTGCCACCCGTGGGTTCGCCGGATTTGCGACCATTTCTTCAACGTTGGCTTGGGTGATGCCCTCTTCCTCGGCAATAAGAAGTGCTGCAAGCATCCAGTTGACCACGTCGACGAATTCTTCATCGCCCTGGCGCATCGCCGCCGAAATGGGTTCGGAGGAGAGCTGGTCGTTGAGGATGACGTGAGCGTCCGGGTTGTCGATTTCCGTGGCACGCAGAACGGCAAGGTTCGGACCCCAGCCTGCGAACGCGTCACAGCGGTTGGCGAGGTAGGCGGCGCGAAGCTCGGACGCCTTCTCGTAGGAGACCATCGTGTGTTCCACAGCGAGAGTCTTTAGATAGTTCGCGGCGATCCGTTCGATGGTGGTGCCGGCTTCCACGCAGATGGTGCCGCCTTCAAGATCCTTGGCGTCAGTGATCCCGAGGTCGCCGTGGGCCATAAATTGCGTGCCGCCGAAAAAGTAGGGCAGCGAAAACTGAAGGCCGAGTTCCGTGTCGCGACCCATAGTCCAGCCGGTGGCTTTAATAATGACGTCCACGTCGCCGGACTGAAGGGCAGGGAAGCGCTGTGCCCAGCTCAGAGGAACGATCTGGACCTTGTCCTGGTCGCCCAGGATGGCTGTTGTCAGCGCTCGGCAAAGATCAATGTCGAGGCCCTTCCATTCGTTTTTGTCGTTGACCTCCACAAAACCGAAGTAGCTGCCGTTGTGCCCCGAGCAGAGCAACGTGCCGCGTTCTTCGATTTCCTTCACCGTGGCGCTTTCGGCAGCGGCCATGTTCGGAATGGCCAGAGTGACAGCGGCGAGCGCCGCCGTTTTCACGAGGTTTCTGATCATGCGTCTCCCTCACATGTGCCATATGTCAGCACAATTGTACCGACATTGAGAATGCTGTACGCTTTGGAGCGTGTCAACAGCGACATCGCCAAGGATTGAACGGGGGCGATCGTTCCGGTGCCGCAGCGAGCCGGTCGGTTTCACAAAGTTCGCGGAGTTGTCGAGGTGCCATAGGCGCGTCGAGCACTCGAGGAAGCTCGCAGACCCTGGAACAAACTCCAGTTTTGGTGATGGTACAATTCTGTAACGTCACCAACCGTTGTGAGCTAAGTCACACGACGGTAGCTAGCCCTGAAAGTCGTTCCGGGTGGGCACGAATTTGTCGGCGGCGCCGCGGACCTAGGTGTTTCGTCCCGGGAGCGAGGTGGTTATGGCAACCGCGGGCGTAGATTAATCGAACATGGCGATAGATGTATCGCGGCTTTGAAGACGCTCCGCAGTCTAGACCCTACACGTGCTTCACTGTTTGGTACATCCAAACATACTTCCCCGAAGCGACTTGTCCTATTGCGAAGGGCGATCAGAGAAGAAGAGTACTTGCACTTGAAGAAGCAAAACGGGTTTTGCGAGACGTCGGAACGACTAGCCATCCGCCAAATGGGGTACCGGGTGCTGGCCCTTGGAACAACGGCCTCACCCGCGTCCAACGCCTACCGAAAATAGATGTTGCAACGGGCCGCCCAACTACCCATCGAGAGTTTGACGTCTTTCCAAGAGCTCCCTGAAGAAACCGAGGGTTGTCATGGGAGATGCCGGACCCGGGTATGCTGGCGTACTTCGCCTCCGACCACTTTCGCAGCCTTGAGCCATTTCATTAGTTCTAAGTGGATATTTTTGAGATGAAGTTAGAAGAAATACTTAGTTTTTGCCCACCGTATTGTGTAAATTTTAGCGTTGATGACGATACCGCCCTTCATCGCGTTTACGATTTGAGTTGTGACGATTCGTGGCAAATTTTCGTATTAGACAGCACGAGAATGAGATCCAGGTATCGTCTATTGGAAGAGATAGCAGCGCGATTGGAATTTCCATTTTTTGGCAGAAATATACCTGCACTGGAGGATTGCCTAACGGACATGTCATGGAATTACTCAGATGGCATTCTAGTGGTGTATTTAAGCTCAGAAAGTCTCCTTGAAGAAGAAGAGGACGATGAGATTGATATATTTCTTAATATTATTAATTACGTTAACGAATATTGGAAAGATGTAAAATTTGACAGTATAGATCACCTGAGGGGAAAGCTCATATTCAAACACATATTTGTAAACGCGCAAGGGGCACTTAAGTCACGCCTACACAACAATATATCTTAGTATTCAGCTTCATCGTCTGGAGGGCGTCCATTGAGTAGACACCCTTTGCGGAGATGCGACAGAGCGGGACGCGGAGCCAGGCTTCAAGGTCGCCCAGCACCGGCAAGGCTTCGGCTTGGCGCAGGCGGACCCGTTCGTCGGGCGGACTGCCCCGCTCGACCCGTGTTGATCAAGGCGCCCAGTTCACCTCGAAAGAGCTCGACCTGGGGGCCTACGCCAATGACGTGGTTTTGGACTTCTCCCGGCCCGGGAAGCCCACAGACAATGCATTCGTTGAGAGCTTCAACGCCGTGGTGCGTCTGGAATGCCTGAGCCAACACTGGTTCTTGGACCTGGGCGATGCCCGACGGAAGGTGAAAAATTGGCGTCGCGAGTACAACGAAGTGAGACCTCATGGCGCTATCGGTGACAGGGTGCCGATGTCATTGATACACTTACCCGAGCCCAAAACCCCGGGCTCAAAAACGCCGGAGACTCTCACCTAAAACGGTCCAAGAACCGGGATGAAGCCAATATATTGCAGAACTGACCGAGAAGTGGCCCAGCCCAACGGGGCTAGATAGTTTTGCTCAAATCCGTCCACACCGCCTAGCGTTCTCTTGCTCCAAGCCCTTGATCCGACGAAACTGATCGCTCTTCAGTCCGCCGTCCTCCTTACGCCACCTATAGATAAGTGACCTCCGTCACGCCGATCTGGTGGATCGCATCGCCAACTGGCGTGCCTTGCACCGTCAGCACATGCACCTGGCGCAACTTCGCAACGATCTCTTCCGCCTTGTGCCTTTTCCTCGGCATCTTGGTCCTCCTCGCCAAGCTCCTCAGAGCCATACCTCGGGATGGACCACTTGTGTGAGGAAGGCTCACCTTAACTGGTAGATTTAAGCGCCTACTTCGAAAACCAGCACAGCAGTGCGGTCTTATCGAGATTGTTGTGACAACCACAATGCTTGCTCATACAGATTGGACACGCTGTACGAGAACCGTGACAACGACTTCGCTCTCTCATGAAACACGTTGAGTGCGGCTCAATTGTCTAAAAAGTTATGTCGAAAGCATCTCACCGGAAGCTCACCCTCGACGAAACTTCCACGCCCAGAAAAACGCGGGGGCGACGCCGTAGTTCGAAGCGCGGAGCTCTGGAAGTGGGGAGTTGACATCGGTCCGACTCCGAATGGATGCCGCGGCCAATTACGCAGCCGCGGCAATCGTTACGCGAGCCGCGAACCACCTCTGACGTAGAGGGATCCGCCGCACGCTAGGCACCCAAGCTCATGCCGCTTTAAGCTCGCTCCTCAATCCTCGCCAGATACAGTAGCACATCGCCACGCAGATCAGAGCGAACGGGAAACCCGTTGCGATTGCTAACGCCTGCAGTGACGCAAGCCCACCGCCAACGAGCAAAGCGAGCGCAATCAAACCCTCGAACGAACACCAGAAGATCCGCTGCGGCAGAGGTGCATCGATCTTCCCGCCGGCGCAAATGGTATCCACCACCAGCGATCCGGAATCGGAAGATGTGATGAAGAAAACAAGCACCAAGACTATACCGATTGTCGAGCTTATCATCGGCATCGGAAGCTGCTCAAGCATTGCAAACAGCGATAGTTCCGGTTGCCAGTTTTCGATGGTCTGCTGCACACCGTTGTATCCGTCATTGGCAAGTTGCGAGATCGCGGTTCCGCCAAAAACCGACATCCACATGGTACAGACCAGGGTTGGGATAAGCAGCACGCATATCACGAACTCGCGCACGCTTCGACCACGGCTTACCCGCGCGATGAACATACCAACAAAAGGCGACCACGCGATCCACCACGCCCAATAAAATGTCGTCCAGCCGTGGAAGTAAGCAGTATCGTCTCGCCCGACCCAGTTGGACAGTCCCGGGAGTTCTACGACGTAACCCCAAAGGCCCATGAAGAAGGTTTTTACGATGTCGAACGTCGCCCCGAATGCGAGGACGAATATGAACAGTGCGAGTGCCATTAGCATATTGATCTCGGACAAGACCTTCACACCGCCATCAAGTCCGCGATACACCGAAATAAGCGCAGCGCCCGTTACGGCGATGATTATGATGACCTTAAGGTTCGTCGTCGCCTCGACACCGAACAATAGCTCCATCCCCGCCGCTGCTTGGCTTGCTCCATAGCCAAGAGATGTAGCTAGCCCTGCAAGGGTCGCGAGGGCCGCCAGACTATCGATAATATGGCCCGGCCAACCCCAGATCTTCTCGCCAAGAATTGGATAGAAAGCGGAGCGGATGGTAAGCGGAAGACCCTTGTTGTAACAAAATATCCCAAGGGCCAAAGACACGACGGCGTATCCTGCCCAAGGATGGAGGCCCCAATGGAAGATTGTTGCGGCCATGCCCAGCTGAATTGAACTTGCTGCTGCCTCGCCGCTCTTCGTAACGCCTTCGGCGCCCACCAGACCTTCTGCTCCGAACGGAGGAGTCAGAGCGTGGTTCATCGGCTCCAAAACACCGTAGAAGACGAGACCGATACCCATTCCGGCTGCGAACAGCATTGCGAACCAGCTCAGGTAAGAATATTCCGGCTCTGCATCAGCGCCGCCAATTTTGATTTTCCCAAGCGGTGAAACGACCAAATACAAACAAAACAGCACAAATATATTCATTGAAATGGCGAACACCCAGTCGAATTGGGTAGTTAAGAAAGGCCTTAGTGCACCAAACGCGCTCGCTGCAGTATCTTCAAATATTAAGCAGAATAAAACTAAGAATATTACTGAGAACCCGGTGATGAGAAAGACAGGATTATGGATATCAAGGCCAAACGGCCCCATTTTTACCTGTACGTTATCTTGTCCAATTTCATAGTCAGTTTCGATCGGAGCGAGGCCGACTCCGATCGAATCGTCTGTCTTTGTTACATCGGTCACATTGCTATCCTCCAGATTGTTCCTGCGATCTGGCCATGCCGAAGTGTCGGCGCCGGCTTTCTATGTTGAGAAATTTCTTGGTCCATGCGGCCGCCGCTTCGTCGGTCATTCACTCTGCGGACCTTCCGGTGAAGGTGTCTGTAACTTCCTCCCTAGGTGCCGCAGCTCATGCCTCCTCAAGCTGTCCATCCCTAACGACTAAGTTTACGGTAGTTCACGCGTTGGCGCGAAGATCAATATCAACCAAAGATACCTAGCTGTCGCGCATCAGAAGGTTTGCACGCTGTTGTCGCTTGTGAGCACACTCATCCAGACAGACTTAACGCGGCGAGACTCACATCGGCAAATTGTTTTTGGAGATGACACGCTGCTAATTCACCTCGACCAGGTGATTGGAACCTCTCCTTGGCGTCATCTTGAAGTCGGCACGCTCCCTATACGACGAAGGAGAAGCTATTTTGCGAGGGATTTTTAACTGTGCGTTATAATTACAGTAATCCGGCCTTCATTGATCAATTTTCATGAGTTCTGTGGGTGAAATTGATTCCCGTGAAGTGGCTTTGAGGACAAATCCCAGCAGAAGATTTGTTGCACAGGATGCCTGTGGCGATCGACGAAGGGATGTCAGCTGGCGGCGCCAGAGCTTCATCTTGGCGCGCGAGATCATATCGTGCGTCTCGGACCGCTGCTGCATGTCGTTAGTTCCGTGCACAAGGGGTCATGTAAAACATGCGGCCCACTGATCTCGATCGTTTGCAGCATCACCTGCGCATCCTTCGGATCGTTCTTGTCCATGCCGTTGTGAAGCGCCTATCGGGTCCGCGCGAGCGCCAGCGAGGAGATGAGGCAGACGCCGCTACCCGGTTCGTTATCGGCACATGCCATAAACATCACCGCAAACGCGAATTCCTGAACGTCTTAAAGGAGATAGACGCACGCATCCGCGACGACCGCGACGTCCATGTCGGCATGGATAACGACGCCACCTACAAGGCGGCGCAGATGAGGGGCTAGCACGCGCGGCGGCCGCGTTATCACATCCACTTCACGCCCACCTCGGCCTCAGGATCGATTAGGTGGAGTGCTGGTTCCCCGAACTGACGCGCAGAAAGCTGCAACGCGGCGTCCATACCTCAGTCGGCCGGCTGCAGTCTGATACCGCCTCTTTTATCGATGCCCCCGACGCCGGTCCAAAGCCGTACAGTTGGCCCAAATCCGTCGACGAGATCCTCGCTGTGGTCAAAAACTCCTGCCATCGCGTAGGCGCCATTTATCCAGCACATTCTAGATACCGGTTACTAGTAAATTTTGGCGCAAGCTACGCTGAAATTCGCTTGCAGCGCCGTGGATCCGATGTCAAGGTTCTCATTGCGCGAACTAATCCCTCCGACTATTTGCGGGCTCAAATCTTGCGCAATGCTTATCGAAAGGCATCGTGACGGAAGTGATGATCAATGAGTGAAAACACGCTAAAAAATCGGCTTGACGCCGGCCCGATAATTTGCGCTGAAGGTTACCTCTTTGAGATGGAAAAGAGAGGCTACCTGCAAGCAGGTGCCTTTGTTCCAGAAGTTGTATTGGAATATCCGGAAGTCGTAACTCAACTGCATCGGGAATTTGTCAGGTCGGGCAGCGACGTCGTCCAGGCGTTTACGTACTATGGCCATCGAGAAAAGCTTCGAATTATTGGAAAGGAAGCGCTGTTAGAGCCGCTTCAAACCAATGCTTTGCAGATTGCCAAAGATGTCGCGGCTGAATTTCCTGAATTGGATTTGATGGTTGCTGGTGATGTGGCCAATACGAACATTTATAATCCTGCAGATCCGCAATCCGCGGCGGAAGTGCAGAAAATGTTTGAAGAGCAAGTTGCCTGGGCGAAAGATGCCGGGGTGGATTTCATCATCGCTGAAACTATTCAGTGGTATGGTGAGGCAGCCATCGCCCTCAAAGCCATCAAGGATGCTGGACTGACAGCAGTCGTCAACTTAGCTATCCCATCGAATGACTTGACTCGAGACGACTATACACCTGAGGACGCCTGCAAGATGCTCGAGGACGGGGGCGCAGACGTTGTTGGCTTGAATTGTTTCAGGGGGCCTGTCCATACCATGAGCCTTCTGAAAAACATTCGGAAAAGTGTGTCTTGCCATGTGGCGGGACTGCCCGTACCGGTGCGAACGACCGATGAACACCCGGTGTGGTTCTCGCTGCCTGACGAGGGCTGCGACTGCATCCCCGGCGACCGCCCGTTTCCGACTGGAATTGATAACCTTTATTGCAATCGCTACGAGATGGGCGAGTTCGCTAAGGAGTGTGAACAAGAAAATATTCGGTTCATCGGCGTTTGCTGCGGCGCGGCACCGCACCACGTGAGAGAGATGGCAGTGGCGCTGGGCCGCAAGCCAATCTCATACAAGTACTATCCGGATATGAGTAAGCATTTTCTACTGGGGACGGACGAATCCCTAAAATCGATCAATACCGAGCACACGGATAAGTACTAATTGAAGCCTGCGCAGAAGGGTTATCAATGCTCCCTTCTGCGACCCTACCTGGCAAGCGCCGTGTCGTAATCTCGCTTGCTCAACGCGAAGCAAGGGGTGTGGGCGCTCTAACCTAAATCTCGAATTTCATTGTAAGATCCAAATAATTTGAGGCACCTACAATCTCGATAAGCTATTCTGGCACAGAGATATTTTCACCAGTATTAATTTCGTGCATCAAAGCCGTTGAGCCGTTTCGCCGAAACCGAAGGTGTGGCGGGGGTAGACGAGCAAGCTGTGTGGCCAACGGCCCAGCAACAACTCAACAGACGGCCGGTATTTGGAAGAACCAGGTCACTCACCCGCCCGCTGCGGTTTCATTGGCGGCTTGAAACGACATCAAAACGGGTCTCCAGCGGCTGGTACACGCGATGATTGTAGCTTGGACTTGCGTTCTCTGGAATCGGTCGCAAATGGCGTTTCCGATGTCGTTATTGATGGAGTGAGCCGTCGCAAGGCGTGGGAGAATATTGTGCTTGGGGGATAGGCAGCTCACCCTCCCTCAAGCACCAACAAACGAATTTGGCTGGCCGCGCGGCAGCGCCCCGAATTTCAGGAGTTGCCTATGCTTCGCGAAGCCGAAGTATTATCAGCGCTCATGAGGCGGCAGTCAGGTTTTTCGTTACCGCGAGACCTTTATGTCGATGAAGGCGTCTTCGCGACAGATCTGGAGCATATCTGGTATCGTGAATGGTTATTTGTAGCTCTTTCCTGCGAAATACCAAAGGCTGGTGATTTCGTTGTCTACGAAATAGGTAACTACTCCGTCATTATTGTTCGGAGCAAAGACGGGGGAATTCGCGCATTCCACAACTCTTGCCGCCATCGCGGCTCGGTTATCTGTCGGACCGCTAAGGGCACCGGTCCTCGCTTGGTTTGCCCCTACCATCAGTGGACGTACGAGCTTGACGGTACCCTTTTGTGGGCCCGTGACATGGGGCCGACCTTTGACAGGTCCATGTACGGCCTGAAGCCCGTCCACTGTCACAACGTTTGCGGCATGGTCTACATCTGCCTGGTCGATGTGGCTCCCCCCGTGGATGAATTCCTGGCGGAAACCGCCTACTATCTGGCACCCCACGACCTCGAAAATTCGAAGGTCGCGTACGAGAGCACCATCCTGGAACACGGGAACTGGAAACTAGTCTGGGAAAATAACCGCGAGTGCTATCACTGTGCCGCGAACCATCCCTCGTTGTGCCGCTCATTCCCTGAAGATCCGCGGCTGATCGGGAACGATGAGGACGGCGAGCTTGCAAGCCTCCAGAAATCCCACACAGCGCGATGCGAGGCCGCGGGCGTTCCATCGGCCTTCAAGATCAGCGCCGCGGGAGACTGGCGCTATGTGCGCATGCCCCTCCTTGACACGGCGGAGAGCTACACGCTGGACGGGAAAGTTGCGTCCACGAAACCCAACACAACCCTCCCGTTCCGTAATGCAGGAGCACTACTCAAGTTCAAGTATCCAGGCACCTGGGACCATTTCTTGTCGGATCACTCAGTTGTTTTCCGCGTAACGCCCAAGAGTCCGATGGAGACTGAGGTCACCACCAAGTGGCTTGTCCACAAGGATGCTGTGGAGGGTGTGGACTACGACCTTAAACGCCTCAACGAAGTCTGGGTGAACACCAACGACGAGGACCGCGAGGTGGTCGAGAACAACCAGCGCGGCATCCTTTCGCCGGCCTACGAACCTGGCCCGTACTCACCCATTCACGAGGGCGGAAACTCCCAATTCGTGGACTGGTACGCCAGCACCATGATCAATTCGATCACAGGTGGTTCGATGTTCGGCGTCGGTAGGATGCCGATCCCGGTAGCGGCGGAGTAAGGCGTTGAATATTCAAGCTAGTCTTACTGCCGCCGCCGATGGTGCGATTTGGACTGACGCCGAAGCGCTCCTGTGCTGTGCAGTGGTGCCCGAGGCACCCAACACGGCAACGTTCAGCTTCGTCTCCCCCAGCGGTGCTCAGTTTCGCTACGAGCCCGGACAGTTTTTGACCCTCGCAATCCCCGTCCCCGGCGGACCGCTTTGGAAGACGTACACGATATCGTCCTCCCCCTCGCGTCCGCTAACACTGTCTGTCACGGTCAAGGCACAGGCCGGCAGTATTGGCACACGGTGGATGTTGGATAATCTGAAGCCCGGCATGCAAATCAGGGCGATGGGTCCTGGCGGGATCTTTACGCTACCGCGCAACGAGCGAAAGAAATACCTCTTCATCTCGGCGGGCTCGGGGATCACGCCATCCCTTTCGATGACGACCTACCTTTATGACCGCGGTACCGACATAGACGTCGTATTCGTGCATAGCGCCAGATGCCCGCGAGACATCATTTCGCGACATCATCTCGAGCAGATGGCGGCGCGTGTACCCTCGTTAAAACTCTTTTTCATCGTGGAAGAAGACGACCCCTACGAGGTGTGGACAGGACTACGGGGCCGCATCAACCAGCTCATGATCGGTCTTATCGCCGGCGACTATCATGATCGTGAGGTCTACTGCTGCGGGCCCGAGCCGTACATGGATGCTGTCCGCGAAATGCTTATCGCGCTCGGCTACGATATGGACCGGTATCATCAGGAGAGTTTTGGCGCTCCGGTGGAGGCCGAAGCCGAGCTTCCCGAGCATGACGACGTCGTCCCGGACGAATCGGCAACAGCCAGCCTCACCTTCGCTAAGTCTGACGTCAACGTCGAGTGTTTGGAGACCGACACCGTTCTTGCCGTTGCGCGCCAGGCGGGCATTGTCATCCCCCACGGCTGCACCTTTGGGGTATGCGGCACATGCAAGGTGATGCGGACGGGAGGTGAGGTCCACATGGTCCACAACGGCGGCATCTCGGAAGATGACATCGAGGCCGGCTATATTCTTGCTTGTTGCTCCAAACCCATCGGGGACGTTTGCATCGACGCATGATCTAGACAAAACTCGCCGCAATGACTGCCGTTCCCACGCCAGCGATCGTCCGGCCCAGCGCCGCCCCGCGCATCGGCGAAATCCACCTCTACCGGCACGAACTACCAGTAAAGGACGGCCCCTACAGGATCGCTTCCAGCTCGATTTGGTCGCTGACCACGACGCTCGTGAAGCTCGTGGCGAACGACGGGACAGTGGGTTGGGGAGAAACTTGCCCCGTGGGACCCACCTACGCAGAGGCCCACTCCGGCGGCGCGCTAGCAGCGCTGCAGGCCATGGCACCGGATCTTGTCGGCTGCGATGTCCGACCGCAACCGCTACACCGCCGGATGGACAGCCTCCTTAACGGCCACAAGTATGCCAAAGCCGCCATAGACATCGCAGCCCACGATCTGTGGAGCCGCACGCTTGGGGTGAGCGTCTCAGACATCCTTGGCGGCGCACTCACCGACAACGTGCCCAGCTACTACGCCATTGGCGTTTCCGAGCCGGACGAAGCGGGCCGCATCGCCGCCGAAAAGGCCGCGCAAGGTTATATGCGCCTCCAAATCAAGGTGGGTGCGCGGGCGGTGGAGGCGGACATTGCCGCAATTCGAAAGGTCTGGGAGGCGATCAGTGACACGGGCATACGCCTCACGGTCGACGGAAACCGCTCGTTCACCACTGGCGATGCACTGCGGATCACGCGGGAGTGCCCAAAAATCCCATTTGTGTTCGAGCAACCTTGCGCAACGCTCGCGGAGCTGCAACGGCTTCGCCCGCTCTGCCAGCACCCGCTTTACCTCGACGAAAGCGGCGTCGATCTCGATACTGCCGTGACGGCTGCCGGCGCCGGCCTTGCCGACGGTTTTAGTATGAAGATCACCCGGATCGGCGGCCTTCAACCAATGCGCGCCTTCCGCGATCTTTGTGCGGCACGAAACCTCCCTCACACATGTGACGACTCTTGGGGTGGCGACATCATTTCGGCCGCTTGCACCCATGTGGGCGCGACTGTCGCGCCCGAGCGCATGGAAGGTGTCTGGCTGGCGCAGCCCTATGTCGAGGGCCACTACGATCCTGACGGCGGAATCGCGATCCGCGATGGACACATTGCGCGACCCCAATCAGCCGGCCTTGGCGTTACCCCGGACGAGGGGATTTTCGGGCCGCCAGTGTTTTCGGCGTGAGCGGGAGTGGTGGTGGGAGCGTGAGCGGGGGCGGGACTTTTACCGGGAAACGCGCCTTGGTCACCGGCGCTGCCGGGGGTATCGGCAAAGTACTTACGGCGATGTTGCGCGAACGGGGCGCAAGCGTAGCGGCCGCAGACCGGGACGTTTCGGGTGTGGAGGCGGAGGCTCACCTTCCGGGAAACCTGCGCGACCCAGCCTATTGCGATACTCTGCCGAAAGCCGCGGCGGACGCCCTCGGCGGGCTCGAAGTTGTCGTCAACAACGCCGGTGTCATCACGCGCGGCCCAGTCACAACCACGTCCGACGACGATTTTTCCCTTTCCATTGGGGTCAACGTGGAGGCCCCGTTCCGCATCTGCCGCAGCGCCATCCCGCTCTTGGCCGCATCAGGTGGTGGTGCCATCGTTAACGTCGCCTCCTGCTGGGGTCGGCGCCCGGGACCTAACCACGCGCTCTACTGCATGACCAAAGCCGCCCTCGCCTCGCTAACGGAGTGCATGGGGCTAGACCACGCCCATGAGGGTGTGCGCATCAATGCCGTGTGTCCCAACGAAGTGAACACTCCCATGTTGCGAACGGGCTTTGAGCGGCGCGGTTTTGATCCAGACACGGCCGTTGCTGAACTCGGAAAAACCGTCCCGATGGGCCGCATCGCGGAGCCGCAGGACGTGGCAGAGGTGATCTTGTTCCTGGCCTCCGACGCGGCCCGCTACATGGCGGGCGCGGTGGTGGAGGTGAACGGGGGCAAGGCCGTCGGATGAACCGATTTAGTGGCAAAGTGGCTCTCGTCACCGGCGGCCGCAGTGGGATCGGGCGGGCTATTGCGGTGCGGCTCCGAGACGAGGGCGCGCGCGTTCTCACTGCTCAGCGCGGCGCAGATCTGGAGTTCGAGGCTGTTACGGCTGATTTTTCGGACCCCGAAAATCCCGCCGCCGTGGTCCGGGAGGTGGTGGGGCGAGTGGGTCGGATCGATGTCCTCGTGAACAATGCCGGCGTCATGCGCGAAGCGCGCATCGAGGAGATGGACCTTGCTGATTGGCAAACAACGCTCGCGGTGAACCTGACCGCGCCGTTCCTGATGATCAAGGCGGCGCTGCCGCACCTTCGGTCAACCCGCGGCAGTATCGTCAATGTCGGCTCGGTGGAAGGACTGGGGGCCAATCCCAACCATGCGGCTTACTGCGCCTCGAAGGCCGGCCTCCACGGACTAACGCGAGCGGTCGCGGTCGATCACGGTGCGGAAAAGATCCGCTGCAATACCGTCGCGCCTGGCTGGATCGATACCGATCTCAACCTCGACTTTATCGAGGGCCAAAGCGATCCAAACGCGTTCCGCCATGGGCTCAGCCGGATTCACCCAATTGGGCGCACTGGCACACCTGAAGACGTTGCCGCACTCGTGGCTTTTCTGGCGGCGGAGGAAAGCGGCTTCATCACAGGTCAGATCTTTACCGTCGACGGCGGTCGTATGGCCAAGCTCAGCCTTCCCTAACCTCTCCTCTAAAAAAGCCCTTACTCTTCCCGCGCGCGCCACTCACGCAGCCGGATAAGGGCGTTGGCGCCGATACTTTGAAACAGCTGCGGCGGTAACCGACGAGGCCGAGCTTCGCCTGTGAAGTGATCTGTGATCTTGCTGCGAACCCCGCAAGCGAGCTCGGCCGCGCCAATACCCGTAAGCGTGCCGCGCGCCGTCCCAAGTCCGTTCTGCACACAGCCTGCGAAGAGACCGCGATCGAGCTGCCGCATCACGGAGACGCTGTTGAGCGTCAGGCACAGATGCCCCGCCCAAGCGTACTCCATCCTTAGTCCGGCCAGCTGGGGAAAGCGCTTGTCAAACTTCCTTTGCATCATCCGTGCAGCGCTGGAGACGTCAGACATCTCTACCCGCTGACCGGGCCGCACACTGGCCTTTGTGCGGATCACAATCCGGTTGCCACCTTGGCCGGTATCGATCCGGCGCACGGTCGTGCCCATGGGATCAGACGGCGTAACCCCCCAGCGCGGCGCTCCACCGAGACGCGCCAAGGCATCGGGGTCGAGCGCCGGCGTCATCACAGCATATAGAAAAACCTGCATCAGCCGTCTGGCCTCAAAGCCAAAATTCTCCAGGTGGCCGTTGACCGTAAGGATGACGCGCCCCGCGCTCACCTCGCCGTTTGGCGTTTTTATCTGCCAGGTGTCGCCCTCGCGCTCGAGAGCGACCACAGGACTCTCCTCGTGGATACGCACGCCCGCGCGCGCCAAGCCGGCGGCGAGACCTCGGATATAGCCGGCGGGCTGAAGCATCACCGTACCCGGCGTATAGAGCCCGGAGCAGTAGTGACGAGAGCCGGTGAGCTTCGTCATCTCCGACCGGTCGAGCACCTCATAGGGCTCATCGAGTGTCCCAAGGTGTTTCGCGTAGCTGGCGTTGTTCGTTTCCGCCTTTGCGCCCGCCGCCCCATTCACCTTACCGGCGCGGTCAAAGAAGTTTGTATCGATCTGGTACTCGGCCACGGCTTCGTCGGCGAAGGCGATGGCCATGCGGTTGAGGGCGATTATGGGTCGATCGTCGCCCTCCCCACTATAGTCCTCAGAGGTCAGCTCGTGGGGCAGGTCGATCATGAAGCCGGAGTTGCGTCCCGCCGAGCTTTCAGCGATGCGCCCCGCCTCAAGCACCGCTATCTTGGCATCAGGTTCCAGTTGGGTGAGCCGCCGCGCCGCGGACAGACCGGCAAAGCCTGCACCGACCACAACGATGTCCGCAGTCTGTCGCCCCTCGAGCGGTGCGCGGGTGGGTGCCGGCCCCAGGATCGCGTTCCACGCTGCAGGCCCGGGCAGGCATGGCAGGCGGCCGACACTGATCTTTGTCAATCGACGGCCTCGTCAGAGTCATCGGCAAGATCGATCCAGATGGTCTTCACCTGCGTGTACTGATCATGCGCGTGGATTGCGTTGTCACGCCCACCAAAGCCGCTCGATTTGAAGCCGCCAAAGGGGGTCGCGATGTCGCCTTCGCCAAAACTGTTCACGGTGACGGTCCCGGCCCTGATGGCCCGGGCACCGCGGATCGCCCGCTTCACATTTCCGGTGAAGATCGACGCCGCGAGGCCGTATTCGGTATCGTTGGCAAGAGCGATCGCCTCATCGAAGCTGTCCACCGTGAGCACCGAGAGAACAGGCCCGAATATTTCTTCGCGTGCCTGGGGTGCATCGCGGCGCACCTCCAGAACGGTTGGTTCCACAAATCCGGCGTCGGCTTTGCCGCCCACCACGATTTTCGGCCCGCTGTTCAGGTAGCTCGCCACTTTTTTGTAATGCGCCTCCGAGACCAACGCACCCACACGGTTGGTCGGGTCGAGCGGGTCGCCCATCGGCCACTCACGCACGTGGGCTGCGATGCGTTCCAACAGCGCGTCCTTGACCCCGCTCTGGACAATGAGGCGGGACGAGGCGGAGCAGTTTTCTCCCATGTTCCAGAAGGCGCCATTCACCACGTGGGCGGCAACCCGGTCGAGATTTTCGGCATCATCGAGAACCACGGCAGGGTTTTTTCCGCCCATCTCGAGCGTGATTTCCTTCAAATTCGATTGGGCCGAATACCCGAGGAAACGCCGCCCGGTTTCGGTGGAGCCGGTGAAGGACACCGCGTCGACGTCCCGGTGCCGGCCAAGGGGTTCGCCCACATCAGGGCCCATCCCGGTGACCACGTTCAAAACGCCTGCCGGGACCCCGGCTTCCATCGCAAGCTCCGCAACGCGCAGGGCCGTCAAGGAGGTTTCTTCGGCGGGCTTTACGATGACCGAGCACCCGGCCGCCAGCGCCGGGCCAATCTTCCAGGCGAGCATCAGGAGAGGGAAGTTCCAAGGCAGAACCAGACCCACCACGCCGACCGGCTCGCGCACCACCATGGCAATGTGGTCGTCGGAGGTGGGCGAAACCTGGTCATAGATCTTGTCGATCAGCTCAGCATGCCAGATGAGGCAGTTGATCGTCTCGGGCACATCCACGGTTTCGCAGTCGTAGATGGTTTTTCCAGAGTCGATGCTTTCAAGAACTGCAAGTTCACGCGCATTCCGCTTCATCAGCTTGGCGAGCTTAATCAGCACCGCCTTGCGATCAGCCGGATGTCGACGGGACCAGGAGCCTTCCTCAAAGGCATCGCGGGCCTTCTCAACGGCGAAGTCCACGTCCTGCCCGTTACAGGCAGCGACATTGGCGATGACTTCGCCAGTGGCTGGGTTGTGGGACTTAAAAGTCTTGCCGGAGAGGGCCGGACGGAAGCTTCCGTTGATAAAGGCTTGGGTTGGTACGTCTAGATCGGCTGCAATGGCCTTGTATTCGTCAGTGGTGAGCAGCTCGCTCATGCCGCCTTCTCCGTACGCACGTCCGTGCCGGCTTCGATCTCTTGAATGGTGCGCTTCAAAACTCGCACCACCTGTTCCAATTCCCGCTTGTCATCCTTGTTGAGAGGGCGCAGTGGTGGACGTGGTGGGCCGGCCTTCTGACCCACCAATTCGCATCCGTGCTTCACGCACTGGATGAATTTGCCGCCCTGCTCAAGGACACGCATAAGCGGCATCATGGCTGACATGATGCGCCGACCCTTGGTGAAATCGCCCTCCACCGCACAGGCGCGCCACAAGGCAATATGTTCTTTGGGCAAGAAGTTGGAGCCCGCGCAGACCCAACTCCGGGCGCCCCAGGCGAAAAACTCCAAAGCCTGGTCGTCCATGCCGCACGAAGTCTGGATGTGCGGATAGTCACGGGCCAGAAGGTGAAGGCGGTTGATATCGCCTGAGCTTTCTTTGATGGCACAAAAATTCCGACTACGACCGACGCGATCTAGAAATTCCTCGCCCATGTTGACGCCCATGCGGCCAGGGTAGTTGTAGAGCATGATCGGCAGGTCAGCTGCGCGGTCAATGGCGAGTGCATTGAGGGCGTTTTCGCGCTCTGTGGGAACGGCGTAGGGCGGTGACCCCACCAAGAGCGCGGCAGCGCCTATCTTGGCGGCCGTTTCGGCCATCGCGATGCTGTCGGGCTGGCGAATGGCAATCGTGCCAACCACCAGCGGAACCCGTCCGCCGATCATTTCCTTTACGAGGATGGCTTGATCTCGCCGCTCTTCTATACTTTGCGCGTAGTATTCACCGGTTGATCCACCGTTGATGAAGCCGTGGACGCCCGCCGCGATCAAGTAATCGATTTGCGCAGCCAGCGCGTCCTGGTCGACGCTACCATCGGCGTGATGTGGTGTAATGACCGGCGTATATATGCCTTCAAACCTCATGATTTGACCTCATGGGGCGCCTTTCTGATCAAGCACACTCGGCCTTGGACCGAGCGGGTAATCGATGCCACGGGGAGCGACAAAGCTCTCAATTTCGGCACGCGAAAGCTCCCAATGGGCGATCGCAAGCTCGCCGGCGGCATCCGCATCGCCTAGTTGAATGAGCTCGATGAACTGATCGTGCTGGTCGGCAGCTTCGGACCGTTCGTGCTCCATCAACATGTTGCGTGGGTTGTAGAACGACATACCGATCCGCGTGTGATCGATCAGCAGACGGCGCAGGCTCGGCATCAGAAATTCGTTGTCCGCTATCTCGCCGATAATGGCATGAAAGCGCTGGTTCATCAGTGCACATTCCGCAATTGCCGCGTCGCGAATTGCCTTGCGGAACAACACCTGTGTGTCCTTGAGGCGCATGATCTGCGCCGGCGTTGCTTGCTCCGCCGCCAGCCGCGTCGTTGCCGCATAGATCATCGGAGCAGCGATAAAGAAGTTGCGCAACGTCTTATGGGTCATTGGCGCAATTTGCGCGCCGCGATTCTTGTGAAGGACCACGTAACCTTCGCCTGCGAGCTGGTTCAGGATTTCCCGTAGTGGTGGGCGAGATATCTCGTAGGCATTGGCGACGACTACTTCGTCTAGGTAGCTGCCGGCCTCCAGGTCCTGGGTCAGGATGCGCCGGCGCAAGTCCTCAACGCAGCGAGCCTTCTTGCTCATCGACTCTTCGCTCACTTTGACCTCCAGCCCACCCAGCCACCATCGCGACATAGAGATCCGCTGGCCTCGCACCAGTAGCGCATCAAAATACATCTTGTCTACAAACGAACGGTGTGCAATCCATTCTAAAGTGGAGGGTGGGATGAGCATGAACTCCGATGACGCCGTCATTCGCTGTGACGGTGTTTGGAAGATCTTCGGCAACCGCGCGCGCGAAGCGCTTGAAGCGGTGCAATCCAAAGGTCTGTCGAAAGACGAAATCCGCGATCAATACGATTGTGTGGTTGGTGTGCGCGACGCCACGTTTAGCGTCGGCCGCGGACAGATCTTCTGCATTATGGGTCTTTCGGGCTCCGGCAAATCTACCCTGATCCGCCACGTCAACCGGCTGATCGAACCCACGTCGGGCGCGATATTCATTGAAGGCCAGAACATCAACGGTGTCTCAAATCGCGAGCTGAGGGCGTTGCGTGCCGAGAAGATCGGCATGGTGTTTCAGAACATGGCACTGATGCCCCACCGGACTGTGCTTGAGAATGTCGCCTTCAGCCAGGAGGTTAGAGGTCACGCCACGAAAGAGCGCACGGAAACCGCACTTCGGGCGATCCGCGCTGTGGAACTCAACGGGTGGGAACAGAAATACCCCGACGAACTTTCCGGCGGTATGCAACAGCGGGTGGGCCTTGCGAGGGCCATTGCGGCCGATCCATCCATCCTGCTGATGGATGAGCCGTTTTCCGCGCTTGACCCTTTGATTCGTCGTCAACTGCAGGACAAGTTCATGGCTTTGTCCGCAGAAATGAAGAAAACAACGCTCTTCATTACTCACGATCTAGATGAGGCGATCCGTATCGGTGACCGTATCGCAATCATGAAAGACGGTGTGCTCGTTCAAATCGGTACGCCGGAAGATATCGTCACCAGTCCAGCCGACGACTACGTGGCGGATTTTGTGGCGGGTATTTCCAAACTGGAGCTTATTTCCGCCGGCAAGATCATGGAGCCCGTCGATGCATTCACTGAGCGGCGCGGCTCCCTGGACGATGCGTGGCCGGAAGCGCACCCCGACCACTCGCTCAACGAGCTTGTCGATCTTTCCATAGCCACGCAGCACCCGATTATCGTCAAGGTTGATGGAAAGCCCCTGGGCGTCGTCACCAAGAATGCGCTGCTTCGTGGCATTAAGGGCGACTCTGTCGCCGCAGAGTAAACGCGCCTGACAAAGGACCAAACCATGGCCGAAGAACAGGCTTTCAATCCCCTTGATCCATTCTCGTCAATAAATCTCGGCATTGCCGAGAGTGCTGACGGTGTAAAACAGTGGGCGATTTCCAACCGCGACATCATTCAGCCGGTAAAAGCGTTCTTCAACGACATCGTCGTTGCCATCGACACCGGTCTCAACGCCGTCCCGCCACTGATCATGTTGATCATCTTGACGCTGATTGCATGGCAAGCGGCTGGCCGACGCACTGCCATTTTGGTCGGAGCCTGCCTCGTCGCCCTCGGCCTCCTGTCGCCGGACGCTTGGTCGCTTGCCATGACCACCCTTGCGATCGTGGTTTCGTCGGTGATCGCATGCTTTGTGATTGGCTTGCCACTCGGCATTTTGGCCGCCAAGAGCAACACGTTTGAAGGTTTCCTTCGACCGGTTCTTGATCTCATGCAGACAATCCCGGCGTTCGTCTATCTTGTGCCGGTTGTTATGCTGGTTGGCATCGGAAACGTGTCTGGTGTCATCGTAACGATTGTCTTCGCGTTGCCGCCACTCATTCGCCTGACATCCCTTGGCATTCGCGGTGTGAACCCATCGGTTGTGGAGGCGGCCCGCGCGTTCGGCGCCAACTCTCGGCAGATCTTGTTCAAGGTTGAGCTACCGCTCGCGACTCCCACCATTCTTGCTGGCGTCAACCAAACGATCATGCTGGCCCTTTCCATGGTTGTGATCGCGTCGATGATTTCGGTGAAGGGGCTTGGCAACGAGGTGTTGCGCGCGATGGGTCGCCTCGATGCAGGCAATGCTATCGTCGGTGGGCTTGGCATCGTGATCCTGGCCATCGTGCTGGACCGGATTTCTCAAGGCATGGGCCAGTCGGGGCGCGAGCGCGGCGTGCGTCATTGGTACGACGCCGGCCCAATAGCGCCGCTGGTGCGAATGCTCCGCCCCAAATCCGAGACCGAACCTGCGACCCCGGTTGGTCTTGCCACGAACAAATAGACTCAACACACAAGCGAGGACGCAAACATCATGTTCAGAACGCAGCTGGTGGCCGCGGTGTTGGCCACCACCATGCTGAGCGGCCCGGCCCTGGCAAACGATAAGCCGGGTGAAGGTATCACGGTGCAGCCGGTGATTGGCCTGATTGCTGAGGAATACTTCCAGAGCCGCCTTCTATTCAAAGCGCTGGAAGATCTCGGCTATGAAGTTGCTGAACCGCTCGAAACCGAAGTGCAGACCGCACACCTCGCTGTGGGCACGGGAGACGCACACTTTTATCCAATCCACTGGAAGACGCTCCACTCAGCATTTTTCGATGAGTCCGGCGGGGAAGGCGTAGTGGAACGCGTCGGCCCCTTCGTGGAAGGAATGCTGCAGGGCTATCTGATCGACAAGGCGAGCTATGACGCCGGTGTTCAGAATATCGGCGAACTCTCGGACCCAGAAGTTGCCGCGAAGTTCGACTCCGATGGCGACGGGAAAGCGGACCTTGCTGGCTGTGTCCCAGGTTGGGGCTGCGAGCGCGTGATCGAGCACCAGCTCTCGGAATTCGATCTGCGGGATACGGTCGCCCATAACCAGGGCGCCTATAACGCGATCATTGCCGACACCATCGCACGGTACGAAGCAGGTGATCCAATCATCTACTACACCTGGACCCCCTACTGGGTGTCAGGGGTGCTTGTTCCAGGAGAAGACGTGGAGTGGCTTAGCGTGCCATACACCTCGCTTCCGGACGGCGTTGAGGCCGACACCGAGTTTAACGGCCGCAATCTCGGCTTTGCTGTCGACAACATGTACATCCTCGCAGCATCGGACTTCCTGAAGGAAAACCCGCCAATCGGAGCACTGTTTGCCGCTGCGAAGATCGACGTCAACGATATCTCGGCGCAAAACAAGCAGATGGCCGACGGTGCCGATAGTTCGAGCGATATCGATGGGCACGTGAAAGCCTGGATCGAAGCAAACCAAGACACATACAATGGATGGCTTGAGGCTGCTCGCGCGGCAGCGAACTAGACAACTACAGTGCCGTGCGGTTCACGCTGATCGCGCGGCACTAACCTGCGGGCGTTGTTGGACGGATGGCTGAGGCAGAGCAGCACTTCGTTTTCGCGCTGGTGGAAGACTTTACCCACATGGCTTTCGCCTGTGCTGTAGATCCATTGCGGATCGCGAACCTCATTTCTGGCAAATCCCTTTACCAATGGTCATACGCTTCGCTTGATGGCGAGACTGTTCGCAGCTCCGACCATACGGTGGTTCAGGTTCACCATCGGTTCGATACTCTGCCCCCATGCGACAACCTTTTCGTTATTTCGGGGATCGGGGTGCGGACGGGCACCCACGCCGATCTGATTAAAGCCCTTCGGCGCGTGGACCGCCTTTCAAATACTCGCATCGGTGCCCTTTGTTCGGGTGCCTGGATCCTCGCAAAGGCTGGCTTCTTGGAGGGACGCAGTGCAGCGATCCACTGGGAAAGCCATGACGGTTTCATGGAAGCGTTCCCGGACGTCCAGCTCGTTCGAAGCGTGTTCGTCGCGAAAGAGCGCTACGTTACGGCTTCAGGGGGGAGCGCCACAGCCGATTTGATGCTGCACCTCATCGCCGAAACCCACGGGTCAGACCTATCCACCGCGGTCGCCGACCAGATGGTCTACAACGCGGTGCGGGAAGGGACCGCTCCTCAAAAAGTGTCACTGCAGTCGCGCAATGGCATGCGTAATCGTCACCTCGTGTCAGCGCTCGAGACTATGAAAAGCCGCCTGGGCGAACCACTGTCTTCCTCAGAAATCGCACGCGGTTTGGGTATTTCGACACGGCAGCTAGAACGGCTCTTCGGCAAGTACCTCAACACCACCCCAAAGCGATATTTTATGGAGATGCGGCTCGACCGCGCCCGCCACCTTCTGATCCAAACCGAGATGTCCATCACGGAAGTCGCATTGTCGTGCGGCTTCGAAAACCCGACACACTTCACCCGGTTGTACCGAGCGGCGTTTGGCATCACTCCGCTAACGCAACGAACAAAGCTGACCTAGTGGATTGAAACCAATCAGACCGTGTGGAAACGCGGCGTCCCCCGCGGTATGGCCGGTGATCGACTGCGACATGGCATACATCATCGGGACTGACCGCTGGCAGCTCCTTCTGATGTCGGAGCGGCTAAAGGGCTATGTTGGGCCGTGCAATCCGGTGCGCTTCATCGATGGCTTCGTCGACCAGCTCGGCCTCTTAGAGCTTAGGTTCGTCCGCGCCGAGACGATGGAGACCAGACGCCCCGACTACCAACCGGGCGATCTGTCAATGACGGTCGGGATCCCGGCCACCATGACAGCGCAAATTCCGGCTACCGCAATTTGAATGCGGAGGCTGGTCAGGGCGAGCGCCTTGGCGCGTGCGCTCATCAAGTGTTTTGCGGCACGGCGACCTGCCTCGTCGGCATCGGCAGCGCCGTAGAGGCACTCGATGCTGGGAGGTAGAAAAAGAGAAAAAGAACTGTGAGGTGGCTTGGGGAAAGTGCCGCCACGACCGGCAGTCCAGGTAGTGCTACTCGTAACGACAGCATTATCTCGAGCCCTTCGCCGGCATCGAGCAGGTCAGTTGGTTTGCCGATGCGAGCCCTGTTTCCCAGCAGGTGACCCACCGCCTTGCGGTTCGGATCGAGCGGCGCCCTATCCGCAGACTGGGGATCGAGCAAGGTGCGATACAGCCCTGCGAGTGTGCCTCGACGGTCGGTCACCTTGGCGAGCAGCGCTGGCCAAGGCTCGGGTTCGCTGAGATCACAATCGTCGTTGCGCCGGTCGAGGCAGCGCGCATGGAACCTTAGCACGCGGGTGCCCCGCACGCCGACGAGCTCGCGGCGCACAAGGTAGCGCTCGGCGAGTGCACCGACGATGGGTTTACCCATTGCCCATAGTCGCCGCGCCGTCTTCGGCGATCCGATGCGGGACCTTGTCCGAGACGGCCGCGCTGGTGGTCCGGGTCTCGGCTCGCCCAAGAATCGCCGCGCCCTAATCGCCAAGCGATTTCCGACGGTGCGTTGTCCATAACGGTCTCCGTGTAGTTCACATGAAGAAGGGTCCGGCGAGCCCGAGGAACAAGGTCGTCCGCCGGTGGCGGCCTCAGGCGGGGTCTGTCATTACTTCGTCGTCAGACGGCACACCCGGCTCTCCATCGCCGGACGCGCATCCTGCTGCGGCTTTGCGCGCAACTATCCTCTCGCGAGCGGCGCGAACGCCTTCCATGAATAGCCGCGGCGCCGAGTCGGCGAAGCTGGTGAGCGCCGGCGCCGCCTCATGGGCGAAGCGATGGGCAGCGTACTTGGAATGCCGGATCGAAATCTCCT
>JBCCYN010000006.1:0-60203 GCA_039189655.1 Pseudomonadota bacterium | reverse complement strand
TGCTGCGAAAAGCTGCTGCCCGCACGCGCGACGAGCTCTGGGACACCATCGGCAGCCTCATCGATCGCTTCCCATCGCGCGAATGCTGCAACTTCATTCGAAACTGCGGATATGCGTTCGACTAACCCTCAAACACTCTAGCTACGGCGTGCCGCACTTCAAAAAGGCGCCGGTGGTGCGACCTCTGGGCGGCTTTCCACCAGCAAACTGGTGGCCCAAGATCGCCTCTACCATCCGTTGTCTTGATACCCAAAGATGGACTAGGTTGCGGAAGTTTACGGTCTCGACTTGTGCACATAGGAGAACCGACGAGATGGTCGCAAAATTTCACACGCTCCTTTCTGTCGCGACGTTGCTGTCGTTTCTCTTGCCAGGGTCTTCAATCGCGCAGACTGAGAGGCCCAACATGTCCGACCCGTGCCAGCAGCGTATTGCGGCGGCGCATAGAGAGCTTTTCCGCCTCAACCAAGAGCAGCAGCTTGGAATAGGCGATGAGGACGACGACCTGGACTCGCCATTGGGGCGTGTCAATTTGATGGTTGGCGATGCCCAAACCGCGCTCGACCGCGGGAACGAAGAACGATGCCAAAGCCTCATTGAGGCAGCAGAAAAAGCCCTCGCCGGCTTGGAAAGATAGCGCCGGTTCGTTCCTTCGCAATTGACGTCAAAGCGTTGCTTGTCCGGCACCGTTCGAAGAGACGAAAGATTTTTTGATCTCTCGTCGCAGTTTATCTTACACGCCAATAGGTACTCGTGCGGGAGAAAACAAAGTCGAGACTTTAACCTTGGCTGTGGCTGCGCCGAGTGCATTTCACGTGTGATCGGCGGCATCCACTTGTATTCTAGACAGACCCTGCTGTCGGTTCGCGCCGCGGGAGAACTCTTTCGCGACTTTCCGGATAAGCGCGCCAGAGGATGAAGCGTTCCTTGCTGCTAGACTTGCACTCGATGGTCGTGGTCACGACGGCAACCTTTTTGGGGCGCCACCTTTTTAGTTCGACTCTTGCGCGGCGGCATCGGTAGCATGATTTCCGTGCAGGGCCTCGAACATCTTAGCTTTGAATGGCATTTTATACCGTAGGAGCGTGTCCAGAAGTGGACTGACGCCAACACCGCCTGGGAGTGAGTATGTCAGGAAATGACCGTCGGATACCAAGAGACCTGGACGATATCACACCGGGTTGGTTGAACGATCACGTATTCCCTGATCACGGCGGCAATAGGGTGTCAGACCTAACCTATACGTCCATCGGCGATGATCGAGGGTTCTTAAGTCAAACGGTCCGAGTAGAGGTCGATCGGCCTCGATCTGAAGCGCATCTTCCCGATGTGTTTGTTGTGAAAATTCGACCAAACACACAGGAGTCGCGGGAGGCTGAAGCCATGCTCAATGGCTTTTCCCGTGAAGTACGTTTCTACTCTGACTTGGCTGAAAAGACCGCGGCGCGGCTTAGCAAAGTATTCTTCGCAGATCTGGCGGCAGACGGTGCTGCGCTTGTTATGGAGGATCTTTCACACTTTGAAGGAGGCGATCAGGTGGTGGGTCTTGCGCATCAGCAGGTTTGCGATGTGATAGAGGCCGTTGCGCCTGTCCACGCGGCATTCTGGAATAGTCCACACCTTGATGAACTTCATTGGGCACCCACAGTAGATCACTTCAATCTGGACAGTTTTTCCGATGCTTGGCCAGAGTTTGAAGAGTTGTACGGGCTCAGGATCGGTGAGAGCGCTCGGGAAATCGGGCGTTATTTGACGAAGAACGTGGACCGTCTGGAGGCGAAGATTGCAAGTCGTTCGCGATCGATCGTGCATGGTGACCTGCGCGCCGATAACATTTTGTTTGGTAAAGACGAGCACGATGGCGAGGTTGTTGTGCTCGACTGGCAACTGGTCATGCGCAGCCTTGCGGCTTTCGACATTGCTCGCCTTTACGGCGGGAGCGAGCCCATTGCCGAGCGGGCATCAAGGGCCCGGGAAATGAGCGGATTGTGGCATGATGCGTTGCGGCGCTCCGGGGTGTCTGGCTACTCCGAAGCTGACGCTTGGACCGATTTTCGCATTGCGGCGCTCCATTGCGTGACGATTCCGGTGAAAGTACACGCGCTCTTCCACAAAACGCCGTTAAAGCGAGCTGCTCAGCTTAGAGACGCGATGGCGCAGCGTTTCTTCGCCTGTGCGGTGGAGGTGGACGCCCTCAACGTCCTCTAAGGAGTACCACCGATGCCCCGGCCCCTGCCCCTTTGGGCCGGGGGTGAATGGGTTTCGTTGGGCAGAAGTTCTCTTCTGGCGCGCATTGTCGGAGGCGCTTGAGAGGCACTCGCACAGCGCGCCAGTATGATCTCTCGACGGTACATTCTTAATCATACGCTGAGCACTCGGCTACTCAATGAGCCGCCGCGTTTCAAGTATACCTACTCCTTGTCGGGATGGAGCCACCGCGAGAGGATGCCCGCCGCTAAACCGCCGAGTATCGGTGCCAGCCAGAAAAGCCACAGCTGGCTCAGAAAGGACCCCCCGGCGAAGAGCGCCGAGCCCGTGGAGCGCGCTGGGTTGACGGATGTGTTGGTGACGGGGATCGAGATCAGGTGGATAAGCGCAAGGCCAAGGCCGATCGCAATCGGTGCAAAGCCTGGCGGTGCGCTCGGATGGGTCGCGCCCAGTATGATGACAAGGAAGAAGAACGTCGCGACCACTTCCATGACGAACGCTGCACCAACGTTATAGGTGCCGGGCGAGTTCTCGCCGTATCCATTGGCGGCGTAGGTGGCAGTCGCGACGTCAAATCCGGCGGTCCCTGAAGCGATGACGTGTAGTACCGCCACGGCGGCCACTGCGCCCACCACCTGGGTAATGATATAGGGGACGGCTTCGCCTGGGCCGTGGCGTCCCGCAGCAACAAGCCCAAGTGTTACTGCCGGATTGAAGTGCCCCCCGGAAATGCCGCCTACAGCGTAGGCCATCGTCAGAACGGTGAGACCGAATGCGAGGGATACCCCCAAAAGTCCGATCCCGACTTCGGGAAAAGCGGCGGCGTACATGGCCGAACCGCATCCACCGAACACAAGCCAGAACGTACCAAGGAACTCCGCCGCAAGCCGCTTCGCCATGATCGCCTCCCGAGGCCGAACCGAGGGTCACCATTACCGCCGATTGAGGGGGAAGCAAGCCCAGAGCGTCAGCTATAGAAAGACAATAATGCACTTTAAGTAGTTATTGCGGATTGATAATAATGCAAATCGAAAAACAATCGTTTTACAGAATATTTCTGTCGTCTAGATGATTTACTAATATATTTTGAGCAGTGATTTCGTGGAAAAGCGTATATTCAGTGCCTACGCGAGGTCAAGCTTCGTGGGAAAAGTGAAAAACGGGGCCGAAGACGCTTTCGGCTACAGTGGGTTTTTGGCCTTGTTCTTCTTTTTGCTCGCCCGTTCAGTTGGCGCGGTATGACCGAACGGAACGGGTCTGCGGTTCGCGCCGAGGTAGGTGGACCAACATTTCGCCTCTGGAGGATGCTGCGACCTGGGCTAACTTGGCTCCGCGGGTGACAGTATTCGAAGACATTCAAGAACTCGACACCTCGGTAGTCACGCGCGGAATGTGGATGTCTGCTCGTCTGAGACGCACCGACCGGGCAACCAGTCAAAGTTCGAAAGGAACTGGTCTGATACTGGCAATGACGGAAGTTCGGTAGCGAAGTTGTTTTGCAAAAAGATTGGTCGGCAGCTCCTGGCTGCCGACCTGAAGCACGCTGTTCTCCCGGTTGGGACGGCGTACACTTCTTTGGAAAACCGATCCTCTTTCGAGCGGTCCGGAGCGCTTCCTAGCGCTTTAGGGCGCCGACGCCCGAGAACCGGAAGGCTTCCTGTTCGAGGGCATCGATCTCGTCCGCATTCATCTGATCGTGGGCGACAGTGATCCGACCCAGGAACACTAGCGGCAACTCATCTTCGCGGCCCTCAAGATGCGCCTTGATGGCTTCGGCCGTCGCAGCCCCCACATCGTCGCCCATGCGCATTGGAGTCGCATCGAGCTCGCCCCGCCGGATCGCATCAAGCTCAAGGCCGGTGCCGCCCCAGCCGGTGGAAAAGATGTCCTTTTCCTTACCCATCGCGACTTGTGCTTCCACCGACCCCATGGCCATGGCGGTGTTGGCGTTATGGATGACAGTCGCCTCTGGGTAGGCTTGCAGGATCAGCTGCGTGCCTTCAAAGCCGCCTTCACGTTGGTATTCGCCGTAGTGCTCGTAGACCGGGTTCCAGTTACCCTTTTCAGCAACACAGTCCATGAAGTCGCCCGACCGTTGATTGTCCGTAATGCCGGGAATGCCGCGGTTGAGGGCGTAGGTTACGTCGTTGCCAAGGCGTTCGAGCATGTAGTCGCACATGGTCAATGCACCGGCTGCCGACGAAAAGTCGAACCAAGCGTCGGGTTGGTTCTCAAGATCTTTTAGGACCGTGTGGAATGCCCAAACAAAAGTGTCGAAGCCATCGGTACCGGCAAGCTTGCTGATGTTATCGGCTTGGGTGGCAAGTTCCGAAGGACCAAAGATTACAAAGTCATAGAGGTCCGCATCCTGGGCAACCTGGTTAGCGTAGGTCGACTGCAGGGAGTGCTCGATCTGCCGCGAGGCGAATTCGGTTGTCTCGTAATTGATCCCTAGTTCGTCAAGGCGCTTTGTCAGGGCCAGATAGTTGCGCGCCCAGAAATCGGACACATCGGCCGACGGGTAGATGAGCGCGATCTGGATCGGTTTGTCTTGGCTGCCGCTGAACGGAACGGCCTCGGCGCCGACGACTGCCTGCATTGCTTCGAGCGTGCCGTCTTCGTTGACTTGGCTCGGCAGCCAGTGGTCCCGCTCTGCGTCGTCTGGCAGCGCTTTAAGGGGCAGTGTTTGCGCGCTCGCAGCGCTGGCAAACGCCGCCGCAGCGAAGAGCGCAATCATGGATGTGCGCATTTGTTGTCCTCCCGAATGTGGCGGCTGTTTTAACCGCTCGGATTTGGATCGCCAGCAAACAGGAAACCGACGATCACTAGAAGAAGGGTGGCGCCGAGCACGAGGCCCATAAGCAGGAGCTGACGGCGGCTTTCCGGGCTGGCAAGGGTGGCGACAATGCTGCGCGAGCGGTCGCGGTCCTTGATTTGGAGCCATGTGTAGAAGGCGACCGAAACGATGATCACCACGCCCGACGCGACGGACTGCCAGAAGAACTCGATCCGCAGCGTCACCAGGGCATTGATCATCATCGAAAGCAGCAGAACACCCGCGAGCGAGCCCAGCATCGATGCACGCCCACCAAACAGCGAGGTTCCGCCAACGACCACCGCCGCTATCACGTGCAGGTTGAAGTAGGGCGCTGACGTAGCCTGGATCGCGTTGAGCTTACCGGTCAGCATTACGCCGGCAAGGGCCGCCATCGCGCCCATCAGCACGTAGGCGTAGAGCTTGTGACGCTGGACGGCGATCCCGGTCATCTCCGCCGCTTCGGGGTTGGAGCCGATGGCGATGGTGTAACGGCCGAAATAGGTGGCGCGCAGAAGGATTGCCCCGGCCGCCAACGTTGCGAGCCCGATCGTCACCGGGACCGGCAGGAACCAGGACAACTCGCCTCGGCCGATTGTGGTGATGAGATCTGGGAAGCGTGCAAGCACCAGGCCCTTAGCAAGAACGAGCGCAAAGCCGCGATAGACGAGGTCCATCGCCAGCGTGCCAATGAGATCTGGAACCTTCAGCTTGGTGATGACAAGGCCGTTGATGAGGCCAAGGCAGGCGCCGAGCGCGATGGCTATTGCCACAGCGATCTCGGCTGGAACCCCGTACTGCTTGATCAAAAAGCCCATAATGATGGCCGACAGCGCCGCGACCGAGCCGATCGACAGGTCGATACCCCGCTGCGTGATGACGAAGGTCATCGCCATGGCCATGGGCATATAGAGCGCAGCGTCAAGAAGGATGATGTTGAGGTTCGACAGGCGGAAGTAGCGCGCTGGCTCTACGACGCCCATGAACGCGAGCAACATCAAAATCATTGCCATCGGGCCGATGATCGCGAGATAGGGATCGAGCCGCTCGGCGAACGTGCGGCCTGCCGGCGATGGGGAGCCTGCCGTGCTCATGCTGCTGCGTCCGCACCGACGATCATGCCAAGGACCTCTGTATCGTTGGTTTCAGCGGTCTTCACGACGCCGGCACAGCGCCCTCGACGCTGGACATGGATGCGATCCGAGACCGCAAACACATCGTCCAGCGAGTGACTTATGAGGATTACCGCGAGCCCTTGGGCCTTCAGCGTGCCGATCAGCTTCAATGTCCGAGCCGTCTCCTGGGGGCCGAGGGCTGCCGTCGGCTCATCCATCACCAGGACCTTGAGGTCGGCGTGGTAGACGGCGCGCGCGATGGCAACGGCCTGTCGTTGTCCGCCGGAGAGGCTTTCCGTCGGCGCGTTGGGGTCTTTGAGACGAACGCCGAGCCGTTCGTAGAGGACGCGGGTGGCTTCAGATTTCATCTTGCTGTTGTCGAGGAATTTGATGCCGAGGACAGAGCGGGTCAATTCTGTGCCCAGGAACATATTGGCCGCAGGCGTCAGGTGGTCCGCGAGCGCCAGAGTCTGGTAGACGGCATCAATACCAAGGGCGATGGCGTCGGAGTGGCTGTCGAGCCGGATCTGTTGTCCTTCCAGCTCCATACTGCCCGAGGTTGGCTGATAAACCCCGGTGAGGATCTTGATGAGCGTTGATTTGCCCGCGCCATTGTCGCCCACAATGGCAACCACCTCACCGGCGTAGGCATCGAAGTCCACGTCGTCCAGCGCAGTTATTCCGCCAAAACGCTTAGTAATTCCGCGCATGGAGACTATGGGCAGATCATTGCTCATGGGCGGCCGGTAACGAAAAGAGGGAACGTCAATGATATTGCCACGGGCCGACTTACGATCTTAGACCCACAGGCGCTTAAGCGAGATCCGGCGCTAGAGTAATCTTGCCCGGTCCCGCGGTTCGCCGACCATATTCGGCCCATGCGCCGCTTCCTCCTGACCGCGCGCTTAGCCAACTGGCCTTTTCCGCAGTCTTCTTATGGTGCGATGACATACGAAGTGCCGTCGGCTTGTCAACCTTACAGGTTGTTCTGCGACTTGCGCCCAATGCTTGTGCTTGTGGCCTTGCCCACAAGGCGTCCGGCCCCGCTGAGCCGCCCGCATGTTCCCGCGTTGATGTGGCTGTAACTTAAACTTTATCGGTGCCCATCCTCCCGGTCGTTGGCCGCTCGGCCATCCCTGAGATCGAGAACGGGAGCACCGTTGCCAAAGCGCCCCGGGGGGCGTCGTTGTTCCGCGGATGCTATGCTCGGGCCAGACCGCCGAAAGCCGCAAGCACCATGTTCGCGGCCGTCCACCATTGGGGTTATGATTGACCGGTGCGGTAAAGGCTAGCCGGGTCGGCCGGGCTGTCAGTTGGGTTTTCTTCCAGGGACGATGGGGCGGAGCGAGTGGTAGAATTGGATCCCACAACGGACGCCACATGGCGGGCCGACGCTGGTGCCCACGACAAGGCGCGCAGGTCTGCGGCCGGCGAACCCGAAGACACGCTGAACCTCTCCAACCTGGCGTACCGGTCAGTGTCACACATGATCCACCAGCGCCGGCTGCGGGGGGGCGAACTGATTGTGGAGAAGCGCCTTGCCGAGATGCTCGGCATCTCACGCACGCCGCTTCGCGAAGCATTGCAGCGTCTGGAAGGGGAGGGCCTGGTCCGCAAGGTGGCCAACCGCTCATTCCAGGTGCGTCAGGTGGAGCTGAAAGAATACTTGGAGAGCCTCAAAGTCCGCGAAATTCTCGAGCCCGAAGCGGCTGCGCTCGCCGTGGGCCGCATTGCACCGTCCGCGCTCGGTGCCGTTCGAGGAGAATTGGTGGCGCTCGTGGGCGCGACAGCGTACCACACAGAGGCGCATTGGGCTTCGGACGACAATCTCCATCGCCTGTTTGCAAATGCTTGCGGCAATACTGTTCTTGCCGGGACCATCGAGGGTCTGCGTGTGACGACACGCTTGTTTGAGATCGATCGGCTGGGTGACCGTCTAGGGCCGGACAGTGAAGAGCACATCGCAATTCTTGACGCCCTGGAAAGCGGCGAACCGGCCAAGGCAAAACGGGCGACGCGCCAACACATCCGCTCGCTTGCGCGCTACTCGACCAAGCTTTTGCGTTGATGGATGCGAAAAAGGGCCGCCGGCGTTTCGCGCACAACGGCTGAAAGGTGGGCCGGCGGCACTTCGCAGGCCGCAAGCAGCGCCAGAAAACATCTGAGCCCCTCCACCGGAGGCGGGAGCAGACTGACCCCACAGTCGCTAGAGACGATCAAATGGCCGGGCGCTGCGGCTTGCGCCAGATCTGCCATTGTCTGCGCACTGACGCGGGCGATGGTGTGGCGTTCTTCGTCCACGTGGGTGAGACCGACCTCACCGGCGGGTGAGACGAAGAAGTAGGAGAGTTCGACGATGGCACCCAGGCCCGTAAGCGCGCTCACGTCGATAGGAGTGTAGTGGTTGGACGGCACAAGGATGCGCCTCACTCCCCGGGCGGTGGCGGTTTCCACAACCCGTTGGGCCTCCGCGGCGCTGAGGTGGCCGGTGTTGAGCACCACATCGGCCCCGGCAATGAGGTCAAGGATTTCGGGCAACGGGTCGGGGAGGGGCCCGCGCTCGGGAATGGCAAGGCAGCCTTCGATGTGGCTTTGGCTTCGACCCTCGCTGCGAGCCACGTGCGCTGTGTGGTGGGTCGGCAGAGAGACAAAGCGCGCGCCTTCGCCGGGGCCATACCCGATGGAAAGGGATGCCCGGACCGCCGCTGGAGACAAACCGCCAGCCGATGGCTCAAGGACGAGGCCACCGAAAACGTCCACTGTCGCGTCGGGTCGAGCGCGCCGGGCGAGCGCTGCAAGACCTACCGATGATGCAAAGTTGTCCATCAGGCCGAGGCCAGCCATCCCGGCAGCCTGCGCCTGGTCAAGTGCCTCCAGCACATCGAGCCGGCGCGCATTGAGATGGGGGCAAGCATGGACGTGCCCGTCCACTGCGCCGGCAAGATCAGGATCGAATGCCATCAATGGCGCAGGATTTTCGCCGTGAACTCGCGCAGCCGAGGCGCCTTTGGATTGTCAAAGATATCGTTTGGCGGGCCTGCCTCCACCACCTGGCCCCGGTCCATGAACACAATTGTGCTCGCCACCTCACGGACGAACCCCATCTCGTGGCTGACGATCAGCATCGTAATGCCGTCGGCCGCCAAAAGGCGCACGGTGTCGAGCACTTCGGTCACCAGTTCAGGGTCAAGGGCGGATGTCACCTCGTCGAGGAGCAAGATGTCAGGTTTGAGGGCGAGGGCCCGCGCGATCGCGACGCGCTGCTGCTGACCACCCGAAAGCTCGTCGGGGTACGCACCCAGCTTATCGCCAAGCCCGACTTTTTCGAGGAGGGCAGCGGCGCGGCTTTCCACCTCCTTCCTGTCGCGTTTCTTCACGATGGTCGGCGCGATGGTAACGTTTCGCAGCGCCGTCATGTTTTGGAAGAGATTATACTGCTGGAAAACGATCGCGAAGCGGTCGCGGGCATTCTTCAGTGAGCCGCGACTTTCGTAGTCGATATCTTCGCCATCGATGGTAACGCGTCCGGAAGATGGGCGAAGAAGGCCGACCAGCGTGCGTAGCAGCGTCGATTTTCCTGACCCTGAAGGACCGATGAGCGCCGCGATCTCGCCCCGCCCGATGGAAACGCTCACGTCCGACAAGACCGGCAGCGACCCGTAGCTCGCGGTCAGCCCCTCAACGGTCAAGAAAGCCATGCGTGGATTACCCGGCCTGTGATGTGTCGCTGGCGCGGATGTTGCACGCCACGTTCACACAAAGGCGCGAAATCGACCGTTACGCAAGGGGTTCGACGTAGCCTTTCGCACAAGATTGTGCAACGATTGTATGCAATTTGAATTGCGATGCGAGGAGCCGTCGTCGATGAAGAAGCAGGGTACCACCCCATCCACTCATTCGTTTTCGCGCCGTTCTATGCTGGGCATGGCCGCTGGCGCCGCGGCGCTGCCGCTCCTGAGCGCGAGCAACGTGTTTGCCCGACCGCTGGCGGAAGTCCTGTCCACTGGCCGCCTGCGCGCTGGCATCAATCCGACACTTCCGCCGTTCGGTACCTTCAACGAACGAAACGAAATCGACGGCTTCGATGCTGATATTGCCAAGAAGCTCGCCGAAATGATGAACGTCGAGCTTGAAATCATTCAGGTTGGCAGCCCTGACCGCATTCCATTCCTGCAGGCTGACCGTATCGACATCGTCTTGGGCGCCATCACCCGCACCGTCCCGCGGGCGCTTGTCATCGACTATACGATCCCCCTGCACACCCAAACCGTCGCCGTTCTCACCAAGGACGAAACGGTCGTCCCCATTACGGGTTTGGGCGATCTCAACAATCCCGACGTGCGGCTGGTGCAGGTGCGTGGCACCATCGGCGTTCCCTGGATCGAGGCCAACGCGCCCGACGCGCAGGTAACGCTCCTGGACAACTACCCCGATACCTTCCGAGCCATGCAGCAGGGCCGGGCGGATGCAATGGTCGACGTGGTGGAATCGGTTGTCATCCCCATGCGCAACTATGAGGGCGTCGGTTGGCGCATCCTGGAAGAGACGATCTCAAACACCTGGGTCGGGATCGGCGTCCAAAAGGGCAACGACACTTTGAAAGACTTTTTGAATGTTGCCATCTTCGATCTTCACCGCACTGGTTTTGTCGAGGAGACTTGGGAGAAATGGTTTGGTACTAAGATGCAAACGCCGGTGCCGCTGAACCCGATTTTCTAACCGAGACGAGGCGAAACGCCTCAAGGTAGAAAGGTCCGGTCGGGCGGTGGCCGCCCGGCCAAATTGGAAAAGGCATGGACCTACAATACGGTCAGGTCGTCCAGTACATTCCCGATCTCCTGCGCGGCGCCGTGGTCGCGCTGGAGCTTGCGGTCTCCGCCTTTGCCATTGGCATGCTGATTGGGCTGTTCTGCGCATCGGTTCTCACCTACGGGCCGCGGGCGGCACGCATTCCGGTGCGGATCTACGTAAGTTTCTTCACGAACACGCCGCAGCTGGTTCAGATTTTCTTTCTCTTCTTTGCGTTGCCGGAATTCGGCATACTGCTGTCGCCGTATGTTGCCGTGCTCATTGGCATGACGATTAACGCCGGAGCCTATTTAACGGAAATCCAGCGGGCGGGCTTCCAGTCCATTCAGCCAGCCGAAATCGAAGCTGCGGAGACTTTGGGCTTCTCGCGGGTTCAAACCGTCTGGTACGTCATCGCCCCGCACATCGTGAAAACCCTCTACCCAGCGCTTTCCAACCACTACATCATCATGACGCTTGGCACGTCCATGGCTGCAATCTTCGGCGTTGAGGAAGTGACGGGCCGCGCCCTTAACGCCAACGCCATAAGCTTTCGATCCTTTGAGATCTTCTCCATCACGGCGTTAATCTATATCGGACTGACGATCATCGCCTCGGTAATCCTCTACGCCGTCGGACGCTATCTTTTCCGGGTGCGGGCGAGGGCGCTCTGATGCTACAGCAGCTGATCGACGAGGCACCCCGGTTCTATACCTATTGGAACATGATATTTCTGGCCGAAGCGGCCATGAATACTTTGTTCGTCTCATTGTTTGGGTGCGCGATAGGATACGCCGTCGGTTTCGTCATCGCGACCCTGCGCCAGTCGCGGATCAACCCCGTCGGACCGTTCCGCTGGGCGCTGATCACTTACACCGAGGCGATCCGGCGCATCCCCTTCCTGGTGCTTTTGTTTTGCGTCTTCTTCGCGTTCCAGCTTTCAGGGACAGAGCTCAGCCTTTTCGTCATCGCGACGACGGCGGTGGCCTTGCGCATGTCGGCCCTTGCCGCGGAAAACATCCGTGCCGGCTACGAGGCCATCAACCCACTGCAGTGGGACGCTGCCATCGCCATGAATATGTCGCCGATCGGCACGTTGATGCGGGTCATTCTGCCCCAGGCATGGCGGGTCATCCTGCCGCCGTCTACAATCCACACCGTGAGCATGATCAAAGAAACGTCGCTGGTTTCGCAGATCGGCTTCCTCGAGCTGACGTTCGCCGCGAGGATGCTCAATCAGCGAGGTTTTTCCGCGCTCATCTGCTTTGGGACAGTGCTTATTCTTTACTTTGTCATTTCCTGGTCGTTCCAGAAGGCCGGACGTTACGCGGAGCGCAAACTGGTTCACGAGGCACGGGGGAAAGCCGCGGTCGCTGGCACCCCAAGCACTGCGCTTGCAGGGAACACACAAGGAGCCGGCACATGAGCGCGCGCCGGATCGCCGTGGCTTACGGCGCGCAGGACCAGCGCACGACCATCCGCATCATGGTCAACGGCCGTTCTATCGAGGCGCTTGAAGGCGAGCCCATCGCAACTGCGCTCTTGTGTGCTGGGATTGTGGCTCTGCGTACGAGCCCGCGCGTTGGCCAACCCCGCGGCGCGTTTTGTTTCATGGGGGCGTGTCAGGAGTGTGCCGCGGAAGTGGACGGAAAGCGGGTCCAAACCTGTATGGCACCGGCGCGCGACGGGATTGAGGTTCGCCTCGCAGGGCCTGAATGATGGAACCTGCCGTATCCTGCGATGTGGCAATCATTGGCGCCGGTCCCGCCGGAGGTCACTGTGCACTCTTGCTCGCGGACGCCGGTCTTCATGTCCGCTTGATCGACGAGGCGTCGGAACCGGGTGGGCAGATCTGGCGCGCCCCGCTCCCAGGTATGGCGGTGTTGCCGTCGCCGGATCACAAGGAAGGTGAGGCTCTGCGGGAAGCGTTGCGTGCGAGCACCGTGGAACTGATGGCGGGGCACCGGGTATGGTCTGTGGGTCGCGCAGACTGCGCCGGTGCGGACGGCTTTACGGTTTGCGCAGTCGGTCCGGAGGGGCCGCTCACGGTTCGTGCCCGCCGGCTTGTGGCGGCCACTGGCGCTTTCGAGCGCGTGGTCCCGTTTCAAGGCTGGACGCTGCCGGGCGTCATGGGGCTCGCGGCTGCGACGATCCTCATGAAATCCCACGGGGTCGTTCCTGAGGGGCCAGTGGTTGTGGCAGGGGCCGGGCCATTGCTTTTTGCCGTTGCGGCCAGCCTGACGAAGCTTGGTGAGCCGCCTGCGGCAGTGGTGGACATGGATCGCCGGCGTGATTGGTTGCGGCGTGCGCCAGGGCTTGCGTCCGCGCCGCGCCTGATGGCGCGCGGCCTGCGGTGGATGGCATCGCTGGTGCGTGCGGGCGTTCCGGTAGTCTCTGGCGCTTCTGTACGGGCAGCGCACGGTTCGACGCGTTTGCAAGCCGTTGAGATCGGCCCGGTCGACCGGTCTGGCGCACCTCGAAAGGGCTCCGTTCGGACGCTAGAGGCTCATTCACTGACAGTCGGTCACGGTTTGACCCCAGGGGGCGAGGTGGCTGGTCTCTTGGGTGCAAGCCGCGTCCATGACCCGGTGTGCGGCGGGTGGGTGACGGAGACGGACGAAGCAGGACGAACGAGCGTTCCCGGCTTTCATGCCATCGGGGACTGCGCAGCGGTCCGAGGAGCGGTTTTGGCCGAAACTGGGGGGAAACTGTGCGCCCATGGGATTGCGCAGGATTTGCGCCGACCCCTGAGAGCGGCGATCACTCCATTGCGCAAAGCGATCCGCCGGCAAAGCCACTTCGCCGACGTGATCGGCCGCGCCCTTGCCTTGCGAGACGGCCAGGTAGAAGCCATCCCATCCGACGTCATCGTCTGCCGGTGCGAAGACGTCACCCGGTCCGAACTCGATGCGGCGGTGGATCGCGGCGGTGCGGACGTCAACCAGGTCAAACATTTTTCCCGGTGCGGTATGGGTCCTTGCCAAGGTCGGGTCTGTGGCGAGGTGGCCGCAACCTTGATCGCGCAACGGCTGGGTCTCAAGAGGCCACTGGTGGGCCTATTTACGCCACGCCCACCACTTCGGCCCGTCACGCTCGATGACCTCGTGGGGGACTTTACGTACAACGACATCCCCATTCCGGCGCCGGCGCCCCTATGACTGGGCCCGCCGTCCATGATCTTGGCGTGATCGGTGCCGGTATTCATGGCGCAACGGTGGCGTTGTTCGCCGCAAGGGGCGGGATGGATGTCGCGCTTATCGATCGCGGTGCCATTTGCCGCGAGGCGTCGGGGACCAATGCGGGCACCCTCACCATGCAGATGACCCGCGTTGCGCTCATTCCCTACGCCCTTGAGGGCCACCGCATGTGGGCGACCGCAGAAAAGTGGCTTGGCCACGATGTGGGCGTTGTCGTTTGCGATGGGCTTTCCCTTGCCTACACCGAGGCGGAAGAAGCGATGCTCGTCGAGCGCGCGCAAAAGCGTCGTGCGGCCGGTGCACCCATCGACATCGTTGCGCCAGCTCGTGCCAAATCCATAGAGCCAGGCCTCGGTGCAGGGATCCGGGTTGCGGGGCACTGCAAAGTGGATGGGTATGCCAATGCGTATCTTACTGGCCTTGCCTACCGTGCAGCGCTTCTGGAAGCTGGCGTTGCGCTACACGAAAACTGCGCGGTCGATGGGTTGGAGCGGGAGGGCAACATCTTCGTGGCACGCACGGCGCGCGGCCCCTTGCGTTTCAGGCGCGTCGTGCTGGCCGGCGGTGTTTGGCTCGAGCCGATGCTCGCCTGGCTCGGGGCGGCGGTGCCGGTCAAAACGCTCGTAAATCAGCTGGCGGTGACGGAGCGGGTGCAGCCGGTAATGCGCACGGTGGTCGGCGTTGCGAGCGGACTATTGTCGCTCAAGCAGTATTCCCACGGCAGCGTGGTGATCGGTGGTGGTTGGCAAGGCGTTGGCGCCCGCACTATTCCTCGCGAGGGGCTTCATCTTCTTCCAGACAGGCTGGTGGGCAACATTCGGCTGGCAGTCCATGCGATTCCTGCGCTGCGCCGGGCGCGCCTTGTTAGGGCATGGGCGGGTCTGGAAGCGGAAACAGCCGACGCCATGCCCATCGTTGGGCCCGTCCCGAATGTCGAGGGGGCTTATGTTTGCGGCTCCGTCCACTCCGGCTACACGAGCGGTCCCTACATCGCTAAACTTCTTGCTGACACGCTGTTAGATCGCGAGCCGGCCCACCCGCTCTTTCCCATGGAGCGCCTCCTGCCCGGGGGACGGCGCCGGGAGGCTGCATGATGGACCCGATGAGCCAGCGGCTCACCGGTATCCACGCCGCGACCGTTACGCCGATGACTGCTGATTTTTCGCTGGACGAAGCTGCCCTCGTGGCGCACGTAGAGCAGATTGCAGCGGTTTCAGGTATTCGCGGTTTTCTTATAAACGGACACGCCGGCGAGAACTTTGTTCTATCAGCAGAAGAAAAAACGAGAGTACTCGAAGTAGCGCGCCCTCTCATTCCGCCTAGCCAATTGCTTTGCGCCGGTATAAACGCCGAATCCAGCCTCGCTGCGGCCCGGGAGGCAGAGGCCGCCGAGCGCGTGGGCGCGGACGTGCTTCTCGTCTTTCCGCCCAACAGTTTTGCCCTCAGCCACGACCCGCGCGCCGCTGGCCTCCACCACGATCACATATTGAGTGCTTGCAGTCTTCCAATCCTGTTGTACGGCGCTCCGGTCGGCGCGGGTCATATGGCATATCCGGCGGAAAGGTTATTGGAATTAGCCGACAATCCGCGCGTGGTTGGGATCAAGGAAGGAAGCTGGGAGGTGGCAGCTTACGAAGCGACCTGGCGGCTTTTCCACGGGCGCGATGGGTTCGCCGTGTTGGGGTCAGGTGACGAGCATCTTCTCACAAGCTACCTGATCGGCTCGGCGGGGAGTCAGGTTAGTCTTGCCGTCCTCGCCCCAGAGCTCCTGGTCGCTCTTTTTTCCGCTGCAGCGGAGGGCGACTGGGGGAAGGCGCGCCGTCTTCATGAACGTGTTTTTCCGCTCGCCAAGGCCATCTACCGAGATCCGCCTGGGGCAAGGGCAACGGCGCGCCTCAAGGCGGGGCTCGCCCTCCTTGACCGTATACCTCTCCCCACTGTGCGGCCTCCCCAGCCGCCACTATCGAGGGATGAGATCGAAAGACTTAAAAAGGCCCTTACCGCCGCAGGTATAAGACAGCCTTGATGGTCGCTGACCGCCTAGCAGTCTTTTCCAAGAAGGTTGTTCATACGGGTACGACCGCTGGGCAGTGTGCCAAAACTCTCCCGCCTTGATCCATCGTCCCGGGCATCGCCTGATGCCTCAAGGGACGCTTCGCTCTTTGCCCTTGACCCATCAGGCGCTGCGCGAGCTCAAAAAATGTGTCGGCTCCGGAAGAACGTCGCTTTTTGGTGTCCCACCAAAAGAACCAGTCGGGATGGGTGGCGCAACAGTGGGGGTTCCTGCCGCTGGTTAGCGTGAACAACGGTGATGGCTTTCAAAGCTAGAGCAGGTCACACGATCATGCGGTCGCATGACCTCATCTCAGTTCTTGTTTCACCGGGTGGTTCGAGTCGCAACATGCTTCCATGTTGCTGAAACGCGCTCTAACAAACGCAATGCCGAGCAAGATCAATTGCACTACGGCGAAAAACTGTACGCCGCAACGAACATGCTCAAATCGGCGCGCTGTACCGTTGCACAAGCAATCCAGGTTCTGGGGAAAACGTGTTGTGTAGGGGGAGCAGTGCGGCGCCGATCGCCCGGGCGCGGTTTCCAATTCGCCCTTGGAAGGTTTCGATCGGCGACAACCCGCTCCAATTGAGGCTTTCCATGGCGGTCTTGGTCGCACAAACTAGTCGATCTTTCCAATCGGCACGAAGTCCACCGTCAATGACGAGGGCTTGAAAGTCGATCACGCTCGTCGCCGCTACGACGGCGCGCGCAATGCCTTGCGCTGCCGGATGGAGCCACGACTGAAAGACCGCTTCGGCGCGGGGATCGTCTTCGGTACCGCGCATGACCGAGGCAACATCAATGTCGTGATACAAAAGTTCGCGTTCGAGGAAGATCAGTGATGCTCTATTGAGAAGTTGTTCTGGCCTGCCTTTATCGTCGACGGTGTCCATTGGCATGGGGCCGAGGGCACCTGCGTTGCCCTGGGCGCCGACGTGCAACCGTCCATTGATCACGATGCCGCCGCCGATGAAAGTTCCCACGAATACGTAAAGTACCGTGTCGGATTTGATGCTCTCGCCGAATGCAATTTCTGCGGCGCAGGCGGCAGTCATATCATTGTACGTTAATACCGGTTGATCTGCGACCTCTTCGAGCGCCGCGGCAACATCAATCGATCGCCAGGGGGCGAGGCACTCGCGGTCCAGTCCCAGTGGCTCCCACCACAAATCCATACTCCCGGGTATCGCAAGACCAATTCCAACGACGCGTTCGCGATCGGTCGACCCGAGGCTGGAAAGGGCATTGGCAAGTTCCCTCGATGCAAGCGCCATCACGTCGGCCGGTAGTGGGATGTCGTAGCGTTTGCTCTCAAGACGTTTGATCTCACCGCGAAAGTCCATCGTTGCGACGTCAAGACTGCGACGACCGATTTTTATCCCAATCGTGGACGCACCAGCTGGATTTAGCGCCAGCGGCGTTGACGGCTGGCCTACCTGGCCTCGCACCTTCGCCTCTTTGACGAGAAGTTCGTCCTTCAGGAGCGAGCGGACGATAATCGACACACCTTGGGCGCTAAGGCCGGTGGCGCGTGCGATCTCCGCCTTCGAGAGCGCCCCGTGCTGCCGGATCGCGGCGAGGATCCTTAGCTCGTTCACGGTATACCCCCGGGCACGCCGGGCTATGCGCCGAGGGATTGCGGACTTCGCATCCATGCCAGCCTCTCTGTCGCTGCACCTAAACCAGTATGGGAGAAAAATAATTAAAGCAAATTGATTTAGTTATTGACTGGTCCCTGGAACTGTGGCTTCCTTTGGGGACCGGAGCGGGTGAAGCGTCGGCATCAGGGCGGACGCAGTCTCGCATCCGAGAAACGCACCAGGGAGCTCTAGGAATGACGAAAACTCGGAGGTTCGCTCAAACCGTCCTCACGACGACCGCACTCGTGGCGTGCTTGGCTGTCCCGTCGATGACCCTTGCCCAGGACAAACCCCTGATTGGGTTGATAACCAAGACGAACACCAACCCGTTCTTCGTGAAGATGCGCGAGGGCGCGGAGGCGAAGGCCAACGAACTCGGCGCCGAGCTGCGCAGCTTCGCTGGCCAGTATGATGGCGACAACGAAGCGCAGATCGAGGCCATTGAGAGCCTAGTGGCCGCCGGTGCGGCCGGTATCCTGATCACCCCGTCCGATCCCGCAGGCCTCGCCGACACAGTGGCACGAGCGCGCGAAGCCGGCGTTCTCGTCATTGCGCTCGACACACCCTTCGATCCGCCAGAGGCCGCGGATGCGACCTTCGCGACAGACAATTTCAAAGCTGGCGAGCTCATTGGCCAATGGGCTGCGGCCAAGATGGGCGACGCTTCGTCGGACGCCAAGATCGCCACTCTTGACTTGTCTGAAGCGCAAATCACCGTGGATGTCCTTCGTAATCAGGGTTTTCTCCAAGGGTTTGGCGTCGACCTCAAAGACCCCGGAAAAATGTATGATGAGGACGACCCACGTATTGTGGGAAGCGACTCCACCGCTGGTTCGGAAGAAGGTGGCCGAACTGCGATGGAAAGCGTCCTTCAGATGGACCCCGGCATCAATGTTGTGCACACCATCAATGAGCCAGCGGCCGCAGGCGCCTACGAAGCACTGCGCGCTTTCGGCATGGAAGGCAACGTCCTGATCGTTTCCGTGGATGGCGGTTGCCCCGGCGTTCAGAACGTCGCCGACGGAGTAATTGGCGCAACGTCCATGCAGTTTCCTCTGCTGATGGCTTCAATGGGGGTCGAAGCCGTTCTTGAATTTGCAAGCAGCGGTGCCAAGCCGGAAAACACCGAGGGCCTAACGTTCACCAATACTGGTGTAGAACTCGTCACCGATCAGCCAATTGATGGTATCCCCTCGATTACGTCGGCCGAAGCGCTCGAGCGCTGCTGGGGCTGATGCGCAAGGACTGCTAGAGCGCACTCCGGCGAAACAATATTCTTTCGTCGCTCTAGCCACGCGAGAGGGTGCAAACGTTAAGCGGGCACGCCAACCAACGTTTGCGTGACCCGGATCGCCGGTCCCGCGCCGGAGAGGGTGGTGCCTGCCAAGAAGGCACCGCTCACCACCATTCCGAACACAATTTAGGGGAGACGACGTCATGGCCGAAGGCGGGACGACATCTCGCGCGCCTCAGGACTTCGAACAAGTTCTCGACAAGAGCGCGACAGAGGTGGCGAGCTTCGAAGAACGCGACAAGTCGTTCATGTCGCACTTTCATCACTTCCTTCACGGGAACCCCGTTGCTGCACCGATCATAGTATTACTGTTGAGTTGCGCAGTATTCGGACTTGTGGCTAATAACTTTTTCTCAACATTCAATCTTTCGCTGATCATACAGCAGGTTACTATCATCGGCATTCTGGGCGCAGCGCAAACATTGGTAATTTTGACGGCCGGTATCGACCTTTCTGTCGCCGCGATCATGGTGTTGAGCTACATGATCATGGGCCGGCTCGCGGTCGACGCGGGTGTCCCGGCTGTTATCGCCATTGCAGTCGGCCTTGCTGTGGGGCTCGCCTGCGGCCTCTTTAATGGCTCGCTGGTAACTCGCTCGCGCGTGATCCCGGTCCTCATCACTGTTCTGGTATGGTTCGGCCTTATCTCGTTTGGCGTTTCACTCATATGGGCCGTGCCGGCAGGGATCTTGGCTGGCCTTATCTTGGGCCTGATTGGCGTCGGGCCGGCAATTGAACTTCGACTTCCACCATTCATTGTAACCTTGGGAGCCTGGTCGATATTCTTTGCACTAAATCTTTGGTATTCGGAGTCCGAGACGATCCGTAGCCAGGACATCGACGCGACGGCGCCACTGCTAAAAGTATTCGGCCTCCGTATCGAGCTTTTGGGAGCGCAGTTTACGCTAGGCTCATTCCTCATGATCGGGATTTTTATTGTTCTTTGGTACGCACTCAATTGGACCGGCTGGGGTCGTTCGGTGTACGCTGTCGGCGATGATGAGGAGGCCGCCAAACTCTCAGGCATTCGGACCGACCGTGTGCTTCTGTCCGTCTACGGCGTTGCGGGACTCCTTTGCGCGATCGGCGGCTGGGCAGCGATTGGCCGCGTCGGGTCCGCATCGCCGCAGAGCTTTTATGAGGGCAATCTCGACGCAATCACCGCTGTCGTGATCGGCGGAACGTCTCTGTTCGGCGGTCGCGGCGCAATTTTTGGGACGTTGTTCGGCGCGCTCATCGTCGGCGTATTCCGCTCCGGTCTCAGTTTGTCAGGGGTTGATGTCCTTTGGCAAACGTTTGCGGTTGGCCTCCTTATTGTCGTTGCCGTTGCCATGGATCAGTGGATCAGGAGGGTGAGCGCATGAGTATCCAGCCCGTCGTCAAAGCCACCGGATTGGTCAAACGATATGGCCGGGTTGTTGCCATGGACCACGCGGACTTCGAGATCTATCCCGGTGAGATCTTAGCAGTGATCGGCGACAACGGCGCCGGTAAATCCACCCTTATCAAGGCGCTCTGCGGCGCAATTCAAGCCGACGATGGCGAGATCTTGCTTGACGGAACGCCTGTGCACTTCACCTCGCCCATCGATGCCCGCGAAGCTGGTATCGAAACTGTCTATCAAAATCTTGCGCTCTCACCGGCGTTATCGATCGCCGACAACATGTTCTTGGGTCGCGAAGTCTATAAGGGAGGATTGGCAGGAAAGTGGCTAAAAATGCTTGACAAAAAGCATATGCGTAACTTTGCCCGAGACAAGCTCACCGAACTCGGCTTGATGACTGTGCAGTCTATCACCCAAGCGGTGGAAACGCTGTCGGGCGGCCAACGTCAAGGCGTTGCCGTGGCGCGGGCGGCAGCGTTCGCGACAAAATTTATCATAATGGACGAACCCACCGCGGCGCTCGGTGTCAAGGAAAGTCGGCGGGTACTGGAGTTGATCAAGGACGTGAAAGAGCGCGGCCTACCGATCGTACTGATCAGCCACAACATGCCCCATGTATTTGAGGTGGCCGATCGGATTCACATACACCGGTTGGGTCGTCGCCATGCCGTAATCCGCCCCGACGACTACTCCATGTCTGACGCTGTCGCGATCATGACTGGTGCCATGGAACCGCCCCAGGATATTGCTTCCCCACCCACGAGCTTGTCGGCCAAGATCACTGCCGATGCTGTATGAGCTTTGCTGAAGTTCGCTTCGGCCAGCTTGGTCCAAGAAAGACTTGATCTGTCGCTAGCCGAACGAACAAATGTCTGGAAGGACACTATCTGATGGCGCAGGTTGCTTGCTAGCAGCCCGCGCCCAACTATCGTTCCTAGGCACAGATCTACAACTTTTCCTGCATTGGATCATTGCAATGACTAAAATCGGCACGGAGTGAACCCCTTATCGGCAATATGACGCTGCAGGATCGAACAAATGGAGCGCTCGTCTTGATTCCAACGAATCGGGCAGCGGTTTTAGAACGATGTTCGATCGCCGCCCTTAAGGGCTAAAATTTCGCGAGCTTCGTCGGGAGTGGCGATCGAACTCCCTAAGTCTTCAACGATACGGCGGATCTTGGCAACCTGTTCAGCATTTGAAGCGGCAAGTTTCCCACGACTGACAAATAGACTGTCTTCTAGCCCCACGCGAACATTTCCGCCCATCTGACTTGCGGTGGTAGCCAATGGCATCTGAGCAGCGCCCGCTCCAAGAACCGACCAGCGGTACGTGTCACCGAACAAGCGATCGGCGGTGCGCTTCATGAAGATGAGGTTGTCTACCTCTGGGCCGATACCACCCAAGATGCCAAATATAAACTGGACAAAAATTGGTGGTTTGAAAAGACCAATGTCCATGCAAAACTTCAAGTTATAGAGGTGACCGACATCGTAGCACTCGTGCTCAAATTTGATTTCATGTGGTGCAAGTGTTTCCGCAGCTTCTTTAATGTCACGAAAGGTATTGCGGAATATGTTTCCGTCAGAATTGGCTACGTAGTCCTTCTCCCACTCGAACTTCCAATCCTCATAGCGCTTTGCAAGTGGATGGAACGAAAAATTCATGGATCCCATATTCAGCGAACACATCTCTGGGCTGTAGATCTTCGCAGGCTGAATTCGATCCTGAATGGAAAGGGTCAGCGACCCGCCGGTGGAGAGGTTCACCACAGCGTTGGTGGCCTGTTTAATGCGCTGGAGGAAGGGGTTGAAATCTGCTGGATCGACAGACGGTGAGCCATCATTCGGGTTACGGGCGTGGAGGTGGATGATGGAGGCTCCGGCTTCCGATGCCGCCACAGCCTGGGTTGCGATGTCGTCGTAGGTATAGGGGAGCGCATCGGACATGGTGGGCGTGTGAATCGCGCCGGTAATTGCGCATGTAATGATTGTCTTGGGCCGGGCCACACTCAAGGTCCTTTCTTTGTAGGTAGCTGCCGTACGCGGTAGTTCAGCGGAAAAAGTTCCAGGTCGAACCGTTCTCGGACCAGACCCCAAACGCCTTTTGGGGCTTTCAGCATCACGATGATGGCCACGAACCCCAAAGCGATGAGGTAGATGGTTCCGAAGTCTGCAAGCGTTTCGCGAAGTGCAAAGAATATCAGAGTTCCGATGATCGGGCCTTCCAGCGTCCCGATGCCCCCAATCACCACAATAAAGATGACAAACGCAGTCCAATCGTTCACCGAAAAAGCCGCATCTGGTGATATCCTAAGCTTTTGTAAGAATATCAGGCCACCGATGATGGCAGTAAACGCGCTAGTAACGATGTATACTTCGAGCTTTGTGCGCCAGATGTTGATGCCAAGCCCTGAGGCGGCCACTTCGCTGTCGCGGATGGCGGTGAGGGCAAGGCCGCGACGCGAGCGCAGAAGAAGATAGACTGCGCTCACCACGATCACTGCCGCGCCTAACGCGAGCCAATAGCTAAGCGCCTCTCGATTAAAACGCGAGGAGGCGAGTGAGCGAACTATCCCCACGGGCAGTGATGAACCGGAGCCACCGCCTAGGGCGGAAACTTGTGCGAAGCCGAGTCGAAAGACCTCAGCAACCACCCAGGTACCGATGGCAAAGTATGCGCCCTTTAGTCGAAAAATGAGAGTTGCGATGGGGATGGATATCAGTGCTGCAAGCAAGCCGCCAGCGATGATGGCAACCACCGGCGGGAGGCCGGCAAACATCGTCAGAGCAAACAACATGTATCCGCCGAAGCCAACAAAAGCTTGCTGGCCCACCGACACAAGTCCGGCGTAGCCCGCCATAAGGTTCCATAGGCATGCAAGGGAGAGGTAAAGGTAAATCTCCCCCAACAGCCGCATGTCGGCGCGACCAGCCCACCACGGGGCTGCGGCGAGGAGGACGAGCGCAAAAGTTGCCATCACCATTGCGACACGCGAAGTGGGTGTGGCGCGCGTGACAACCGCGTTCAATGACTTACCCTCGGAAAGAGCCCGTTGGGGCGAACTGCAAGGACGACGAGAAACGCAATGTGACCTGCAAGGATTTGCCAGCCGGGATCGATTTTGCCGCCAATAGTCTGTGCGATTCCCAGGATGACCCCGCCTGCCAAGGTGCCCCAAAGGCTGCCGAGGCCGCCGATAATCACCGCTTCAAAGGCGAAGATAAGGCGACCTCCGCCACCGGCTGGATCAAAGCTGGTACGCACCCCAAGGAGGATGCCTGCAATGGCGGTCACGGCAAGGGCTAGGGCCATCGCAAGGCCGAACACGTGTGCTTTGTTGAGGCCCATGAGCTGGGCGATGTCCTGGTTGTCGGAGACTGCGCGGAAGGCACGGCCGAGACTCGTATGGTAGAAAATCCACTGCAAGCCGGCAATTACTGCAACGGCGATCGCGAAGGTGAGGAGTGGCAGGATGCCGATGGATAAGCTTGCAACGCCGATGCTTGCAGTTTCAACGGCGCCGGCGTTGAGCTTTTGTGGATCGGCTGTATATCCTTCGAGAAGCGCATTTTGCAGGATGACCGAAAGCCCGAAAGTTACCAGCAGCGGTGGCAAAATGTCAGGCCCGAGTGTTCGGTTTAGTATTCCGCGTTGTAGTACGTAACCGAAACCGCCCATAATTGGTATCACCGCAAGTAGCGCCACAAATGGATTCACGCCAAGCAGAATTGTGGTGGAAAGTCCCAAGTACGCGGCGAGAACGATAAGGTCGCCGTGCGCAATGTTGACAAGCCGCATTACGCCAAAGATGAGCGAAAGTCCCGCCGCAAATAGTGCATAAAGACCGCCAAGCAACGTTCCTTGAACGATAGCGCCGATCCACTCACTCATGCACCCACTCCAAAATATGCCTTTGTTATGGCCTCTCGCGATACGTCTTCGGTATTCCCTTCTAGCGAGATACGGCCTTCCTGTAGGCAAAAAACGCGAGAAGAAACTGAAAGCGCCTTGGTAATGTCCTGCTCCACAATCATCGCGGTCATCCCCTCGCTGACGATCCCCGGAAGCGCGTCGTAGATGGACTTAATGATCACCGGCGCAAGGCCTAGGCTGATTTCGTCGAATAAGATCAAATCCGGGTTCGCCATCAACGCCCGACCTATGGCGACCATCTGCTGTTGACCGCCGGAGAGCGATGTGGATGCCTGGGAACGTCGGTCTTTGAGAATCGGAAAGAGCTGGAAAACACTGTCCAGCGACCAGGGTCCTTTACGGGCAACAGTACTACCGAGCCGCAGGTTTTCCTCCACAGAAAGCGATGGGAAGAGCTGGCGCCCCTCCGGCACTAGCGCAATACCGATTTGCGCCACTTCGTCGGCCCGTAGGGCGCCAATGGGGGTGCCGCGATATAATATGGCGGCCGCGTCGTTCTTTAGGAGGCCTGAGATGGAGCGCATCAGGGTTGTCTTACCGGCGCCGTTGGCACCGATGATTGCTATGACCTCTCCCTCGCTAAGCGTCATATCAACATTATAAAGAGCCTGGAAATCGCCATAGTGGGCGTTCAGAGTTTGGAGCGAAAGAAGAGTCTTAGACATCAGGGTCGACCCCTAAGTATATCTCTTTCACCTCGGCGCTTTCCATGATCTCATCCGGTGGGCCTTCAGCGATTTTTTTCCCGAAGTCAATCACAATGAGGCGTTCAACGACAGCAAGGAGCGCATGGACCACATGTTCGATCCAGACGATTGTGGTACCGCCGCTGTGTACGCGCTTGATGGTGTTGATGAGCGCGGTGCACTCGGCGTCGGTTAGGCCGCCGGCAATTTCGTCAAGTAGTAGTAGTTTCGGTTTTGCCGAAAGCGCGCGAGCAAGTTCCAGGCGTTTGCGTTCCAAAAGGGTCAGTGTGCTGGCGCGTACGTTGGACTTCGCGGCAAGGCCGGTCTCTTCCAGAACTGTAAGGGCATGGTGTTCGGCTGTTGTCCCATCGAGCTTTGCACCCTGTGTGGCCCCGACAAGGGCGTTCTCAAATACCGTCATGCCGCCGAACGGTTGGGGGATTTGGAAGGAACGTGCAATACCGTCGCGACATCGTTCCGCTGCCGAATTCTTTGTAATATCTTTGCCCGCGAACGTGATGCGCCCGCCATCGGCTTGCACCGTCCCCGTTATGAGGTTGAACAACGATGTTTTGCCTGCCCCATTCGGTCCCAAGATACCGAGGGCCTCACCTTCTGCCACGTCGAAGGTAGTTGCATCGGCAACCACCACCGCACCGTAGGATTTGCGAAGACCCTCTACGCTGAGAAGGGCGGCCATCGCGCGTTAGGTCAACAGTTGGAGTTCGCCGCCAAGCGGGATTTCGGGCGCTTCGTTGTTGGTGGTGACGACCAGGTCGAACCCGTCACCAGATGTCTGCCACTGGCCAGCGACGAGCGGTGTTTTTGTGACGTTTGGTACGGGGCCTGTGGACCAATTAAGTTGGCCAACGATCGTGGCAAGGTTCGTGGCTCTAATGGCGTTGACGATTGCGGCTGGATCTTCAAGGTCTTCGGAACGCGAGACAACATCACGCACCACCTCAAACAAGGCATGCTTAAAACCGATTGGCTGGGTCCACGGCCGGCCAGACGCGGCTATGTAGCCGTCTGCCAATTGCTGCGCGCTCTCTCCAGTTAGGGAAGACGAGAACGGATGGCTGGGCGTCCACCAGATTTCGGACGACAGACCATTGCCGCGGTTGCCCAGACTGTCGATGACGGACGGGAAAAGCAACGCCTTGCCGATGGTCACAACCTTTGGCCGGAAGTCTTGTTGCGCGGCTTGCGACCAGAACGTTGCGAAGTCCGGTGGGATCATGTTGCCAGTGACGATTTCGCATCCGGCTTCTTTGAAAGCGCCGATGTAGTTGGAAAAGTCATCGGTCAGCGGTTGGTAGCGGCCAGGGTCAGTGAGCGAAAATCCTGCATCGGCAAGAGGTTTTGGAAACCCCAACTCAGGATGTCCCCAGGCGTTACCATCGGCATCATTGGGGAAGAGGCCCCCTACTTTTCTTTCGACACCTGATCCTTCCCACAACGCAAGAAAGTTTGCGACCACATCTTCAAGGCCCCAGAAGAAGTGGTAAGTGTACTCAAAACCGATGGCAGGGTCACCGTTTCGGCCGAAGAAGTAAGGTTGCCAGGGGCAATCGGTGGTGATGCATGGGACTTCATTAATCTCGGCCTGGTCGGCCACGGGGTTGGTGGTGTCCGGGGTCGAGGCGCCAACGATGATGTCAACTTCGTCACCCAAGATTAAATCGGCAGCTACTTCTGCCGCGCGGTTCGGGTTTGACTGGCTGTCCTTCGATATGATCTCGATGTTGTAGGTCTTGCCGTGGTTTTGAACACCGCCTGAGAGCGCAGCATTGATGCCCTTCAGCACATAGTCATCCGCTTCAGCAAAACCTGCAAGTGGTCCGGTGCGCGGGCTTACGTGGCCCACCTTGATGGTGGGGTTTGAGGCGTAGGCACGGGTGATCTTTAAGACGGCGGGGGTGGCGAGGGCGGCGCTAAGGCCGGTCAGTAGTTGTCGACGGTTTGTCTTGACAGCCATTTCTTATTCCTCCCGAATAACACGCTGCTACTTTGGCAGTATTGATTCAAGCTTCTTAAGGTGAACCGCGATGCGGGCTTTAGTGTCAGCAAGATCGCTATCGCCCCATTTGCGAAAACCAGCCCCGGAGGACATGCCTGTGCGGCCAGCGTCCAAGAGTTCCTGCAAGTATGGTGAGGGGTCGGGGCGCGTCTCGAGGTCTGCAAGTACCTGAGCGTGAATGTCTTGGGTGAGCTCGATCCCCACGAGGTCGGCATTTTCCATCGGGCCAAGGACGGCTAGGCGGCGACCAAAACTTGCCTTTACCACATCATCCACAGCCTCGGCGGTGCAAATGCCGTTCTCAACGAGCGAAATCGCCTCGCGCCATAGAGCATGTTGGAGGCGGTTGCCGATAAAGCCGGGAACGTCTTTCTCCACCATTACCGGTGTTTTACCCGCCTTCTTGAGAACCGCGAACATAGCTTCAGCCGCTGCAGGCGAACTCCATTTGGTCTTGATGACCTCCACCAACGGAATCATGTGAGGCGGGTTCCACCAATGGGTACCGACTGCTCGTTCCTTCGTTTTAAGGTGATCCATGATTTTGGTAATTGGTATCACAGACGTATTGGACGCTAGTATCGCTTCGGCGGGGGCATGCTCTTCTATTTGCGAAAAAAGTACCTGTTTCAGTTGAAGCTTTTCTGGTGCTGCTTCAATTATGAATGTAGCGTTCGCCACCGCATCCGGAAGTTTTTCGGTGGTTGATACATTTTGGAGCGCTTGGGTTAATACCGCGCCGTCGATGCCGAGAAGGCGCAGGCTTTCGGCGATACGATCGTGGGCTGTGGCTAGGGCGATCTCTGACGGATCTGTCAAGACGACGGAAAATCCGCAGCGAGCAAACGTAAGGGCGATGCCGTGCCCCATGAGCCCTGCGCCGACCACTGCAATTTTGGGGCGACTGCTCATGCGTCTAACCCGCCGTGTACCCGCCGTCGGCGTATAGCACTTGTCCAGTGTAAAAATCGGAGGCTTTGGATGCTAGAAATAGTAGCGGACCGGCTAGATCTTCTGGTTCTCCAAGACGCCCCTTAGGGACTCGCGTTAGGAAGCCATTGCGAACATTTTCAGCGTGTTCAGTGTCTTCGTACATCCAAGCCGTTAGTGGCGAGCGAAAGACTGTCGGTGCGATGGCATTGACCGTGATGCCGGTGGGGCCCAGCTCGCAACCTAACGCGCGGGTGATCCCGTCCACTGCTGACTTTGACGCGCAATAGGCAGTATAGCCGGCCGGATGACCCAGCAGACCGCGGGCCGACGACATAAGGATGATCTTACCGCCGTGGCCTTGCTCAAGCATTTGTTTGGATGCGGCTCGGGCCATCAGCCAGCTTTGACGGACGTTAGCGTCCATAATGTCTTCAAATGTGGCAGGTGCCATTTGATCGATTTTCTCGACTTTGTTCATACCAGCGGCAGCAATGACAATGTCGAGCTTTCCAAACTCCTCAACCGTCTTCGTGACTATTTCATTAGCCACATGCTCGTCTTGGGGGCGGGCGACGATCTGGATGGTTTCGCCGGCGCAAGACTCAGCGGTTTCTGCAAGTGACTGTGCGTTGCGGGCCGCAAGAGCGACTTTGCAGCCCGCTGCAGAAAGGCACCGGGCTGCGACCGAGCCGAAGGCACCCGATGCGCCGCCAACCAACGCGACCTTTCCTGATACATCAAAGTAGCTGTTGGGATTTTGAAGGCTCATGGACGTTCCACCTCCTGCGGATAGGGGATGACCACCAACATCTTGCAGACATGGTTCGACCGGTTCTCGATGGTGCGGATCTCATTGGGGGCGATCGTGGCGCTGTCCATCGGTCCGAGGATGGTTTCGGTACCGTCCAGAAGCAAGGTCATCTCGCCTTCCAACACGACATAGACCTTCTCAAACGGGGTCGCATCCGGGCCGGCACCACCGCCCGGCAAGAACTGGGAGTATCCAATCCACTGGTTCTTCGGCCCACCTTCTTCGAAACCTTGGAGGCGTAGCCCCGAGACACCCCGATGATTTGGAGCGGCGTAGGGTTTGGCATCTGCGAAACGCTTGACGAGCATTAGAACGCCTCGCCGGCCTCGATCCGATAGTGCTGGCCTTTGTCGATCATGGCGACGAGGCGAATGATACAGCCGTCGCCGCGGTCCCAGTTCCACGGAAAGAATGCAAATGTGCAGCGCTTCCCTGTCACAGCATCAAGATCTCCGCCAACGTTCTCGATCCCAAGAATACCATTAGAGAAGAGCTTATTGTGAACTGGCTCCCACTCTGGGAATGCCTCTTTCCAGTCCACCCCACCTGACCACTGTTTGTATTCAGCCTCCAGATGAGGAAGGATTGGGCCGTTGCGCTGGGGCCCGATGGCGGTGGCGAGCGGATGGTCGTTGGCCTGGGTGTCATGACCGACAACTTTTACGCCCCGCTCCACCATCCAGTCGGCCGCTGACGGCACGAGACCTGGGCAGTATGGAAAATAATCTCCGTCTTCGTAGAGCTTGTGCCAACCGGTGTTTATGATCAGTACATCATTCTTGCGGATGGCATGACCGCAGGCATTCTCTAAGTCATCCCCAGTAATCTGTTCCCACTTATTTTTTGGGATGGAGACCACAATACCGGTGCCGAAGAAATGCGGTAGCGGCACTTCATCGATGAACGGTGTGCCCTGAACCACGTGGGCGGGTGCGTCGATGTGGGTTGTGACGTGCATGGTGGTGGTCAGCGTCTGCGAAAGCACGCCGGACTTAGCCATGTAGTGCTTCCGTTCGATGTGGACGTCCTTGAAGTATGGCCAGTTCGGGCACTGAAAACCGTAGCGATGGCTTAAGTTAAAAAACTCCAGCCCCATGTCGTTGTTGGTATTTTCCTGGAATTCGATACCGCGAACTGTAATCGCCATCGTCCCATCCCTAAAGCGCGGTTTGCATGTTTCGTATTATGGTGCATATGCATCACATCGCGGTCAATCATTGATTTGCTCTCTGATTTTACGTATTTTGAAAACCGCAAACAGGTGCTTCCCGAGTGGTGGAAACAGCAGAATTGAAAATGGAAAAAACCGAAAAAATACAAGGTATTCAGGTCATCTCACGCGCCGCCTTCATCTTACGCACCTTGGGCGAAGACACCGCCGGCCTGAGCCTTGGTCAGATCGCGAAGCGAGTTAAATTGCCCCGTTCTACGGTACAGCGTATCATTGGGGCGCTCCTTCAAGAGGGTTTCGTTTCCACCGGACAAGGCGCTGGCGAGATACGGCTGGGGCCGGAAATTCAATCGCTCGCTGAAGCGATGCGGACAGACTTGTCGCAAACCCTCAAACCGGTGATGCAGGCCATTTGTGACGAAACCGGAGAAACAGTAGACCTTGCCATCTTAGAGGGCGATCGGATGCTGTTCATCGACCAAATAGTCGGCACCCATCGTTTGCGGGCAGTCTCCAACATCGGCGAGACGTTTCCGCTAACAACGACTGCCAACGGGAAAGCTGCGCTGGCACATCTTGACGATGCCTATGCCGCGAAATTGGTGCTGGCTGAAATCGAGGAAGGCATCTCTGGCCGGCCGCTGAGCGCAATACTTGCTGAGGTCAACGCCGTCCGCCGTTCGAAGGTTGCGCGCGACGAGGATGAGCATACCGAGGGCATTTGCGCTCTCGGTATCGCGGTCCGCGACGGGCGAGGTCGAATCTTTGCGATTTCGATACCCGTTCCAAGCAGTAGATTTTATCGCGTGAAAGATCGATTGGAGAGCGTGCTCTATTCGTGGCTCGACCGGATCGGTTAGGTAGAAGGGCAAAGCTCGAACGGGGCACGGCGGCGTTAACGTCCCAACACCGGGCTTGCAAAGAACAGACGAGCGGTGGTCGAAATTGCTGCCGCCCGAGAAAAAGATCAGCTTAAGCCAGCGGTACGGTCGGAGTTTGGTGGGGCGGAGGTGGAATCTACGTGTGGGATCCAGGTCTGTCTTGCCAATGGGCTTTGAGTGGTGGATGACCAGTCAAAACGCGAAGTGCGAGGCCGACATGGGCGAAAAAACCATAGTTATGACTGGGGCTGCAGGCGGTGTTGCGGCCATGATACGACCCTACCTGCGAACGCAGTATCGCCTCAGGCTTTCAGACAGACAGGGCGTTGAGGGCAACCTTGCTGAGGGTGAAACTTGGGTTGCCGCCGATCTAGGCGACCGGGCTGCACTCCATGATCTGGTGGCCGGCGCCTACGGCGTGGTTCACTTGGGCGGCCAGTCCGTGGAGGCGGATTGGGATACTGTGCGCTCGGCCAACATCGAAGGGCTGTTCAACATTCTGGAAGCATGCCGCGAGCACAAGGTGCCACGCTTCATCTTCGCTTCGTCGAACCATGCGATGGGGTTTTACCAGCGGACCAGCCGAGTCGGCACCCAGCAGGCGGTGCGGCCGGACACTTTGTACGGCGTTTCGAAGGCCTTTGGTGAAGCGCTTTCCTCGCTCTACGCCGACAAGCATGCGCTGCGTGCCATGTCGATCCGCATCGGCAACGTGGGTGAAAAGCCTGCGGACCATCGGCGGTTGTCCATATGGCTCCACCCTGAAGACCTCGCTCAGCTTGTTTCCATCGGCCTTGACCATCCCGACATTCACCATGCCATCGTCTATGGCGCTTCACACAATGAACGGGCCTGGTGGGACAACGGTGCCGCCTATGCGCTTGGCTATAGGCCACGGCACAAAGCTGAGGATCACTTGGACTACGCCATGGCGGAGGAAGCGAAGATTCCTGAGGATCCGATCGGCGGCGTCCTCCAGGGGGGTACGTTCTGTTCGCAGGGCTTTGACGGTGATCTTGAGCGAACTTTACGGGCAAACCGGCCGCAGTAGAGACGGCGGATGCGCTGGGGCGCGTTTCAGCACCATGGAATCATGTTGCAGCTCGAACCGCCCGGTGAAACAAGAACTGAGATGAGGTCATGCGATCGCATGATCGTGTGATCTGCTCTAGCCGTGAAAGCCATCACCGTTGTTCACGCAAGCCATCGGCAAGAACTCCCACCGTTGCGCCACCCATCCCGGCCAGTTCTTTTGGTGGGACACCAATAAGCGGCGTTCTTCCGGAGCCGACACATTTTTCAAGCCCGGGCAGCGACTGATGGGTCAAGGGCAAATAGCGAAGCGTCCCTTGAGGCATCAGTCGCTGCCCGGGACGATGGATCAAGGCGGGAGAGTTTTGGCTCATTGCCCAGTGGTCGCGCCCATATGAACAACCTTCTTGGATATGACATCTATCGAGTGTCGCCTTTATCTTCCGCTGTCTCCATGAGCGCACCCATGGCTTGGGCTCCGGCGTCTGTCTCGGCCCGCAGCCCGTTGATGACGCCCTCCCGGTCCGCATCGCTCTTGTGCTGCGCAAGCTTCCAGCTCCCGGCGATCTCCGTAACGCGAAGTCGCAAACCCACAATTCCCCGCGTCATGGCTTCGATGTAGCGCGGTGGAGCATCGTCAACGCTCCAGGGTAGCTCTCGCTGTTTTTCATGTTCGTCAGTCAACGCATGGAGTTGGGAAAGAAGATGCTCCCCGTCATGCACGGCCTCCAACACCCCGCTGACGTGGATCGCCACGTAATTCTAAGTGGGAACAACCTTGCCGTGCTCGGCTTTGGAGGGATACCAGCTGGGCGAAATGTAGGCCTGCGGGCCTTGGAAAATTGCCATCGAGCGCTTCGGCTTTTCAAGGGCACGCCAATGGGGATTGCCCCTTGCCACGTGGCCGTCGAGCACCGGCTTCTCACCATCGAAACGAAGAACCATCGGCATCGCGGTGGTATGATAGCAATCGCCATCGATATCGAAGGTGACCACCGTGGCTAGCTTGATGGCGCGAATGGCTTCGTGCAGCACTTGCGGGCGTGTTTCGGCAAATTGGCGCGGTACGTACACTGGCTAGGCTCCGGTGCGAGCGGCGTCGCAATCGATCAGGGAGTGATGCCCATTGCAAGTCTTCGCGAACCATAAAGGCGAGGCCGTCTACGAGGCGGTGCTGACCTCGAATGCCGGAGTAAGCGTATCGATCCTATCGCTGGGCGCCATCGTGCGGGACTGGCGGGTGCCGCGGCGGGACGGTTCGATGCGCTCTGTGACCCTCGGATTTGATGATTTTGAACCCTACATCGGCAACGAAAAGGCGTTCGGCATTGTGGCTGGGCGCATCGCGAACCGGGTTCGCAACGGTCGTTTCAGTCTCGACGGGACAGACTATCAGCTCGACCTCAACATGCCGCCCGACCACATCCACGGCGGTGCCGGGGGGCTCGGCAAGAGGGTGTGGCAGATGGAGAGCGACGGGCAGCGGGCGCGGCTCACCTGCGACAGTCCCGACGGCGAGATGGGCTATCCCGGGACGGTATCGTTCGCGGTGGAGATTGCGTTGTCCGACCACACCGTCACCTTCCACATGACAGCAGCACCAGACCGTCCGACGCCGATCGCCCTTGCCCAGCACTCCTACTACCATCTGGGCGGACCTGTGGGTGAGCACACGTTCCAGGTGGCTGCTGACAAGGTTACCGAACTTGGTCCGCGAAAGATCCCCACCGGCGCCATAGTGGACACGGGGGGCACGCCCCTTGATTTTCGCAGGGCGCGCGCCCTTGGGGACACCGAAATGGACATCAACTATTGCCTTGAGAGCGCCGATCCCGCGGCGGTACTGACGGGCGCCGACTATCGTCTGGAGCTTCGGACGGATCGTCCCGGCCTGCAGATTTACAATGGCTACGATTTCAAGCCTATGGACAGCGCAGGCCACGATGGGCGGCGCTATGGGCCGTTTCCGGGCATCGCTCTTGAAGCCCAGGACTTCCCGGACGCCATCAATCACCCGGCGTTCCCCAGTGTTGTCTGCACGCCCCAATCGCCCTATCGGCAGACCACCTCCGTTACGGTTGTGCCGTTGTGAGTTTCCTCACAGCGGCCTCGGGGGATTGTCGAGCGGCGGGTTGATGGGATAGCCCTCCCACGCGCAAGGCGATCCGCGAACGGCGCCCGGCGAGTGATCAGCGCAGACGGCAAGACGCCAGGGAGAAAGTCATGGACCTCCACCAAAATCTCATCGGCGGGGAGTGGACCGAGGGTCCTGACGTATCGCAGAACGTCAACCCGTCCGACACCGATGACGTGGTGGGACGCTATGCCCGTGCCGACGCGGGTCAAGCACAACAGGCAATCGCAGCCGCAAAGGGTGCGCTCCATGACTGGGCGCGATCCAATCCGGCCACCCGCCACGCCGTTTTGCAAGCCGCGGCCCAGGAGATCATGGCGCGCAAGGCAGAGCTTGGGAATCTGCTCGCGCGCGAGGAAGGCAAAACGCTGGCCGAGGGGATCGGTGAGGCGGCCCGAGCCGGGCAGATTTTCGACTTTTATGCCGGGGAGGCGTTGCGGCTTGCCGGCGAGACCGTGCCATCCATTCGCCCTGGAATCGGCATCGAGATTACCCGCGAGCCGGTGGGCGTCGTGGGGATCATCACCCCGTGGAATTTTCCCATCGCCATCCCGGCTTGGAAGATCGCGCCGGCCCTTTGCTTCGGAAATACCGTGGTGTTTAAGCCCGCCGACCTCGTGCCCGGCTGTGCATGGGCTATCGCCGACATCTTGAAGCGCGCCGGGCTGCCCGATGGCGTCCTCAACCTCGTCATGGGGCGCGGCTCGGTGGTGGGGGAGGCGATCCTCGACAGCCCCGACGTGGATGCCGTCACCTTCACGGGATCGGTGGAAACCGGCCGTCACGTGGCAGCAAAGTGCGCTGAGCACATGCGCAAGGTGCAGCTCGAAATGGGCGGCAAGAACCCGCTCGTGGTGCTCGACGATGCAGATCTCGACACGGCGGTCGGCTGCGCGGTCAACGGCGCGTTCTTCTCCACCGGCCAGCGCTGCACTGCGTCGTCCCGCCTTATCGTGACGGAGGGCATCCATGATCGCTTCGTCGCCGCCACCATCGAGAAGCTTCAGGCGCTCAATGTCGACGATGCTCGAAAGGACGGGACGCACATCGGCCCTGTGGTTGACCAAAATCAGCTCGACACGGACCTCAAATATCTTCAGATCGGCCGCTCCGAAGACGGGGCGAAGCTCGCTTGGGGTGGGGAACGCCTGAACCGCGCCACGCCCGGCTACTATCTGCAGCCGGCCCTCTTTACCGAGACCACAAACTCCATGCGCATCAATCGCGAAGAGATATTTGGGCCGGTGGCGAGCGTCATCCGCGTCAAAGACTATGATGAAGCACTGGCCGTCGCCAACGACACGAAGTTTGGCCTTTCGTCTGGGATTTGCACCACAAGTCTAAAGTACGCCACCGACTTCAAACGGAACGCTGAGGCGGGCATGGTGATGGTGAACCTTCCCACCGCGGGTGTTGATCCGCATGTGCCGTTCGGCGGGCGCAAGGGTTCGAGCTACGGTCCGCGCGAGCAGGGCCGCTACGCCGCTGAATTCTATACGACGGTGAAGACCGCCTACACGCTGCCCTGAGCCCGTCCTTTGCCGGGAGAGTGCCCATGAGCCGAGATGCTCAGCGCCTTGCCGCCGCCTTTCGGGGCGGCGAGAGGTTGTCTGCCCTAGACGTGCCCCCGGCCACTGTGGCGCAGGCCTACGCGCTGCAAGACGCCATGCGCGAGGAGCTGGGGCTGCCCATCATTGGTTGGAAACTGGCCCAAACCACCGCCAAGGCCCAGGCACCGCTAGGCCTTGAGGCGCCGACGGTCTCCCCGCTCCTTGAAGGGATGATTGTGCCAGCCCAGACCGTGTTTGCGGCCGGTCACTTCCACTCGCCAGAAATCGAAGCGGAGATTGTGCTTGAGCTTTCCAGCACTATCGATCGTCCGCTCGGCAAGGGCGAGTTGATTGACTGCATCGGCCATTTGCGCCTGGGGATCGAGGTGGCCGACACCCGGTATGTGGACAAGGCGGCCGTCGGGGTCCTCTCGGTGATCGCCGACCTCAACTCCTCTGGAGCCCTCGTAATCGGCCCGCGCGTTGATGTGAGCAATCTCAACGATGCGGTAACCGGGCCGGCCGAGGCGCGCCTGGGCGATGGGACGCTGGTTACGGCCCTTCCCGCCGATATGCGCCCCTCGCCCCTCGATGTCCTGGCGTATTTGGCAGAGTTCGCCACAGCGCGTGGACACTCGATTCCGGCGGGTGCCATGGTGACCACCGGCACCCACACGCGGCCCACGCGATCGGGACCGGGAACCATCGGCGCGCTTTTCCAGAATGTGGGGCGCTTGACGGCGAGGCTTTCTGAACCCGCCGCCTAGATTTTTTAAGCCGCGCAAGCTTGGCAACCCGCCGCATGGTCTAGATCAGGTCAGACGATCATCCGATCGCATGACCTAATTTACGTTCTTGTCTTTTCGCTCGGTTCGAGTCGCAACATGAAACCATGTTGCTGAAACGCGCCCTGGGGGGACGGCATCCGTTCCAAGGACCGCTAAGCCCATGGCGGTTGCTACTGGAAAACGTTGAAAGAATTACCAGCGTTCCGCCCGATATTGCACTTGGCGCACATGGGTCTCAGGTTAGCGTAGGAGTTGCGGCAGGCGCTGCGGAACTCGTCAATTTTGCCGCCGATTTCGTGGACGATGTGAAACGCGATGGCCCCCTTGTTGGTGAGAGTATATCGGTCGCTCACATTGCCGCCGCCGAACTGAAGACCTGTCCCGGTGCTGGCACGTCCTTTCACGCCCATTGGGCCTTCTTTTGTGTAGTTGTGGTGACGAAGAAACTTCGCCACAGCCTCGGTCAAGCGCCCGGCCTGCGGCCTGGAGTGATCCACCTGGATTGCGCGGACCGGCAAGACGATGTTGCATTTGATGCAGGCGAGGCTTTGTTCTGTAATCGGAGTGCCTGCGTTGCCGTATTTGTCTTGGGTGGCCCACCGGAGGTTGGCTGCGTTGTAAAAATTTAGCCAGTTCTGGTCTTTCAAGATGTCACGGTGGTTGGTGGGCGCCTTGTCCGCTTCCCTCAGCAGAGCCTCTAGCTCGCTTAAGGTTAGTTCCGCACCATTTAAATGAGCCATCGCCTTGTTCGGATTTCGTCTGGCGAAACTACCACCCTTAAAGTCGATATTGTCACTGAGCTGGTACTCTCTTCCATCTTTGATCGACCAAGGAAATGCCCACATAGCTCGGTTTTCTCTTTGTAAACCGGTCACTACAGCAGTACAGATACCTCTCATTTGTTTCCACCTGTTGTATTAAAATGAGCATTTAATTGCGGCGGAAAGTATTTGTCCGTCGCTGGGTGCTATGTGTGGGTGAAACTCACAGACAAAAATTGTGGCAAATCACATTAGCCTTCACGTTCTCCTGAATTTTTCGTGCGCGAGAGGTGATTGAGGACGCCGCGCAACGTACGTACCTGCTGCCGATCCCAGCCAGCATCGGACACGATTAGAAGGAGGTTGCGCGCCATCTTCTCCGCCATGTGCGGGGGGCGGAAATAGCCGGCGGGTTCCAACAGGTTCGTGAGGTGCTTATGGAGCCCCAGCACCTCTTCGCGGGTTGCCGGCGGGTTTTGCGGCTCTGGCGAAGGCGCGGTGCCGTGGACAGCGCGCCGCCATTCATAGGCCATCAACAGCACCGACTGGGCAATGTTGAGGGAGGCGAATTCCGGGTCCACCGGAAAAGAGACGATGATGTTGGCCCGCGCCACCTCCTCGTTCTCAAGCCCCCATCGCTCCCGGCCGAACAAGATCCCGGTGCTGCCACCCGATGCCGCCATGTCGCAGAGCTCACCAAGCCCCTCCTGGGGACCAAGGACGCGTTTGGTCATGTCGCGCTCGCGCCGGGTGGTGGCGATGACGAAGGAAAGGTCAGCCACCGCCTCGTCCACAGAGCCGTAGACCCGCGCACCGTCGATCACGGGGTGGGCGCCGGAAGATGCAGCTCGAGCCCGCTCGCTGGGCCAGCCGTCCCGCGGGGTGACGAGCCGCAGGTCCCGGAGGCCGAAATTGGCCATGGCGCGGGCGGCGGTTCCGATGTTTTCACCCAGCTGGGGCGAGGCTAGGATCACCGCCGGCGGGTGAAGCGCCGCCGCGTTCGGTAAATCTTCCCCGGCCTTGCCGCTCATGCTACATCCCCGCCCAAGCACGGCGCCCGCCGTTGCACATGTCGATCCAGGCACAAGGTCATAGAATGGCGAAGATCAAGGTGGCGAACCCCGTCGTCGAACTCGATGGGGACGAGATGACCCGCATCATTTGGGCATACATTAAAGATAAACTGATCCACCCTTACCTCGATATCGATCTCGAATACTACGACCTGGGCATGGAACACCGCGATGCCACCGATGACCAGGTAACGGTCGATGCTGCCCACGCTATCAAACGGCACGGCGTCGGCGTCAAATGCGCCACCATCACGCCCGACGAAGCCCGCGTGGAAGAATTTAGCCTCAAGAAGATGTATCGCTCGCCCAACGGTACGATCCGCAACATCTTGGGCGGTGTGATCTTCCGCGAGCCCATCATCTGTAAGAATATCCCGCGGTTGGTGCCCGGCTGGACCCAGCCCATCATCATCGGCCGCCACGCCTTCGGCGATCAATACCGCGCCACCGACATGGTGGTGAAGGGCCCCGGGAAACTAACGCTCACCTTTACGCCGGAGAACGGCGAGCCGCAGGTGCATGAGGTCTACGATTTCCAGGGGGGCGGCGTCGCCATGGCGATGTACAACCTCGACAGCTCCATCCGCGACTTTGCCCGGGCGTCCATGAACTATGGGCTCAACCGGGGCTATCCGGTGTACCTTTCCACCAAGAACACCATCATGAAGGCCTATGACGGCCGCTTCAAAGACCTATTCCAAGAAGTGTTCGACGCTGAGTTTAAGGAAAAGTTCGCCGCAAAGAACATCACCTACGAGCATCGGCTCATCGACGATATGGTGGCGGCGGCGCTCAAATGGTCCGGCGGCTACGTGTGGGCCTGCAAAAATTATGACGGCGACGTTCAGTCCGACACGGTGGCCCAGGGCTTTGGCTCCCTCGGCCTGATGACCTCCGTTCTCATGACCCCCGATGGCGACACCGTGGAAGCGGAAGCCGCCCACGGGACGGTCACGCGCCATTTTCGCCAGCACGAAAAGGGCGAGCAGACCTCCACCAACTCCACCGCGTCCATCTTCGCCTGGTCCCGGGGACTGGCCCATCGCGCCAAGCTCGACGCCAACGACGACCTCGCTAGTTTTGCCAAGACCCTGGAGCGTTCGGTGGTCGACTGTATCGAAGATGGCCACATGACGAAGGATCTTGCGCTCCTGGTGGGCGCGGACCAAGGCTGGGAGAGCACCACCGGCTTCCTGGACAGTGTCGCAAGCCGGCTCGAGAAGGAAATGGCGGCGGCCTGAGCCGGGCCAAAAAAGCTCAAGTGGTGCCAGTCCGGCCAGGGGTTATGGCGGGGCCGGCAGCGGGCTTGGCGACGTTCGCGTTGGCGGCAAGTTTCAGGAAACGCTCGCGGTGCCTGGCATACCAGTGGGGCCGTGGTGAGTGGCAGGCCTTGATAATGAAGGTCTCGAACTTTTTATAAAGTTTAGCGTTTTCGGCCGGCGTGAGGTCGGTCTTGAAACGCCTGGGAAGGGCCTTGTTTTTGTGGGTCTTGGCGTGGTGTGCCACAAATTCGCATACCGCGTCGGTGTCCACCGAAACCCCCAGATGCTCGGCCATGGTCTTGGCCTGTGCCGGCATTTCAAAGGCGGTGCGGTCGTAGCCCAGCTTTAACGTGCCTTCCACGCTCGCCCAAAGCAGGTAGGCGTGGATCTGCGCATCCACCGCTGCCGCCGCTTCGTCTAAAGTCGTGATATCGGCGAAGGATCGCTCGCCGATGGCCCGGTGCTTTCGCCCCGCGTCCAGCAGCGCCAGGCAGATCTCGCGCGGATCGCGACAGCTGGCGTGCACCTTGAGCTTACCATCCGCCACCAGCTGGTCGAGTTCGGGTAGCTGTTTGACCGGGTAAGGCGCGTGGGTCTTCACCGCGACGATAGTGTCACTGGGCACCGCCGCCATCAGTCCGTGGAGCCGTTCGGCGTTAACGCTCGTAATGAAATTGACGTCAGGATCCACCGCGTCGAGGAGGTTTCGCGGGATGGTGTCCTGCCTGTGGCCAGCGGCCGCCAGGATGTTTTTGGCAAGTTGGTAGGCGAGGGTGCTGCCGGATTTGGTGATCCCGTAGGAAATCAAAATCATCCGAGCCGTCCTCTGGGCATCCTTGTCCGCGGTGCGCGCTGTGCCGCCGTCCCGGTCGGCCGGTGGCGACCTAGGTGGCTTCGATGCCGCGGGTGATGGCGGCGATCCCGGTGCGCGAAACCTCCACCAGACCCACCGAAGCCATCAGGTTCACGAACCGCTCGATATCGACAGTAGATCCTGTCACCTCAAAGACGAAGCTTTCAAGGGTCGCATCAACAGTGCGCGCGTCAAACGCTTGGGCAAGGCGCAAGGCCTCCACTCGCTCGTCGCCTCGGCCAGCCACCTTCACCAGTGCCAGCTCCCGTTCAATGGCCTCTCGACCGTCCGCGGTAAGGTCGGCCACCCGATGGATGGGCACCAGGCGGGCGAGCTGGTTGCGGATCTGCTCGATGACCATGGGTGTTCCGGTGGTCACGATGGTGATGCGCGATAGGCCGCGCTCATGCTCCGTCTCCGATACGGTGAGCGAATCGATGTTGTAGCCGCGCCCCGAAAAGAGGCCGATTACGCGGGCAAGGACACCGGGCTCGTTGTCGACGAGCACGGAGAGCGTGTGGCGCTCTTGCGCATCTTCCATCTTTGGCGGGGCGGCGGGATCAGGGGCTTGGACGCCCGTGGGGTTGTTCATGGCTAATATTTCCGCGGTGGGCATCTGGGGTCGCGCTGGGGTTTCGTTTTATCCCGGCATTGCCCGCATTCTTCGCTGGTCGCAAGGTCCACGGGCGTTGACCGTCCCGCGGGGTGAATGTCTCGACAAATGAGCGGCGGGCGAATGATTTCGCCCGCCCACTGTCGTTTCCGATAGCCCCGCTTGCTACCGGCTCCGGTGTGCGAAGCAACCGCGCCGGCGTCTTTTGGGGGCCGGTTCGGGTGCGGCGCCGGTCAGACCAGCGCTGCACCGGTTTCGTCGATGGCCTCTTCGACCCTCCCGGCCTCTTCCTCATCGCCGCCGAGAAGGATCTCATTGTGGGCCTTGCCCGACGGGATCATCGGGAAACAGTTGGCGAGGTTGGCAACCCGGCAATCCATCACCACCGGTCCCTTGTGCTCCACCATCTCGACGATGGCGTCGTCGAGGTGCGCCGGATCGGACACCTCCATCCCCTTAATCCCGTAGGCATTGGCGAGTTTCACGAAGTCCGGCAGGGCCTCGGAGTAGGAGTGGGAGTGCCGGTTGCCGTGGTTGAGCTGCTGCCACTGGCGGACCATCCCCATGTACTGGTTGTTGAGGATGAAGAGTTTTACCGGCAGCTCATACTGGCTGATGGTGGAAAGCTCCTGGATGTTCATCTGGATCGAGGCATCACCGGCAATGCACAAAACCAGCGCGTCCGGGTGGGCGATCTGGGTGCCGATGGCAGCCGGCAAACCGTAGCCCATAGTGCCGAGCCCGCCCGATGTCATCCACCGGTTGGGCCGGTCGAAGCCATAAAACTGGGCCGCCCACATCTGGTGCTGGCCCACGTCCGTGGTGACGAAGGCGTCCTGGTCCTTGGTCAGCTCGTAAAGCCGCTCCATGGACTCCTGCGGCATGATCACGCCCGGCCGGCGGGTGTAGGACAAGGACTTTCGACCCCGCCAACCATTGATTTCATCCCACCACGGATCAATGCGCGAACGCTCGTGCGGGCCGCTTTCGGACCACACGCGCACCATGTCTTCCAGCGCATGGGCCGCATCGCCAACGATGGGCAGATCCACCTTGACGTTCTTGTTGATGGATGAGGGGTCGATGTCGATGTGGATCTTTCGGCTGCCCGGAGAAAAGGCGTCGAGGCGGCCAGTGATGCGGTCATCGAAACGGGCGCCGATGTTCACCATCAGGTCGCAGCCGTGCATGGCAAGGTTGGCCTCGTAGGTGCCGTGCATCCCCAGCATGCCCAGCCAGGACGGGTGGCTGGCGGGAAGCGCTCCGAGCCCCATGAGCGTGCTCGTCACCGGAAACCCGGTCATGTCCGCCAGCTCGCGCAGCAGCTGCGATGCGGCCGGGCCGGAATTGATCAGGCCACCGCCGGTATAGAGGATCGGCCGTGAAGCCGCCTTCATGAGCGAAACGGCTTGGCGGATGGCGGCAATATCGGGCTCCACCTTCGGCTGGTAAGTCTTGTGGCGCGCAATCCGAGGCGGATTGTAGATGCCGGTGGCCAGCTGGACGTCCTTGGGAATGTCAACCACGACCGGCCCGGGCCGACCACTTGTTGCCACAAAGAACGCTTCGGACAGAACCCGCGGCAGGTCTTCCACGCTGCGCACCAGCCAATTGTGCTTCGTGCAGGGGCGGGTGATGCCGACGGTGTCGCACTCTTGGAAGGCATCGTTGCCGATAAGGTGCGTAGGTACCTGGCCAGTGATGCAAACGAGCGGGATCGAATCCATCATGGCGTCGGTGAGAGCCGTCACCGCGTTGGTGGCACCAGGTCCTGATGTCACTAGCATGACACCGGGGCGTCCGGTGGAGCGTGCGTAGCCTTCAGCCATGTGGCCTGCGCCCTGCTCATGACGCACGAGGATGTGCCGCACCATGTCTTGCTGAAAAATCTCGTCGTAGATGGGCAGCACCGCGCCGCCCGGATATCCAAAGATCACGTCAACGCCGTGATCCTTCATGGCTTCGATCACCATTTGCGCGCCGCTCATGCGGCCTGTGTTACGCTGGTCCATCCTTTTCTCTCCCCGCTACGCCTTGCCCTGCTCGGGTCCTTGCTGGCTGGCAACGGTGGAGCGGGCAATAAAAAAGGCCCCGGAGGGCCTGTTACGCGCATCACCGTTCCCGGGCCTATGCTCAGACCCTGGTGATGCGCCCCGCAAGTACGATGACAAACGTCTTGGTCACGTCGATCTCCATCGGAGCCACTCTGATAACATCGCCGAGCGTTCGGTGCAACGACACTTTTGCAACGGTGGTTCGTCGCCGGCCAGTTACTCGCCCTCCGATCGAGTGCCGTCGGTGGGGGCAAGATCGCGGCCCGTGGTTGGTCGCGGTCTCGGGATGGCCGCCGTTGGGAGCGAAGCGGCGAGGACCGACGCGGCGTTGGCGTCGCGCCACTCCTTGCGGATGGAAGCCATGGCGAGCTTGTGGTGGACGACCCGGGCATAGGCTTCGCGAATGCGCTGGGCGAGGGAGGGATCTTGCTCCGCCTTGGCAACCAGGTGATCGGTGATCTCGCGCACCAGCGTCATGCCCTTACCAGCGGGCAGCGAAACGAGGACAATGTCGCCACCCGCCTCGAAAACCAGCTGGGCGGCTTCGGGCGTTCCCCAGTGGGATTCGATGGCGTCCATGGCAAGGTCATCGCTCACCACCAGCCCCTCGAAGCAAAGTTTTGATCGCAGGACACCGTCGATGGCGATGGGCGACAGCGACGCCGGCAGATCGCCCGGCCCCGACACGCCATCGAGCTTCAGATGGCCCATCATGATCATGTCGGCGAGGCCTTGCTTGATGAGCTCGGCAAAGGGAATGAGCTCGTCATCGGACCAAGTGGGGGTGAGGTCGGTGGCGCTTTCGTGGCTGTCGTCGGAGGAGGAGCCATGGCCGGGAAAGTGCTTGAGCGAGGTGGCGATCCCGGCATCCTTGTGGGCGGCAATGAACGCTGAGGCATATCGCACCACCTCGCGCGGTGCCGAACCGAAGGACCGCCCGAACCGCGCAATCACCGGGTTTTTCGGATTGACGGCAAGGTCCACCACCGGCCCGAAATTGACCGTAAAGCCCAGCTTGGCGAGGGCGTTGGCCATCTCGCCATAGGCTTCTTCCGCCTCGGCCACGGTCCCCTGGGCGATCTTTTCGGCCGACGGGGTGGCCGGCCCACCTTCGCTTGGTTTGACGCGCATCACCGCACCGCCCTCCTGGTCGACGGCGATGAGGGCCGGAAGCACCGGGTGGGCGTTCAGAAACATCTCGTTGATGGCTTGGGTCTGTGCACCGGACGCAATGTTGTGGCGGAAGGTGAGAACGCCGCCGATCTCCGAACGTCGCAAGGCATCGCGCGCTATCCCCACACCTTTGGCGTTGGGGCTGGTGCCTGAATAGCTCACCACCAGCAGCTGACCGACCATCTCGCGCAAAGAAACGTCGCGTAGCGTAAGCGGCAGGCGTGCCCAAAGCACCTCGTGGTCCACGGGTTCGCAACTTTCAGCGTCGACCACTTGATGGACTGGCTTGGCGTCAGGCAGGGGTTGAAAGTCGCCTGGGCGGGAAATGAGCCCAGCGATGGGCGGGAGCGCGATGTTGATTTGTGCAGCCGCCGGAGGGAGCAACGCAAGGACTGCTATCGCGACCCCCATGAGGGCCAAGAGCGTCTGCACCGAAAGATACCGAAGACCCATGACCGCCCTATCACCCTCGCGCACGCCCGGACACAACCTCCGTCGCGATTGCTTGTTGCCATGTAATGGGCAGGCGTTGCCAGAGCCTTACTCTGCGGCGAGACGCGCGCGGGCGGTCTGGTACTCGTGGCGCGGTTTCGCCTTCAGCTTCAATTCCTTCAATTCCTCCCGGGCGCGAGGGGCGTTTCGGAACGCCTGATCGCGCCCAGCAAGATATTGGGGCGGGCAATCGACGTTCTCCACGCCGTATTCCGCCGCGGCGAGCAGCGTAAAGTGGGGATTGACCAGGTGGGGCCGTGCGAGTGCCACGAGATCCGCCCGGCCGGCCGCAAGGATCGTGTTTACCTGGTCGGCGGAGGTGATCGCGCCCACTGCCAAGGTCGCGGCATGGGTTTCGGCCCGCACCTGCTCGGCGAAGGGCGTCTGGAACATGCGGCCGAACACGGGCTTTGCGTCGGGCACGGTCTGGCCCGTGGACACGTCGATGAGGTCGACGCCGTGGGCGATAAAGGCTTTGGCGATCTTCACCGTGTCGTCGCCGGTGATGCCCCCTTCGGCCCAGTCCGTGGCTGAAACGCGCACCGACATGGGTTTTTGCGCCGGCCACACCGCCCGCATGACATCGAACACTTCTAGCGGGTAGCGAAGTCGGTTCTCCAGCGAGCCGCCATAGGCATCAGTGCGCTGATTGGTGAGGGGCGAGAGGAAGCTCGCCAGAAGATAGCCGTGGGCGCAGTGCAGCTCGATCATGTCGACGCCTAGGCGCGCGCAGCGTTCTGCCGCGGCCACGAAGGCGTCACGCACCGCGCCCATGTCGGCGCGGGTCATCTCGCGCGGCGTCTGGGAGTGGTGGAAGTAGGGGAGCGAAGAGGGGGCCATGATGTCCCAAGCGCCGGCATCAAGGGGCTCGTCGATCCCCTCCCACATGAGTTTCGTTGCGCCCTTGCGTCCCGAGTGACCGAGCTGAATGCAAAGTTTTGCGCCCGAATTGGCGCGGACAAACTCCACCACGCGCATCCAGCCTGCCTCTTGCTCATCGCTATAAAGGCCCGCGCAGCCCTCGGTGATGCGCCCGTCCGCAGTGACGCAGACCATTTCCGTATAGACGAGCCCGGCGCCGCCCATGGCGCGGGTGCCGTAGTGGACGAGGTGAAAATCCTGGGGAACGCCATCGACGGCGCTATAGGTGTCCATGGGCGACACGACCACGCGGTTGGTGAGCACCATGTCCCGCAGCGCCAGGGGCTGAAACATCGGTGGCGCCGGGTTCTCAACGTCGACGTCAAAGCCTTTTTCGCGCACCCCTTGTGCGAAATGGCGGGAGATTTCAGCGATGAAGGCCGGCGCGCGCAGCTCCAGATTATCGTAGGTGATCGCTTTGGCGCGGGTCATCAGGCCGAAGGCGAACTGCACCGGCGCCATGTCCCAATACCGCTCGAGATGCTCGAACCACACTAGTGAGACGTCGGCACTATGCTGGGTTTTCTCCACTTCCTCGCGGCGGCCGGTCTCAAAAGTTTGGAGGGCGGTGGGAATGTCCGCTTGGTGCTTGACCGCGGCCGCAAGGGCAATGGCGTCTTCCATGGCAAGCTTGGTGCCTGATCCGATGGAAAAGTGCGCCGTCGCCTTGGCATCGCCCAGAAGAACGATGTTGCCACGGGTCCAATGCTCGTTGCGGATCATCGGAAAATTGCGCCAGAGCGACCGGTTGGTGAGGAGCGGGTGCCCGTCAAGGGCTTTGGCGAAGGTGCGCTCCAGGTAGCGCGCGCTTTCTGCTTCGCTCATTTGACCAAGTCCCGAGCGCGCAAAACTTTCCGGGTCTGTTTCCATCACCCAAGTGGAGGCGCCCTCTTCGTATTGGTACGCGTGGGCAATGAAGAGGCCGTCGTCGTTCTTCTCAAAGAAGAAGGAGAAGGCATCGAGGGGCCGGGTCGACCCCATCCAGGAAAAGTAGTTGGGCCTCAGGTCGGTGACCGGCCCGAAATGGTCCCTAAAGTGCTCGCGGACCATCGAATTGATACCGTCGGACGACACCACCAGGTCGTTTTCGGCCGAAAGGCGTAAGATGTCAGTGATCGAGAGGTCGGTGTCGTTGCGGATTTCGACGCCGACTTCGCTAGCGCGATAGTTTAGTAATTCCAAAAGGGTCCGGCGCGAGCAGCCACAAAAGCCATTACCGCCGATGCGATACTCGGTTCCTTTGAAGAAAACCGCCACGTCGTCCCAGTAGGCGAACCTGCTGGTGATCAGCCGATAGCTTTCCCCATCGTGCTCTTCGAAATTTTGTAGCGTCTCATCGGAAAAGACGACGCCAAAACCAAACGTATCGGACGGCCTGTTGCGCTCATAGACGATCACCTCGTCGCCCGGATGATCGCGTTTGTGTAAGATGGAGAAGTAGAGCCCCGCCGGGCCGCCGCCGATCACTGCTATGCGCATGGACTGCCCCTCCGTGTGCGAAGTATTTTAGGCTTGAAGTAATTCGTCGGCAAGCGCATGTTCATCGCATGGGCGCGCATCTCCTCATTACCGGTGGCGGGTCGGGCATCGGCCGCAGCGTGGCGCAAGCACTCGGCCCCACTCACGCGGTTTCTCTCGTGGGTCGCCGGCGAGAGCCCCTGGAGGAGACGGCGTCGAGCCTCCCCGAAGCTGGCGCATTTGCCGCAGACGTGGCCGACGAAAACGCACTCCAGATGGCGGTGAGCGAGGCACGGTCGCGCTTCGGTCCGGTGACGGCGCTCGTGGCCGCGGCGGGGGTGTCAGGAACAGCGCCGGTGGTGAAGACCGAGCCGTCGCTGCTGCGGGAACTTTTCGCCGTCAACGTTGAAGGCGTACTCAACGCCATCCGCCTCGTCGTGCCTGGCATGGTGGACGCAGGTGGCGGTCGCGTTGTCGCCATTGCGAGCACAGCGTCGCTCAAGGGCTATGCCTACGCTGGGGCCTACGCGGCCACCAAGCACGCGGTTCTGGGTCTCATTCGGTCTCTGGCCCTCGAAACGGCGAAGACCGGCGTCACCGCCAACGCCGTTTGCCCCGGGTTTGCTGATACCGAAATGACCGAGGCCAGCATCGAGCGGATCATGGAAAAAACCGGCCGCAGCGCGGCGGAAGCAAGGGCAGCCCTTGCCCAACACAACCCCATGGGACGGCTGGTGGCGCCGGGCGAGGTGGCCGACGCGGTAAAATGGCTGCTCGGTCCGGGCGCCAGCGCGGTCACAGGCCAGGCAATCGCGGTGGCAGGCGGCGAGGTGATGTGATGGATCAACGGGTCGAGCAGCCCTCGGTGGCGAGCGATGCGGATGCCGATACGCTGCGGCTCTGGCTCAGGCTCTTTGCCACATCGAACCTCGTTGCAGCGGAGCTGGCGCGCCGGCTGCGGGCTGAATTTGCCATGACGCTGCCGCGGTTTGACCTGATGGCTCAACTCCATAAGTCCGACGGACCGTTGACCTTGGGGGAGCTTTCCCGCCGACTGATGGTCACCAATGGCAACGTGACAGGGTTGGTGGAGCGCTTGGTGGACGATGGTCTCGTGGATCGAAAGGTGCGCGCCAACGACAGGCGGTCGGCAACGGTCAGCCTTACTGAAGCCGGAGAAATGCTCTTTGAACGCATGGCCGACGACCATCGGGCCTGGGTGGCAGAGTTGTTCGGCGGCCTCGATGAGACGGACCGCGCCGAACTTTCCGCGCTCCTGCGCAGCGCCCGCAACAGCGTCGGAGAGAGCGTTTGACGGACCGCTTCGCCATCGACCTTCCCATAGCGCGGTACCAGCCGCAGCATTTAGGCATGCATGTGGACGGCAAGGTGGCGACCATCACCCTCGACCGGCCGGAGCGCAAAAACCCACTGACCTTCGAAAGCTACGCCGAGCTACGCGATATCTTCCGCGCCCTTGCCCATGAGCGGGACGTGCATGCCGTGGTGCTCACTGGCGCCGGCGGCAATTTTTGCTCTGGCGGCGACGTGTTCGAGATTATCGAACCGCTATTGTCGCGGGACATGAAGGGCCTTTTGGAATTCACCCAGATGACCGGAGACGCGGTGAAGGCCATGCGCGCGGCGCCGCAGCCCATCGTGGCGGCGGTGGACGGGGTTTGCGTCGGCGCCGGTGCCATCCTGGCCATGGCCTCCGACCTTCGCCTTGGCACGGCGGCCGCAAAGGTCGCGTTCTTGTTTAACCGGGTGGGCCTTGCCGGGTGCGATATGGGCGCCTGCGCAATCCTGCCGCGCATCATCGGCCAGGGGAGGGCGTCCGAACTCCTCTTCACAGGCCGTTCCATGGGCGGCGAAGAGGCCGAACGCTGGGGCTTTTTCAATCGCCTCGTGGAGCCTGACGCACTTTTGACCGAGGCGCAGGCATTGGCACGCCGCCTTGGGGACGGTCCCACCTTCGCCAACGGGATCACCAAGAAAATGCTCCACCTGGAGTGGGCGATGGGGGTGGATGAGGCCATCGACCAGGAAGCCCTTGCCCAGGCGGTGTGCATGCAGACCGAAGACTATCGCCGCGCGTTCAACGCCTTTGCGAAGAAAGAAAAACCCGTCTTCGAAGGGAATTGATCCATGGATACCCGCGAAGAAACGCTCTCCTGGCCGTTTTTTGAGGACCGCCATCGCAGTTTTGCCGGCGAGATCGCAGCCTTTGCGGGCGAGGTGGCCCCGCGCCTCACAGACCACCAGGACGTTGATGCCTCCTGCCGCGCTCTCGTAGCCGCCCTTGGCGCGGCGGGGCTCTTGGCGCCCACCGTCCCCCTCAAAGCCCCCCTTGACGTGCGCACGCTTTGCCTTGCCCGTGAAACCCTTGCCCGCTCTTCCGGCCTTGCTGACTTTGCCTTCGCCATGCAGGGCCTTGGGGCGGGGTCCATCAGCCTTGCGGGTTCTGAGGCGCAAAAGGAGCGCTATCTGCCCGGTGTCGCATCGGGCAAGCTCATCGCCGCGTTTGCCCTTTCGGAGGAAAAATCAGGCTCGGATGTGGCCGCCATGGAGACCAGCGCCCGCATCGAGGGCGACACGGTGGTTCTCAACGGCGAAAAAACCTGGATCTCCAACGGCGGAATTGCGGATTTTTATTTGGTTTTTGCCCGCACCGGCGAGGCGCCCGGCGCCAAGGGCATTTCCGCCTTCGTGGTGGACGCGCAAACCCCGGGTCTTGCCGTTGCCGAACGCCTTGAGGTGATGGCGCCCCATCCGCTCGCACGCCTTCGCTTCGAGAACTGCCGCATTCCCCTTTCCAGCCGTGTGGGCGAACCGGGCCGCGGGTTCGCCCTTGCCATGGCGACGCTCGACATTTTTCGCTCCACCGTGGGCGCCGCGGCCCTTGGGTTTGCCCGGGCAGCCCTCGATGCAACTCTCACGCGGGCCCATGGCCGCACCCTCTTCGGCGCGCCCCTTGGGGACCTCCCCCTCGCGCAGGCGAGCATCGCTGAGATGGCGCTCGGCGTTGATGCCGCCGCGCTCCTCGTCTACCGGGCCGCCTGGACCAAGGACCAAGGCGCGCAACGGGTGACCCGCGAAGCCTCCATGGCAAAACTCTTTGCCACCGAGACGGCCCAAAAGGTCATCGACAGCGCCGTCCAACTCCACGGCGGCGACGGTGTGCGTTGCGGCACGAAGGTGGAAGAGCTTTACCGGGAAATCCGCGCGCTGCGCATCTATGAGGGCGCGTCCGAGGTGCAGAAGATCGTCATCGCCCGCGCCGTCCTCGCAGCATCCGCCCCCAAAACCCCGTCTGCGGCCTTGAAAGAAGCTGCGGAATGATCCGCTCCGGGCACACGGACACTTTTGCGCGCGATAACCTGCCCCCTCAGGACACCTGGCCGGCGTTCCCGGGCTTAGATTCCCTGGGCTATCCGGATCGCTTGAACGTTGCCACCGAGCTCATCGACCGCGCGGTGGCTGAAGGGCGAGGCGAGCGGGTGGCGCTGCTGGGCGAAGAGGTACGGTGGAGCTATGCCGACCTTGCCCGGCAGGTGAACAAGATTGCCAACGTCCTCCAGCGAGAGGGGCTGCGCCCCGGCAATCGGGTGCTCTTGCGCTCGGCCAACAACCCCATGATGGCGGCGATCTATTTTGCCATCCTGAAGGCAGGCGGCATCGTCGTTGCCACCATGCCTCTCCTTCGCGCCAAGGAACTGGGCGCCATGATTGAAAAGGCGCAGATTTCCCTTGCGGTGTGCGATGCCCGGCTGAAGGACGAGATGGAAGCCGCCGCCGCAGGACGCGGGTGCAAGACCATACTCTTCGGCACCGACGCCTTCGACGATGAGGTGGCCGCCGCCAGCGAAACCTTTGAGCCCTGCGACACCGCCGCGGACGATGTGTGCCTCATCGGTTTCACCTCCGGAACCACGGGTGTTCCCAAGGGGACAATGCATTTTCACCGGGACGTCCTTGCCATCTGCGACTGCTATGGCGCCAACGTCCTGCGCGCTTCGCCCGACGATCGGTTCATTGGTTCGCCGCCGCTCGCGTTCACCTTCGGGCTCGGCGGGCTGGTGCTTTTTCCCTGGCGCATCGGCGCAGCGTCGATCCTGGTGGAAAAGGTGGCACCGCTCGATCTGATGCCCGCTATTTTGCGCCACGGGGCTACGGTGCTCTTCACGGCGCCCACGGCCTACCGGGCCATGCTGTCCCACCTTGGCGAACACGATCTTTCGTCCCTGAGAATTTGCGTCTCGGCCGGCGAAGCCCTGCCCAAGGCGACCTTCGAAGCTTGGCGGGAGGCCACGGGCATCACCATCCTCGACGGGATCGGAGCCACGGAAATGCTCCATATTTTCATCGGCTCCCCCCTCGAAAAGGTGCGGCCCGGGTCCACCGGTCTCGTGGTTCCGCCCTACGAGGCCCGCGTCATCGACGGGAACGGCAACGATTGCGCGCCTGGAACGCCGGGGCGCCTTGCGGTGCGTGGACCCACTGGCTGTCGCTATCTCGCCGATCCGCGCCAGCGGGCCTACGTGGAGGACGGCTGGAACATCACTGGTGACACCTATGTGCGCGATGCGGACGGGTACTTTTGGTATCAGGCCCGCTCGGACGACATGATTATTTCCGCCGGCTACAACATCGCCGGGCCGGAGGTGGAGGCGGGGCTTCTCAGCCACCCTGCCGTTGCGGAAGCGGGCGTGGTGGCAGCCCCCGACCCCGAGCGCGGTCAGATCGCCAAGGCCTATGTGGTGCTGAATGGCGGGACAACGGGCGATGACGCCATGGTGCGCGCCCTCCAGGACCACGTGAAGGCGGAGCTGGCGCCCTACAAATATCCCCGCGCGGTGACGTTCGTGGACGCCCTGCCGCGCACGGAGACCGGCAAACTCCAGCGCTTTGCCCTTCGCGAGCGCGCTGCCGCGGAGGCCGGATGAGCAATCTTCTCGTGCGCTCCGTCCTCCCCGATGGTTGGCCGCACCCCAAGGGCTACGCCAATGGCGTCATCACCGACGGCCCCATCGTCCACGTGAGCGGGCAGGTGGGCTGGCGCGCGGACGGCACCTTTCCGGCTGGCTTTTTGCCCCAGGTGGATCAGGCGCTGCGAAACGTGGTTGCGGTGGTGGAGGCGGCCGGTGGCCGCGCCAGCAGCATTGCCCGGCTCACCTGGTATGTGACGGACATAGCGGCCTACCGCGCCTCGCTCGCTGAACTCGGTCCCACCTACCGCGCCGTCATGGGGCGGCACTTTCCAGCAATGTCGCTGGTCCAGGTGGTGGCGCTGGTGGAGGCGGAGGCTCTCGTGGAGATCGAAGCGGTGGCAGCGCTCAGAGCCTGATGGATTTCCAGTCGCCGCGGATCCAGATGGCCGCAAGAGTGACCGCGGCCACCAGTCGGAAAATGGCGAACCCGAGCCAAATACCGGTCACACCAAAGCCGGCAGAAATGCCGAGTGCGAAGGCCAGCGGCAGACCGATCACCCATTGCGTGCCGACGTTCACCACCAAAGCAGTGCGAGCGGCGCCGGCGCCGGTGAGCGCGCTCATCAGTACGGAACCCACTGCCTCGAAAAATAGCATCCCGCCGAGGATGCGCAGCGGCAGCTCGGCGGCGGCGAGGACGGTCGGCTCACCGGTGAATATCGATGTCATCGGCATGGGCGCTGCAGCCAGAACGAACGCCACGGGCAAGACCGCAAAGAGCGCCACCTGGATTGTGTGCCACGCCCACCGCGCCGCTTCGTCTGGCTCCTGCCGCCCCAGGGCCTCAGAAACGAGTGTCATCGCCGCAAACCCCAGCCCCATGGCCGGAAGGACGGCAAGTTTGGACAAGTTGACGAGGATGTTGGAGACGGCGAGCGCCGTGACGCTCACATAGCCTGCAATGACGAACAAAGTCGTAAGCCCAGCGGCAAAGAGCAGGGTCTGGATCGCCGCCGGGATGGAAAGGCGCATGAGTGAGGACATGGTTTGGCCGCGCGGCAGTCGCTCCAAAAAACCTTCGTCCCGAGCTCGGCGGTAGGTGATGATCGCGTAAAGAACGGTCCCGACATAGAGCGCGATGGTGGTCCCCAGCCCGGCGCCGAGTGTGCCCAGTTCGGGCAATCCGAATGCGCCAAAAATCAGGCCGTAGCTGAGGACGATGTTCGTGACGTGCACGGCGATGATAATTTTGAGGTACGTCCCGGTCTCGCCGATCCCGTACCAGTACCCGCGGAAGGAAAAGTTGAGGCCGATTGCGATGGCGCCCGCAAGACGTGCCTGGAAGTAGGGCGTTCCTTCGGCAATCACCGCCTCGTTGCCGCTGACGAGTGTTGGGTAAATTTGAGGCGCGAAGAACACGCCGCCGATGGCGAGGGGCACGGCGGCGATAAGAGCAAAGAACAAGCCGCCATTGAGAGGAATGGCTTGCTCTTTCAGTCGCCCCTCGCCTTTGCGCCGGGCCACAACGGCCTGGACGCCGGACGCAAGTCCGATGAGGAGCGCGACGGCCATAAAGTTCGCGAAGGACGCGATGCCCACCGCGGCGAGCGCTGCTTCACCGAGGCTTCCCACCATGATGGTGTCGACCAGGTCGAGGACATTCTGACTGAGCATGCCGCCGACGATGGGAAGTCCGATACCCAGAATGCGCCGCGCCGATTTTGGCGTCACGGCGTATCCTTCGGCTCGACGGGCGACGGCTTGGCTGTCCACCGGGGGCTGGTCTCCGGCTCAGTCGGCCTCGGGTGCAGGAAGAGCGCTCACCAGCGGGCCGTGGCCAGTATGGTGCAAAAACGCGTTCAGTTCTTCTCCCGTCAACGTCACAGTGGCCGTGTTGCGCAACGGATGGACGTTGACGAGGTCGGCGCTCGCGACCCTTGGGTCGAGCACGCACTGAACCTCCCCAGCCCGGTCATTGATGAGGGCAAGGGGCGTGACTGAGCCCGGCGCAATGCCCAAGACCCGCGCCATGGCCTCCGCGGAGCCGAAGCTAACCCGCCCCTTCGCGCCGATGACCGTGTGGATGCGTTTAAGGTCAATTTCAGCATGTTCCGGCGCTGTGACCAGGAAAAGGGCACCCTTCTTGTCCTTAAGGAAGAGGTTTTTGGTGTGTACGCCCGCGATTGTCCCGCGCAGGTGGCGGGACTGGTCAACGGTGAAGGCGGCCTCGTGCTCCACCGTAGGCGGGTCGATCCCTAGAACAGCAAAGGCGTCGGCAAGGTCGCCGACGCCCCTGGGAAGATCGGCCGCCGCGCCCGGCGGCGGCGTTTCGCTCACCCGGCCTTGGCGACCGCGCGACCGGCCAGCACCGAAATAAGGTGCGCGCGGTACTCTGCGGACCCGTGGATGTCGGAGAGGATGCTGTCAGGGTTCACGGCAATTCCTGTCACCGCGTCGGGTGACCACTGGGCGTTGAGGGCGGCTTCCATCTCCTTGACACGGAAGACCCCGTCCTGACCAGACCCCGATACCGCGACTCGGCATTCACCGTTGCCGAGCTTCGCCACGAAGACCGAGCAAAGGGCATAGCGCGACGCTTGGTTCCGAAATTTTTCATAGGCCGCCTTCTGGGGGACGGGAAACACCACCTTGGTGATGATCTCGTCCTCATCGAGGGCGGTCTCGAACATGCCGCGAAAATAGTCGTCTGCCCCGTAGGTGCCCTTGGACGTGTGGACAGTGGCGTTAAGCCCCAGCGTCGCGGCCGGGTAGTCCGCTGCCGGATCATTGTTGGCAAGAACGCCGCCAATGGTGCCCATGTGGCGCACCGCCGGATCGCCAATCATGGAAGCGAGTTCGGAGACGGCCGGGATGACCCGTTGCACGTCCGCCGACCCGGCCACGGTGGCATGGGTGGATGCCGCGCCGATGGTGAGACCATCGGGGCCGGCGGAAATCCCATGGAGCTCTGGGATTTTCGTCAGGTCGATGACGTCCGACGGCGCGGCCAGCCGCTGCTTCATGGTGGCGATCAACGTTTGACCGCCGCCTAGGAATTTTCCGTCCTCAGCCGCTTGAAGTTTAGCCACCGCGTCCTGAACGCTCGCGGCCTTGGCATAGTTGGTTGCGTACATGTGCGTTCCCTACTCTGCTGCCATCGCCGGGCGGTTTGCCTGGATCGCCCGCCACACCTTTTCCGGCGTTGCGGGCATGGTGATGTCTTCGGTGCCAAGCGCGTCGGTGACGGCGTTCATCACCGCTGCCGGAGCACCGATGGCGCCCGCCTCCCCGCATCCCTTCACGCCCAACGGGTTGTTGGGGTTGGGGGTTTCGATGTGGTCGAGGGCAAAGTTCGGCAGATCGTCCGCCCGCGGCATGCAGTAGTCCATGTAGGACGCCGTGAGCAGTTGGCCCGCATCGTCGTAGTGGCATGCTTCGAAGAGGGCCTGACCGATCCCCTGGGCGAGGCCGCCGTGGACCTGGCCTTCCACGATGTTGGGGTTCACGATGACGCCAAAATCGTCCACGGCCACGAACTTCACCACCTGGGTGACGCCGGTGTTGGGGTCGATCTCCACCTCGCAAATGAAGGTGCCGGCCGGGAAGGTAAAGTTGGCCGGGTCGTAGAACGCCTTTTCCGACAGCCCCGGCTCCATGTCGTCGGGGATGTTGTGGGCGGTGTAGGCGCCCAACGTCATTTCGTGCCAGGCGAGTTTCTTGTCAGTGCCCGCCACTTTCAATTCGCCACCTTCGATGACGATGTCGTTCTCGTCGGCTTCCAGGAGATGGCCGGCAAGCTTCTTTGCCTTGGCTTCGATCTTATCGAGGGCCTTGGCAATGGCGCCCATGCCGACGGGCCCGGAGCGGGAGCCGTAGGTGCCCATACCGAACTGAACCTTGTCAGTGTCGCCGTGGACGATCTGCACATTGTCGGTGGGTAGGCCGAAGCGCTCGGCAATCACCTGCGCGAAGGTCGTCTCGTGGCCCTGGCCGTGGCTGTGGGAGCCGGTGAGAAGCTCAATGGTGCCCACGGGATTGACGCGGACTTCGGCCGATTCCCACTGGCCGACACCGCCGCCAAGCTGGCCCACTGCCTTGGACGGCGCCAGGCCGCACGCTTCGATGTAGCAGGAAAAGCCGATGCCACGCAGCTTGCCCCGGGCGGCGGCTGCCGCCTTGCGCTGGGCAAAACCGTCATAGTCGATGGCGGCGAGACCCTTATCGAGGAGGCCGTGAAGATCGGCCTTGTCGTAGTTCATCAGCACCGGCGTTTGGTACGGGAACTCGCTGATGAAGTTTTTGCGCCTCAATTCGGCCGGCGAGACCCCCAATTGGCGCGCCGCCGCTTCCACCATGCGCTCCACTACGAAGGTGGCCTCAGGCCGGCCCGCGCCCCGATAGGCGTCCACTGGTGTGGTGTGCGAATAGACGAGCTTTACGTTGCAGTAGATGTTGGGGGTCGTGTACTGCCCGGCCAGAAGACACGCATAAAGATACGTGGGCGTGGCCGAGGAAAACAGCGACATGTAGGCGCCGATGTTAGCGGTCGTCTCCACCTTGAGGCCGATGAACTTATGGTCCGCGTCAAGGCCGAGTTTTGCCTTGGTGACGTGATCGCGCCCGTGGGCGTCGGTCATGAAACTCTCGGTGCGGTCGGCCACCCACTTGATGGGACGCCCCAGGTGTTTTGCGGCCCAAAGGCAGGTGATCTCCTCCGGGTAGATGTAGATTTTCGACCCGAAACCCCCGCCCACATCCGGCGCAATGACGCGTAGTTTGTGTTCCGGCGCGATATTATAGAAGGCCGAAAGCACCAGCCGCGCCACATGCGGGTTCTGGCTCGTGGAGTTGAGCGTGAAGTGGTCCTCAGCCTCGTTGTAGGAGGCAATGGCCGCCCGCGGCTCGATGGCGTTGGGGACGAGCCGGTTTTGCTCCAGGTCGAGCTCGATCACGTGGGCGGCAGTAGCGAGGGCCTCGTCGGTGGCCGCTTCTTCGCCCAGCTGCCAGTCGCAGATCAAGTTGTTGGGAACGTCCTCGTGGACCTGGGGCGCGCCGTCATCCATCGCTTTGGAAAAATCCGTGAGCGCCGGAAGTTCCTCGTACTCGATGACGATTTTTTCAGCCGCATCGGCAGCTTGTGCGCGCGTTTCCGCCACCACGAGGGCAACGGGCTGTCCCACATGGCGCACCACTTCCGGGTCCATCACCTTCCAGGGGGCCGCCTTCATGGGGCTGCCATCCTTGGAATAGATCATCCAACCGCAGATGATGTTGCCGACGGCACCGTCGATGAGCTGCTGGCCGGTGACGACCCCGATCACGCCGGGCATGGCCTCCGCGGCGGCGGTGTCCATGGACAACACTTTGGCGTGGGCGTGGGGCGAGCGCACGAAGACCCCATGGGTCATGTCGCGCTCAACAATGTCATCGGTGTAACGGCCTTTGCCGGTGATGAAGCGCCGGTCCTCCTTGCGAAGAACCCGCGCGCCGATCCCTTCAATACCCATCAGCGCGCCCTCACTCTGCCGCCATCGCGACACCGCTCATCTCATCAGCGGCGGCGGCGACGGCCTTCACGATGTTGTGGTAGCCGGTACAGCGACAGATGTTGCCTTCAAGCTCTTTGCGGATGGTCTGCTCGTCGAGGCCGCCCGGGTGGCGGTTCACAATATCAACCGCCATCATGATCATGCCGGGCGTGCAAAAGCCGCACTGGAGACCATGATTTTCGCGAAACGCGGCCTGCATGGGGTGCAGCGTGTCGCCATTCGCGAGGCCCTCGATGGTGACGATATCGCTGCCGTCGGCCTGGACCGCGAGCAGGCCGCACGATTTAACTGCCTTGCCGTTCATGTGGATGGTGCAGGCACCGCACTGGGACGTGTCGCAGCCTACATGGGTCCCGGTTAGCCCCAGATGCTCGCGCAGCAGGTGCACGAGTAGGGTGCGGTCCTCCACGTCGCGCGTTACTTCGCGACCGTTTACGGTGAGCGTAACCTCACTCATGGGTAGCCTCTCCCTTCCGCTCAGCTTTGAATTTGAATTGGATTGGTTCCAATTAAGCTAACGCTATCAGAAGGAGGATCACCACCGCAAACGCCAATATGCCCCACAAATAAGGGTTACTGGTGACGCCGCCCCCCGTGGGCGCCACGTCCGAGACCTGCTCGTTTGGCTGCGCTGGTGCGGCTGATACTGCGGCATCGGCTGGAGCGGCCCCCGTCTCAGCCTCGCTGGCGCCACCGCCCAGCTTTGCGGAAAAGGCTTCAAAGAAGTCTGCGGCGTACTTTTTCGCGGTCGTATCCACCAGGCGTGAGCCCAGTTGCGCCAGCTTGCCGCCGACTGTGGCCTTGGCGTGGTAGGACATGATCGTCGCGTCGCCGTCCTCGGCGAGGGAAATGTCCGCTGAGCCCTTGGCAAAGCCGGCAACGCCCCCCTTAACCTCTCCCACCAGAGTGTACCGCTCCGGCGCCACGGGATCGACGATCGCCACATTGGCGTCGAACGTCGCCTTGACGGGCCCCACTTTCGCCTGAACCTTCGCCACCAGGTTGCTCTCGTCGACCTTTTCGAGTTTTTGGCATCCCTTGATGCACTCTTTCAAAACCTCAGGGTCCTGCAGCGCTTCCCAGACCCGTTGGCGCGGGGCGGGGATGCGGTGTTCGCCGGTAAGTTCCATGGTGGTATCTCCAATTTTGCAGGCTGGCCCAGAAGGTAGGCGTGGGAGCCGGGGAGGGCGGAGCTTGCCCGCTTCGCCGAATTGCGACAACCAGAGCCACCGTCAGTGAGCCTTGACCCCCAAACTATCGAAGTGCGGGTTGCCGAGCCGTGGGACGACTACCGCCTTCTGGACAGTGGCGCTGGCCGTAAGCTCGAAGCCTTCGGCAGCGTGCGGCTGGTGCGTCCCGAGCCCCAGGCCCTATGGCCGTGCGCCGACCCCCGATTGTGGGATCGAGCCGACGCGCGTTTTGAGGGGGCGGAGGACGAAGAGGGACCGGGTCGCTGGAGCGATCGGGTGCCGGACTTTTCAGTGCCCGTTTCCACGGCTCGAATGGTGCTCAAGCTCACCGCAAACCGCCACATCGGCCTTTTCCCGGAGCAGCGGCCCCATTGGGAAAAGGCGGCGCAGGCCCTTGCCGATCTTGAGGCACCCCAGGTGCTCAACGTGTTTGGCTATACGGGGGCAGCCACGCTTTTCCTGGCCGCGAGGGGCGCGCACGTCACTCACGTCGACGCTTCGAAGAAGGCCATCGCCTGGGCCCGTGAGAACCAAGCCGCCTCGTCCATGGACGACGCGCCGATCCGTTGGATCGTCGACGACGCGCGCAAATTCCTCGCCCGGGAAGTTCGGCGCGGAAGGCGCTACCAAGGGATCCTCCTCGATCCGCCAAAATACGGCCGCGGCCCCAAGAACGAGGTTTGGAATCTCTGTGATGACCTGCCGCCACTCCTTGATGACGTGGCCACACTCCTGGCGGACGATGCGCGCGTGGTGATCCTGACGGCCTACGCGATCAGGGCGTCGGCGCTGTCCATGGGCCGCGCCCTCGCGGCGGCGCTGACACGACACGGCGGTGAGATTGCAGTTGGCGAGTTGTGCGTGCGCGAGAACTCGGGCCGGCTGCTGCCCACGTCCATGTTCGCCGAGTGGCGGCGATGAGCGTTCGGCCAGGGACAGTCAAGCGGGTGACGTCGACGGCGAACCCGCTTGTGAAGGCCGCGCGCTCGCTTCACCAGACGAAGGCACGACGGGAAAGCAACCTCTTCGTGGCGGAAGGTCAGAAGCTCATCATCGACGCCCTGGATGTTGCTTGGCCGCCGGAAATGATTTTTGCCATCGAGCCCAACCGGGACAACGATACCGGCTCGCAGGTGGCCGCCAGGGTTCGGGCTGCCGGGGGCGATGTTATCTGGACCAACGCCGCGGTGATGGAAAAGCTTGCCCGTCGGGACAATCCGCAGACCATGATCGGCGTATTCGACCAGCGCCTTGCGCCGCTCTCGGCAATGGCAAGCGGAACGCTTGTGGCCCTTGAGGCGCCGCGCGATCCAGGCAACATCGGGACGGTCGTGCGCACGGCCGACGCCGCTGGCGCGTCCGGTGTGGTGCTGGTGGGCCCGTCCGCCGATCCCTTCGGCATTGAAGCGGTCCGCGCCACCATGGGCTCAATTT
>JBCCYN010000005.1:0-63992 GCA_039189655.1 Pseudomonadota bacterium | reverse complement strand
GCGGGCGATCTCCACCGTTGAGCCACCGGCGCGCAGGTCTTCTGCCGTCGCTTCGCAGGCGTCTGGGTCCATGATTTCGTCCTGCTCGCCCCACAACATGAGGAGGGGTGCGCCACTGGTGGTGGAATCGTCAAAGCGCGCAATGCAGGGACCGTAAAACGCCACATGAGCCGCGAAGGGAGCGGCGTCGTAGGCATTCAGAACCTGACGGTAGGCTGCATAGGTCGCGCTCATGCCGCCATAGGAAAAGCCGATGATGGCGATACGCTCGCCGTCGATGTCGGGCCGGGCGGCGAGCCAGGCGCGGGTGGCGAAGGCGTCGGCAAGGGCCATGGCCTCGGTGATGTTGATGAGGCGCTCGATGAACCGGCGGCCGCCCCTTGCGGCGAAAACGTCAATAACGGCGACAGCGACGCCCTGGGCGGCGAACTCGCGGGCGTAGCGATGTTCGCGCGAGCCGCTGACGCCGCCGGCGCCATGGAGAAGGATCACTGCCGGCGCCGGATTCTGGGCGCTTGCCCCGACCGCGGGCGTGAACGTGACATGGGCGCTTTCGGGCGGGGCGTCAGCCACCTGGTAAAGGGTGAAGGGGCTCGAACTTTCCACAGCAACCCGTTCGCCCCGCGGTCCCGATGAAGGCCACAACCCGTCCTCGCTCAAATCCGCAGTAGCCGGAACGACACCGCAGGCAACGGCACCACAGAGCGCAAAGGCAAACAGGAGACGCATGGGACCTTCCACCATAGGACAACGCCATTGCCATGTATGGCGGCCGGCGCCCACGGCCATCTCCCCGGCCGGAGCCTGCCGATAACGAGATTGTGCAGAGCCCGCCTTGGTCCTTGCGCCGGGTGGGTGGGCGGATCAATGTGCCGCCGTGTGGAGTTTTTGAGGACGCTGATGATGTTTCGTGGTCTTGCCATTGCTTTGCTGGCCCTCACTCCGGTGGTCGCCAGCGCCCAGTCGGACGGGCCCGCGGCTCCCGAGCCGACGCTGGAACGGATCGTTCCGGGCTCGGCGGAAGAAATCACGCTGTCCTTCGCGCCGGTGGTGAAGAGTGCTGCGCCAGCAGTGGTGAACGTTCACTCTGCCGAGCAGCAACAGGAGCGACGCTCACCATTCATCGCCGACCCGTTAATGCGGCGGTTCTTCGGACAGCGTCAGCGTCGGCGGGGAACGGCGCTGGGATCGGGCGTGGTGGTGGATGCCGGTGGCCTCGTCATCACCAACGCCCACGTGGTGGGCAATGCGCGGGAACTGCGGGTCTCCTTCAACGACCGGCGCGAATATGTTGCCTCGCTCCTTCTGAAGGACGAGCGGACCGATCTGGCCGTCCTTCGCATCGACGCCGACGGTCCGTTCCCCCACATCACCTTTGGCGATCCGCGCGCCCTGGAGGTGGGGGATTTGGTGCTTGCCATCGGCAATCCCTTTGGCGTCGGGCAGACGGTGACGCAGGGCATCATTTCGGCCCTGGCGCGCACCCAGGTGGGCGTTGCCGACTACCGCTTCTTCATCCAGACCGACGCCGCCATTAACCCCGGCAACTCCGGCGGCGCGCTCATCGACATGAGCGGGCGCTTGATGGGTATCAACACAGCCATCTACAGCCGCTCCGGTGGCTCCAACGGCATCGGCTTTGCCATTCCGGCCGACATGGTGGAGATCGTAGTGCGCTCGGCCGCAAAGGGCGGAACGGTGCAGCGCCCCTGGTTTGGCGCGCGCATGCAGTCGATGACCCGGGACCTTGCCCGCCAGTACGGGCTGGATCGGCCCACCGGCGCCCTGGTGGTCAACGTCTTGCGTGAAAGCCCGGCGCTGCGGGCCGGCGTCAAGGTGGGCGATATTATCGTGCGCCTTGCCGATACCCCCATCAATGATCACGACACCTTTGGCTACGTTTTTGCCACCAAGGGCACCTCTGGCACCGTGGCGCTGGAAGTCTTGCGTGGTGGCAAATCCCGGGTGTTTTCGGTGGCCTTGGAAGCGCCGCCCGAAACCCGAAACCGCGATGCCAGGCGCATTGGCGGTCGCTCGCCCTTCACCGGCATCATTGCCATGAACCTGTCGCCCAAGGTGGCGGACGAACTGAGCATTGATCTTGCCTCCGAAGGGGTTGCCATCGCGCGCGTCGACCAACGCTCCATTGCCGAACGGGTCGGGCTCAGGACAGGCGATATTGTCGTGGAGGTGAACGGCGAGACGGTGGACGACACCCGGATGCTCGAGAGCCTTGCCTCCGAGGATCCCATCTACTGGGACATCATCATCAGCCGCGACGGCAAGGAGCTTGCCCTCACTTTGGGCGGCTAGCTTGAGCCTTTTCGAGGCTGCCGGCATGGATCAGGCCGCTCCGCGGCCGCTAGCGGACGTTCTGCGGCCCAAACGCCTCGATGAGATCGTCGGCCAGCCTCACCTTTTGGGTGCGGACGGTCGGCTTACCCGGATTTTGCGCGGGGAGGCGGTGGGCTCACTCATATTCTGGGGGCCGCCGGGGACGGGAAAGACGACCCTGGCGCGCCTTCTTGCGGACCACGTCAGCCAAGAATTCGTCCAAGTCTCCGCGATCTTTTCGGGTGTGGCGGACCTCAAAAAGGTCTTTGAGACCGCCCGGCACCAGCGGCAAACCGGGCGCGCCACGCTCCTCTTCGTGGACGAGATCCATCGCTTCAACCGCGCCCAGCAGGACGCGTTCTTGCCCGTCATGGAGGACGGCACCATCACGCTGGTGGGCGCCACCACCGAAAATCCCTCCTTCGAGCTCAACGCAGCGCTCTTGTCGCGGGCGCAGGTGCTAACCTTCCACGCCCTTGATGAAGCGGCCCTCAATACACTTCTTTCCCGGGCCGAGGCGGAGCGGGGGCCCATACCCCTCGACGCCGCCGCCCGGGCAAGCCTCCTGCGCATGGCTGATGGCGACGGGCGCGCGATCCTGACGCTGGTGGAGGAGGTCTATCGCCTGGCTGGACCCGGCGAGACCCTTAGCGCCGAAGAGCTGCAAGCCGTCCTGCAGCGCCGCGCCCCCGCCTACGACAAGGATCGCGACGGCCACTACAACCTCATTTCCGCGCTCCATAAGTCGGTGCGGGGCTCCGATCCCGATGCCGCCCTTTACTATCTTTGCCGCATGCTCGATGCCGGCGAAGACCCCCGCTATCTGGCGCGGCGGCTGACCCGCATGGCGAGCGAAGACATCGGCCTTGCCGACCCCGATGCCCTCAAGGTGGCCATCGCCGCGCGGGATTCCTACGAGTTTCTCGGCTCGCCGGAGGGGGAACTGGCGCTCTCGCAGGCCGCCGTTTACCTCGCCCTTGCGCCCAAATCGAACGCCCTTTATCGGGCCCACAAAAGTGCCATGGCGTTCGTGCGGGAAACGCCCTCTCTGCCGCCGCCAAAACACATCCTGAATGCCCCCACCAAATTCATGAAGGGGGAAGGGTACGGCGCGGGCTACGAATACGATCACGACGCCCCTGGCGCCATCTCCGGGCAAGCCTATTTCCCCCAAGGTGTTGCAGCGCAGCGATTTTATGCGCCCACCGATCGAGGCCGGGAGCGAGAGTTCGCGCAACGGCTTGCAATGGCACGGCAAAAGCGTGATGAACGCTCACGCAAGGGACAGCGAGAGAACGACGAGTAATGTCCACATTACTGGAGTTTCTGGCGCTCTGGGCTGCGGTCTGGGCCATCACCTTCGGCCTTTATATCGGGTTTGGCGCGCTCTTTCAGTGGTACGCCCACCGTCACCCTGAGCGGCGCATCCAGAAGAAGCGGCGCGGTGAAAAACGCAAATGGGTGGAGATTCGCCAGAGCGCTTGGTCGCTGACGGCCACCTGTTTTTGCCTGGCGGCCGGGCTCTTTGCCCAGGCGAAGGGGTGGACGCTGTTTGCGCCGCTGGAACTTTCCTGGTGGTCAGTTCCACTCATGTTCGTCGTGTCGATTTTTGCATTCGACACCTGGTTTTACTGGGGGCACCGCCTGATGCACTGGGGTCCCCTTTATAAGCACCACTCCTACCATCATAAGTCGGTGGCGCCGACGGTGTGGTCCAACTACTCCGACACCATCGTCGATGCGTTCGTCATGCAAAGCTACTACTTGTGGGCGCCGCTGATCCTGCCCATTCCGCCGGCGGTCCTGGTGGGGCATCGCCTCTACGACCATTTCAACGGGATGATCGGCCATTCCGGGTTCGAGTTTGCGGCATCCAAGTGGACGCGCATTCCCTCGCCTATGGTGTGCACGCTCTTTCACGACCAGCACCACGCCCACTTCAAGACCAACTACGCCAACTTCTTCTCCTTCTGGGACCGCGCCATGGGCACCCTCGACAAGGAGTACGACACCGGGGTGAAGCGGTGGATCGCGCCGGCGCCTGAAAAGGAGCAAACCCCGGCGAAAGCGGGTGGTGAGGCCGAGCCCGCCACCCCGTGAACCCGTGGCTTGCGAGCGCGCTGGTCGCGCTCGGCGGGGCGCTGGGTGCCCTGATGCGCTTTTGGCTTGCGGTCTTGGTGGTGGGCTATCTGGGCAGACATCTGCCGTTCGCCACGTTCATCACCAATGTTGCCGGAAGCGCCGCGATCGGGGTCTCGTCGGTGCTCTTTGGGGGAAATCAGGTGATGACGGCATTCGTCATTTCCGGCGTTCTCGGCGGGTTCACCACGTTTTCCACCTTTTCCATCGAGACGGTGCGGCTCTTTGAACAAGGTCGCATGGCGGAGGCGATGGGGTATGCGGGTCTCAGTGTTGTGGCCTGCGTTGCCGGCGCCGCCGCGGGTGTACTAGCTGCCCGCGCCGCCACGTGACCGGCCCCCAAGTCGCCCATATCGCGGTGGACGAAGACGACGCCGGTATTCGCCTTGACCGATGGTTGCGGGCGCGGTTTCCCGATGTGCCGCTTGGTGCTTTGTCGAAGGCCGTGCGCACGGGACAAGTGCGGGTGGACGGTGGTCGCGCCAAAATGGAGACCCGTCTTGTGCCGGGGCAGACCGTCCGCCTACCGCCGATATCCGCCGCTCGGGGCGGGGGGCAAGCGGGGGTGCAACCCGCCGCACCCCATGCCGGCGGAGGGGACGCGGCCGCCCTCGAAGCCATGACCATCTTTAAAGACGATGCGGTCGCGGTCCTCAACAAGCCTTACGGGCTTGCCGTTCAGGGGGGCTCCGGCGTGACCCGTCACGTGGATGGTATGTTGGAGGCGTGGCGTGACCGTAAGGGTCGCAAGCCCCGCCTTGTGCATCGGCTCGACCGCGAAACCACGGGCGTCTTGGTGGTCGCGCTCACCCGCAGCGCCGCCGCCAGCCTCTCCGACGCCTTTCGTGGGCGCGATGCCAAGAAAGCCTACTGGGCCGTCACCCGGGGGCATCCTTCACCGGAGGCAGGGCGCATCTCCACCTTCATCGCGCGCGATCCCCAGGATGGCGAACGGATGGCGGTCATTCGCACCAAGACGAAGGATGCCCAGCGCGCGATCAGCGACTACGAGACCCTCGACCGGGCCGGCCAGCTCACGCTGGTCCAGCTGGAGCCCGTCACCGGCCGCACCCATCAGTTGCGGGTGCATTGCGCCCACAAAGGCATCCCCATCATCGGCGATTCAAAATACTTCAACGTAGAAAATTGGGCGCTTCCCGGGGGTATTCAGAACCGGCTCCATCTCCATGCCCGCCACATCGCGCTGCCCCATCCGGCGGGGGGCACCCTCGACGCCACGGCACCGCTGCCGGCCCACATGGTTCAAACGTTTTCGGTGCTTGGGTTTTTGCTGCCGTAGGGTCGGCAGGCGGAGCGCGTCGGCCAGGAAATCGGACGCGCTGCTGAAGCGCGCCTCAGGCTGAGGCGCCGGCGTTCTCTCGGGTGCGTGTGGGGCGATAGGTGGTTCTAAAAACGCTGTCCCAAACGGTCGTCGTTACGCCGAAATTCACCGTCTCATCGCAGTGATGATGGATCGCGTGGTGGTGTTTTAAAAGCGCGGCCCAGGAGTTACGCATCGGCAGGTGATGGCAGGCGACGTGCACATATTCGTACGCTTGGTAGCCGATGAGCACGCCCGCGTTGACTGCCAGTGCCACATCAATCGGGATGCCGATGAGCCAGAGGAAGGCCGTATAGACGAGCGTCAGATAGACGACGATTTTGAGCTGTAGCCTGATGTTCTTGCGCTCGTTCTTCGGCGCATCGTGGTGCGAACGATGGCTCGGAAAGCACTTGCGGATGATTTTATAGATCGGCCGCTCCGGCTCCCAGTGCAGCACCCAGCGGTGGAGCAGATACTCCAAAAAGGTCCAGAACAGGAAGCCGCCGAAGACCATGGCAAGGACAGTGAGTGGTGCGCCACTGATGAACATCGCCGCGACGGCGAAGAGCGCCGCCATGGAGCTGCTCACTGTGATAATTTCGCGCAGTCCCGACATGCCGATGATGGAAATCGGCGTCGGCCGCGAAGCTCTCCGTGACGAAACCGCGCTATCGGCTGCCATAAACCCCTGCCGCGTTAAGCTTGGAACAGCTCCAAAAATCTCATGCCTAACAGGCCACTAGGGCCATTTATAGGACTATACTTGATTTGGCAAAGCCCACCAACAGGGCCCCGGGTCCGGAATCGCCGCGCTGGTGGGCCCTACGCCGCCCTGTAGCACATGAGCAACGCGCCACGACCATAGATGCATTCACAAATAACGCCTCAGTGAGGGCGGCTTTCCACGCTTCAGAACTCTGATACGGTGGGCGGCGACCACGGACAAGAAAACAGTAATCATGGACACGGCGACGGCCTTGCCTGCGGACCTTGCTGCGCTCGAACAGGGCATTTTGAGCGCCATTGACGGCGCGGCTGACGAGGCCGCGCTTGATGCAGTGCGCGTGGCTGCCCTAGGCAAGAAAGGCAGCGTTTCGGAGCGCCTCAAAACCCTTGGGCGGATGACTCCGGACGAGCGTCAGGTGATGGGCCCGGCCCTCAATGGGGTAAAGGCGCGCATCGGCGATGCGGTTACGGCCCGGCGCGAAGTTCTCAAATCTGCCGAGCTTGAGCGTCAGCTGGCCGCCGAATCAGTGGACATTTCCCTAGAGCCCCAGCTCGGTGGGACCACCGAGGGGCGCATCCATCCCATCAGCCAGGTGATGGACGAGCTGATCGCGATCTTCGCAGATCTCGGTTTTTCCATCGCCGAGGGGCCGGACATCGAGACTGATGATCTCAACTTCACAAAGCTGAATTTCCCCGATGGCCATCCGGCGCGGGACGAGCACGACACATTCTTCCTGCCGCCAGGGCCGGATGGAACGCGCAAGCTTTTGCGCACCCACACGTCGCCTGTGCAAATCCGCACGATGCTTTCGCAAAAGCCGCCCATCCGCATCATCGCGCCTGGGCGCACCTATCGCTGCGATTCGGACCAGACCCACACCCCGATGTTTCATCAGGTGGAGGGGTTGGTCATCGACGAGACGGCCCATGTGGGTCATCTCAAGTGGGTGCTGCGCGAGTTCTGCAAGGCGTTCTTCGAGGTGGAGGACGCCGCCATGCGCTTTCGCGCGTCCTACTTCCCGTTCACGGAACCGTCCTACGAAGTGGACATTCGTTGCCGTCATACGCCTGGCGGCATCGAACTTGGTGCGGGCGACGATTGGCTGGAAATCTTGGGAAGCGGCATGGTCCATCCCAAGGTGCTGCACAATTGCGGCCTCGATCCCGATGTTTACCAAGGTTTTGCCTGGGGTATGGGCATCGACCGCATCGCCATGCTGAAGTACGGCATGCCGGACCTGCGCGCTTTCTTTGATGGCGACATTCGGTGGTTGCGGCACTACGGCTTCATGCCGCTGGATCGTCCGTCCCTCGCTGGAGGTTTGAGCCGATGAGATTGCGTTTCGGGGCGCTCGTTGGGCTTGGCTTGGCGGGGTTGGTGGCAGGGTGCATGCCTGAGCCACCCACGGACGTGACGGTGCGCACTTACAAGGTGAGCGGCACCTCACTCAATTCGCTGGAACGCTCGCTCGCGACCCACGGGCCGAGTGTTCCGGGGCTCTCGGGGCGCGCGTTCGCTGCGGTGGAGACCGCCTTCCTGCATAGCTTTGAGCCCGCACAAACGGGCGGCACATGCCGTTACAACCGTAATGGCCGGGTTGGGCTGCGCTCGGAGGTGATCTTGCCGGAGTGGCGTCAGCGGGACAGTGCTCCGCCGTCGCTGCAGCAAAAGTGGGATGTGGTCAGCCAGTATGCGGTGATCCATGAAGCGGGTCACATCAAGATTAGCCAGAAATACGCACGCATCCTGGAGCAGTCGTATAAACGACTGAGCGCGCCGGACTGCGAGAAGCTCGAAGCCTCGACCCTGCGCGAAGTGGAGCGCATCCTCTCCCAGCACAGCTCGGAGCAACAAAGGTTCGATGATACGGACGGCCCACGATTTGAGCGCTATCTTCGCAGTCTCGGCTATTCTACGGGCGCCTAACCGCCAAAAGTTGCTTGATCCATGAAGTTCACACTGTCCTGGCTTCAGGACCACCTCGACACATCCGCCACCCTTGAAAACATCCTTGAGCGTCTCACGGTCATCGGCCTTGAGGTGGAGGGGGTGGAGGATCGCGCCGCGCCCCTCGCGCCCTTCAAGATCGCCCGCGTGACGGCGGCCGATCAGCACCCCAATGCGGACCGGCTCAGGGTGCTGTCGGTGGATCTGGGCGACGGGTCCAACATCCAGGTGATCTGCGGCGCGCCGAACGCCCGCGCCGGCATGGTGGGGGTTTTCGCGGCACCGGGGACGCACATTCCAGGCACGGGTGTCGATCTTGAGGTGGGCAACATCCGAGGGGTCGAAAGCCGCGGGATGATGCTCTCGGAGCGCGAAATGGGGCTTTCCGACGCCCATGAGGGGATCGTGGATCTGCCGGCCGATGCGCCGGTGGGTGTCTCCTACGTGGAGTGGGCCAAGCTTGACGACCCGGTCATCGAAGTGGGCATCACGCCCAACCGCGGCGATTGCCTCGGTGTGCGGGGGATTGCGCGCGATTTGGCCGCGGCGGGCGTGGGTACATTAAAGCCGCTGTCCATCGAGCCGATCGACAGTTCTAGTGGCAGCGCTGCTCCGGCCGTGCACCTTTCCTTTGCGGATGGCCCGTCCCTTTGCCCCGCGTTCGCGCTGCGGCTCATCGAGGGCGTATCCAACGGCCCCTCGCCGGACTGGTTGAAGGCGCGTCTCACGGCCATCGGTCTGCGACCCATCAATCGGCTGGTGGACGTCACCAACTATGTCACCCACGATGTGGCGCGGCCGCTTCACGTCTTTGACGCCGACAAGGTGGCGGGTGATCTCACCGTGCGCCGGGCTCGTGCCGGGGAAACCATCGAAGCCCTCGACGGCAAGACCTATGCGCTCGACGACACCATGTGCGTGATTGCCGATGAGAACGGCGTGGAATCCCTGGCCGGCATCATGGGCGGGGAAGCGTCGGGCTCCACCGACGGGACCACCCGCGTTCTCTTGGAATCGGCCCTTTGGGAGCCCCTCAACATTGCGCGGACCGGTCGGACGCTCGGTATCCACTCCGACGCACGCCACCGCTTCGAGCGCAACGTCGATCCGACCTTCACCGTTCCAGGCCTAGAATTGGCCACCGCGATGATCGTGAAGCTTTGCGGCGGAAAGGCGGGTCCAATCACCCTGGCAGGGGCTATCCCGGAGGCAAGCCGTACCATTTCGTTTCCGCCATCGGAGGTGAAGCGCCTTTCTGGAGTTGATATCCCAGAAGATCGGTCTGCCTCGGTGCTGACTTCCCTCGGGTTTGACGTGGACCGGGCCGAGAGCCCGTGGCGGGTCAAAACACCCACCTGGAGGTCCGACGTTGAGGGGAAAGCGGATCTGGTGGAGGAGGTGGTGCGGATCGTTGGTATCGACGATGTGGCGCCCACGCCCCTCGATCGACCGGGCGCGGTGGCTCCAAAGGTTCTCACCACCCGCCAGCAGCGCATCGCCACCGCGCGCCGCGCCCTTGCAAGCCGGGGCATGGTGGAGGCGGTGACCTGGTCGTTCATCAGCCACGACGACGCGGCGGCCTTTGGCGGCGGCGGGGCGGAAATTGCCCTAGACAACCCCATTGCGGAGGCCTTGTCGGACATGCGCCCGAGCCTGTTACCGGGGCTCATCCGCGCGCTCACGCGCAACCTCAATCGCGGCCACCCGGACGTTGCCCTTTTTGAAACCGGTCAGGTTTTCGCCGGGGACGAGCCGAACGATCAAACCACCTCGGTGGCGGGAGTGCGCCAGGGCCGCAGCGCGCCCGGTCGCATGGGCCGGCACTGGTCGCCCGGCGCCGGTCCGGCCGATGTGTTCGATGCCAAGGCTGACCTTCTTGCCGCCATTGCGGCCATGGGCGGACCGGCCGATCGCGCCGAACCCACGCGCGATGCGCCGGGCTACTACCATCCGGGTCGCTCCGGAGTCCTGCGGTTGGGGCCGAAGGTGCTGGGGGCGTTTGGCGAACTCCACCCGGCGGTGCTCGAGGCCATGGAAGCACCAGAGCGTCTGGTGGCCTTCGAACTCACGGTGGAGGCGGTGCCCGAACCGCGCCGAAAATCCACTCGCAAAGCGGAGTTCCAGGCCTCGGACCTCATGCCTGTGCGTCGCGACTTCGCGTTCCTGGTGGCAGAGGACACCGATGCGCGAACCATCACCAGGGCCGCGAAGGGCGCGCGCAAGGATCTGGTGGCGGACGTTGCGGTGTTTGATGTCTATCGCGGCGCCGGCGTTCCTGAGGGTCAAAAGTCCGTGGCGCTGGAGGCAACGCTCCAGCCCCAGGAAAAGACCCTGACGGACAAGGAGATCGACGCCGTGAGCGAGGCCATTGTGGCGGCGGTGGCGAAGGCGACCGGGGCAACGTTGCGCGGCTGAGCCACGCTTACGCGCGCTTGCCGGAGCGACGGTGGACGGTTACCAAGAGAGTGTCGCGGGCCACCCGGATCGCGATGGGGAGAGGTCGTTTTGCTGGCCGCTGGTGGCAGGCGCCGAGGGTTGATCCCATCGCCTGCTACGCTGGGACGGGCCGGATTAATCCTCGAATCGGTGGTTGGATCGGAGAGAAGGCGCGTCCATGGGGTCAATCCTGGAACTCATCCTTGTGGTCATTCAATTCTACACCTGGATTGTCATTGCCTCGGCCGTGTTTTCCTGGCTTTACGCATTCAATGTGGTGAACCCGCGCAACCAGGTCATCGGCGCCATTGGCAACGTGCTTTACCGGCTGACTGAGCCAGCGCTACGCCCCATTCGCAACATCCTTCCCGACCTCGGCGGCCTCGACCTGTCGCCCCTGGTGCTCCTCCTGGGCCTCTTCTTCCTGCGCATCCTAATCATCAACAATTTCGCTACTATCGCCGGCTAGAGCAGGTCACGCGACCAAGCGATCGCATGACCTTCTCTAAGTTCTTGTCTTTCCGCGCGATTCGAGCCGCAACATGATTCCATGTTGCTGAAACGCGCTCTAGGGCGCAATTCGTCGACATGGAGCCATGTTGCGCCACGGTGCGTTGCGGCTTGGCTTTGCTCATCGACAGGGCTTGTTGACATGGGGGTGCCCGGCGACGTGCCCAAGGGTGGGAAGCGGCGCTCGCTAAACGCCGCCGCCCACGCGGTTGAGGCATCCAACTTACTGCCGTACGCGGAGCGCATCGGTCGGACGCTAGTTGCGGTGGCAACCTCGCTGTTCGCCACCGGGAAGGGGTGCAGGTAACCTCTACCCGCAAGTCATTGGGCGGGGCGTTTTAGGCGGGTCGTCGAGCTCCATTTTGCCGTGGGGTGACCTCGCCCTATCGGAATTGAAAGGCTTAGAACGTACTGCGCCCGTAGCTCCTGGGGTCCCCCACGACTTGGTGCGGCTCATAAAGTCCGGACCGTGCTCCTCTGCGCCAAGGTCGCGCCAGATTGTTTGGATCGGTCGTGATCTCTGCCACGGCAATGCCCGGGCTCTCGCCGATCTTGCAACGTGCGGCCCATTCGCCTTCCGGAGTCCCAATGCCCGCGGGCGTGGTCACACTTTGCGGGGTGTGAGCCGAATAGCTCACCCAAAATGTGCTGTTGGCAGCGTGCCCCAACACTTCCGAGGCGAAGGTCGGAGCGGCTTTGACCGACTCGCCAGTTGTCGAGAAAAGGACGCAGTCGACGTCCAGTCTCTCGTACTCCGCGAAAATTTCTGGAAAGTGCGACTCCATGCCAAGCGCACATCCGAAGCTCACACCGTCGACCTCGAATGTGATGGGTGCGTTTCCGGGTGAGTACATGAAAGACACTTTGGTTTTCGATAGCAGCCTCTCATCGTATCTTGTTTCGAGATCGCCACGATCTGACAAAACGTAAAGGCTGTTGTGCGGCCGATGCGGTTCGCTGAGCCTGTGGATGGAGCCAAGGACAGTCCAGATTTCAAGATCCCGCGCGTGGCGCGCGATCGCTTCGAGCTCCTCACGAAGGGTGTCCCATGGAAAACGACTCCAGTCTGAGGGACCGATTTCCCCAGGGCCGGTCGCAGACATTATCCGCTTATGCGGCGAGCAGGTCGCCCCTTCAGGAAAGTGCACGATCCTCGCGCTCGCTTCGCGGGCTTCGCGCATCAGACGCCGAACTTCGCTCCCGATGGCTCGGAGTCCCGAGATATCACGAGGGTCGTTAAAGTGCGTTGTTTGTGCGACCGCGAGGCGGACGGATCGAACCCCGTTTTCCGCTTCAAGCGCCGCTTCTTGGCGAACATGCCGAAGTGCGGCAGTGTAGGATTCGCCGGTTTTCGCCGCCCGCCCACGCACGCGGCGCTTCAGATTTCTGTTCTTGGTCATCGTTGGCCTTTCGCATTCCAGACGAATGCCCCCCAGCGACCTCGTCCGGAACGGTCGGACCACAGAAATCGATCCGAGACTGAAGCCCCTTTGCCTCCGTTCAAGACCATGCTGGGGAAGGCCTCAGGAGGTTAGGCGTGGATCACGCCCCATCAATGCTCGTACCGTCGATGTCTTTGCGTCAAGCCACCACGCGCCTCCCCATCCAAGCCCCACTGATTTCCACACCATGGCGGGCAAAATGGCCCGTGCCTGAAAGGCCCCCGCTGTCGAGGAACGTCATCAAAGTTTGGCTGGGAACAATTCGAGCGCCGGGGCTCCCGCAGGAACTGCTCTCGGCCGTCTTCGAAAGGCGGACTTTATAGGCCGGAAACCTAGCGTTTGCTTGTCACTCGCCGGTACGCGCTCAGTTCGATTTGCGTGGCTGGTAGGGGGCGTCCTCGCGCCAGCGCTCCATCATGTCGATGAAGTCGTCCGGTATGTCGTGGGGCAGGTCGATCTGGAGCGTGACCAGGAGATCCCCCCTGGTGCCCGACTTGCTGGTGAGCCCAAGCCCTCGCAATCGGAGTGTTTTTCCCCCCGAAGAGCCCTCCGGGACGGTGACGTTAACCGATCCGGTGAGCGTGGGCGCTCGGACCTTCGCCCCTAGCACCGCATCATAAAGGGTGATCGGGAGTTCCAGCTTAAGGTTCGAACCATCGCGCACGAACAGCGGGTGGGATGCGATGCGAAGGGTGAGGATGGCATCGCCCGCGGGGCCCCCCGCGGCACTTTCGTGGCCAAGACCGCGCAGGCGGATCTGTTGGTCGGGTTCCGCGCCCGCCGGCAAGCGAACGTCCACCGTGCGGCCGGTGGGCAAAGAGACCCGAAGCTTCTCTTCGCTGGCAAGGTCCTCAAGGGTCACGGTTACGACCACCTCAAGGTCTTCACCTCGAAGATCTTGGGTGCCGAAACCCGCCCGCTGCTGGCTGCCGCCTCCGCCGGCGCCCCGCTCACGACCGCCGCCCATGAACTCGCGCAAAATCTCGTCGACGCCGCTTGGTCCACCCTCGTCGCTGGAGGTGAAGCGCCAGGTGCGCGAGCGGCCCTCGCGATTTCCGCCGCCGAAACCGAAGCCGCCGAACGGCTCGCCGCCGGTGCCAAAACCGGCGCTCTGGAAACGGGGCTGGCCGGCCGCGTCGATTTCTCCGCGGTCGAACTGCTTGCGCTTGTCCTTGTCGCCCACAATTTCATAAGCGGCGTTCACCTCGGCGAAGCGCTCCTGCGCCTTGGGATCGTCGGCGTTGGTGTCTGGATGGTACCGTTTCGCCAGTCGGCGGTAAGCGGACTTGACTTCGCTTTCCGAGGCCGACTTTGAAACGCCCAGAACTGTGTAAGGATCGCGCGCCATTCGTCTCCAAATCCGCAAAGGAGCGCTCGCCCCGCCGCTGCAGGCACAAACGCTCCGGCCACCAAATCCACTGACAACACCTCAATGTAGTGTGAGCGAACCATGAACGCGACCCTCTCTGACGACCTCAGCATCACAGACGAAAGCGTCAGGACGGGCTCGGCTCCCGATCCTTTCCTTTTGTTCGACGCCTGGTTTGCCGCAGCGCTCGAATCCGAGCCCAACGATGCCAACGCCATGACGCTCGCCACCGTGGACGCGGAGGGTTTGCCGGATGCGCGGATCGTACTCCTCAAAGGCCACGATGCGCGGGGCTTTGTATTTTACACCAACCTTGAAAGCGCCAAGGGGCGGGCGCTGGCGGCAAACCCCAGAGCGGCACTACTGTTTCACTGGAAAACACGGCGGCAGCAGGTGCGCTTGCGCGGGCCCATCACTCCCGTGGGCGCTGATGAGGCGGACGCTTACTTCGCATCCCGCCCCCACGGCAGCCAGATCGGCGCGTGGGCATCGGACCAGTCCCGCCCGGCCGCCGACCGGGAAGAACTGAAAAGACGGGTGGCTGAGCGCGAAGCCGAATTTGGCGATGTGGTGCCAAGACCGCCTCACTGGTCCGGCTTTCGCCTATCACCGCTGCGCATCGAATTTTGGCAGGACGGACAGTTCCGCCTCCACGACCGGTTCGCCTACCGCCGCGACGACCAGTCGGCGCCTTGGCAAATCAACCGCCTCTTTCCCTAGATGTCGGTTCCCAGACGGTTGCTTCTAGCGGCGCCACAGCTGGGCAATGGGCCAAAAATCTCCCGCTGTGATCCATCATCCCGGGCAGCGCCTGATGCCTCAAGGGACGCTTCGCTCTTTGCCCTTGACCCATCAGGCGCTGCCCGGGCTCAAGAAAGTGTCGGCTCCGGAAGAACGTCGCTTTTTGGTGTCCCACCAAAAGAACTAGTCGGGATTGGTGGCGCAAAAGTGGGAGTTCCGGCCGGATCACCCACAAAATGAGTTGGTGCGTAATCGGTTCTGGCGTCGGCCGCCGCTGTCATCGTAAGGGTCGGGGACGGCGCCCGGAGGCCCCATGACCGATATCGCAACGCGGGTTTGGACCCACAAATGGAAGATCGACCCGATTGTGCGCTCGCTGGTCGATACGGACTTTTATAAACTTCTGATGTGCCAGTCGGTGCTGCGCAACAAGCCCGACACCATCGTCACCTTCTCCCTCATCAACCGCAGCAAACACCTCAAGCTTGCCGAGCTGGTGGACGAGGGGGAGTTGCGCGAGCAGCTGGACCACATTCGCTCGCTCTCCTTATCGCGCGGGGAAAGCACCTGGCTGCGCGGCAACACGTTTTACGGCAAACGGCAGATGTTCAGTGCCGATTTCATGGAATGGTTCGAGGCGCTGCGACTGCCGCCCTACCAGCTCAACAAGCGTGACGGTCAGTACGAACTCACCTTCGAGGGGTCCTGGCCGGAGGTAATGCTTTGGGAAATTCCGGCGCTCACGGTTCTAATGGAGCTGCGCTCGCGGGCAGTGCTCAACGCGCTGGGACGGTTCGAACTCCAGGTGCTTTACGCCCGAGCCATGACCAAGCTGTGGGAAAAGGTGGAGCGCCTGCGCCGTCTCGACGATCTCACCATTGCCGATTTCGGCACCCGGCGGCGCCACTCATTCCTGTGGCAGGACTGGTGCGTCCAGGCCCTCATTGAGGGGCTCGGGCCCGCCTTCATCGGCACGTCCAACTGCCTCATCGCGCTGCGCCGGGAGGTGGAGGCTATCGGCACCAACGCCCACGAGTTGCCGATGGTCTATGCGGCCCTTGCCGAGGACGACGACGCCCTTGCTGCGGCCCCCTACCGGGTGATGGAGGACTGGCAGGAGGAGCATGACGGTAATCTCCTCATCGTTTTACCGGACACGTTTGGCACGGAGGCCTTCCTGAGCCGGGCGCCGGACTGGCTCGCCTCATGGACCGGGGTGCGCGTTGATTCGGGCGATCCTGCCGCAGGGGCGGAGGCTGCCATCGCCTGGTGGCGCGACCGGGGCGAGAATCCCCTGGAAAAGCGTATTATCTTTTCCGATGGTCTCGACGTCGACACGATCGAAACGCTTCACCGCCGATTTGCCCACCGCGCGCGCATCTCCTTCGGTTGGGGAACTTTCCTTACCAACGATTTTCGCGGCCTTGCCAAGCGCGACGCCCTTTGTCCGTTCAGTATCGTCTGCAAGGCCGTCGCCGCCGATGGTCATCCCACGGTCAAGCTCTCGGACAATCCGTCCAAAGCCACCGGTCCCGCGGGTGAAATCGAGCGCTACCGGTCGGTGTTCCGTGCCCCCGCCGGTCAACCTATGGACGTTCTAGTCTAACAAATCGCTTGTGTTATCTGCGCATTAAGCCGGGTCGGCGGGCAATAGTGCAAGGTTTGGAGCAGGCTAGCGGTCGCTCTTTTTGGGCATTTTTCAAAGATTGCGCCCGCGGTTCGTTCTGAGGGTGGCATTGGACGCCCAACTGATTGTCTTGGCGGGCGAGGGGCCTACGTTTAGCGGGTGAAGGCCAGCACGACAGGCAAATCTATGAGCACCCTCCTGGGTCCCTCCGGGCAAGCGATCTCGTCGCAGCCCGCCGGTGACACACAAACCGTCGGCGCGTCCGACGCCGTCAAGGAAACGACCACGCAAAGCTTCGTGCAAGACGTGATCGAAGCCTCGCGTGAGACGATTGTTCTTGTGGACTTTTGGGCGCCGTGGTGCGGCCCGTGCAAACAGCTCGCTCCGGCCCTTGAGAAGGCTGTGCGCGCCCATAAGGGTGCCGTGAGCCTCGTCAAAATGAATATTGACGATCACCCTGAAATTGCAGGCCAACTGGGCATTCGCTCCATTCCGGCGGTGATTGCCTTTCGCCAGGGCCAACCCATGGACGGCTTTGTGGGCGCCCAGAACGAAAGCCAGATCAAGGCGTTTTTGGAGCGCGTGGCCGGACCAGCCACCGACGGCGTCGCCGATCTCATGGCCGAGGCCGACGCGGCGCGCGCTTCGGGCGACCACCACCACGCGGCGACGCTTTATGGCGAGGTGCTGCAGCGGGATCCTGAAAACGCGGCCGCCATCGCTGGCCTCGGCTTCGTCAGCATCGATGCCGGGGACCTGTCAGGGGTTGAGGAGATCCTTGCCTCTCTAACGCCTGAAATGCTTGCAAAGAGCGAAATCCAAGCTCTTGAAAAAGCACTGCAACTGGCTCGCCAGGCCGCGGATCTTGGCGAGACCGGCCAGCTCCGCGCCAAGGTGGACGCCAGTCCTGACGACCACCAGGCGCGGCTGGAGCTTGCCGTTGCCCTCGCCGGTGAGGGTGACAAGGACGGTGCCGTCACCGAACTCATCACGATCATGCGGAAAGACCGCGAATGGAACGAAGACGCGGCGCGCAAGGAGCTGATCAACTTCTTCGAAGCATGGGGGCCCACCGACCCGGCGACCGTCGCCGGCCGTCGGAAATTGGCCTCTGTCCTGTTCGCGTAGTGTTGGAGAACCTTTGATGCGGATCGGAAACACAAACTACGAGCGCGAGCAGGACATCCCCGAAACGGTGCCGGTGTTTCCGTTGTCGGGTGCACTGCTCCTGCCGCGATCTTACCTTCCCCTCAACATATTCGAGCCGCGCTACCTCGCGATGATCGACGATGCTTTGGCAACCCATAGGGTCATCGGCATGGTCCAACCCCGGTTCGACGGCGCCACGGGCGAAGATCCGGACACGCCCCTCCTTTGCGGTGTGGGTGCGCTGGGGCGGATCGTGTCCTTCCAGGAAACCGGCGATGGGCGCTACCTGATCCAGCTTTCCGGGGTTTGCCGCTTCAGTATCCTCGAGGAGATCGACGACGGCGAGCTTTTCAGGCGTTGCCGCATTTCGGCTGAGCGGTTCGTCAGCGATCTCGTGGACACCGACGGCGGCGCGGAGGTGGACCGCGACGCGCTGATCGAGGCTTTTCAGAGCTATCTGGACGCCAACGATCTGGAGGCCGACTGGAAGAGTGTGCGCACCGCCTCCAACGAGGCGCTCGTCAACACCCTTGCTATGATGAGCCCCTACGGTCCGGCGGAAAAGCAAGCGCTTTTGGAAGCCCCCGACCTGCGCGCCCGCGCCGCAACCCTTGTGGCGATCACGGAGATGGAATTGGCGCGCCAGTCGGGCGATAAGCCCACCTTGAACTAGCGCGGGAGCGGGCAAGACCCATGGCCGAAGACCGAACTGTCGACCCGAAACTTTTAGAACTCCTGGTCTGCCCGGTGACCAAATCAACCCTGCGCTATGACGCCGCTGCGGGAGAATTGATCTCCGAAGAGGCAAAGCTTGCCTATCCCATCCGCGATGGGATCCCTATCATGATCCCCGAGGAAGCGCGGACGTTGGATAACTAACGGCAGTCGTTCAACTGTCTCCAAGAACGGCGTTCACGACGGGAGACTCGGCCGATGTTGCTGACCGGAATTGACCGCCGCCCCAAAGGCGTGGCGGCGCTATTTGAACGCACCCGCAAACGATCCTCTGAGCTTGCAGCGCGCCTGTCGCCGGAAGATATGGTCGTCCAGTCGATGCCCGATGCATCGCCGGCGAAGTGGCACCTGGCCCACACCACGTGGTTCTTCGAGACCTTTGTCCTTGCCGAATTCGAACGTGCCTTCCGGCCCCACGACCCAAAATTTGCGCACTGCTTTAACTCCTACTACGTGCAGGCAGGCTCCCGGCATGCGCGACCCTTTCGCGGCATGCTCACCCGGCCGTCGGCCGCCGAGGTGATGGGCTATCGCGCGGCCATCGATGCGCGCATTTGCGCACTCCTGGACGACACCCAAGGGCTATCCCATCGCAGCGAAATCGAGCGGCGCATCGAGCTGGGCTGCCATCACGAGATGCAGCACCAAGAACTCCTTCTCATGGACATACTTCACGCCTTCTCGCTCAATCCGCTGGAGCCGGCCTACCTCGCACCGGCACCCATCGTGATGGAGCCCCACGACGGCGAGCAGGACTGGCACTCCTTCGATGGGGGCCTCGTGGACGTTGGCGCCACCGATGGTTTCCACTTCGACAATGAAGGCCCCCGCCACACAGAGCACGTGCCGCCGTTCCAGATCGCCGGCCAGTTGGTCACCGCGGGGGAATGGATCGCCTTTATCGAAGACGGCGGCTACGACACAGAAACCCTGTGGCTCTCCGATGGGTGGGCCGCGGTGCAGACGGAAGGGTGGCGCGCGCCGCTCTACTGGCGCCGGGAAGACGATGCCTGGTGGGTGTTTGGCCTGCGCGGCACGCAACTCGTCAACCGCGACGCACCGGTGCACCACGTCAGCTACTACGAGGCTGAGGCCTTTGCCCGCTGGGCCGGCGCCCGGCTTCCCAGTGAAGTGGAATGGGAAATCGCTGCGCGCACGGGCGATGACGACGGCCACTTCATCGAGGGCGGTTATCTTCGGCCGCGCCCCCCAAGCGCACGCAGGGGCCTGCGCCAGATGATGGGTGAGGTCTGGCAGTGGACCCGCTCAGCCTACGCCGCCTACCCAGGCTTTCAGCCGGCCGTGGGGGCGCTGGGCGAGTACAACGGCAAGTTCATGGTCAACCAATACGTGCTGCGCGGCGCATCCTTTGCCACGCCCCGCGACCATGCCCGCATCACTTACCGCAACTTCTTTCACCCGCACCTGCGCTGGCAGTTCGCGGGATTGCGTCTCGCGAAAGACAACTAAATGGACATTGCCCCCGCGCTGGAAGGCGCAGACCACGCCGCGTTTGCGGCATCGATCCTCGCCGGCTTGCAGCGGGAAACCAAATGGATCGACGCCCGCTGGCTCTATGATCGAACCGGCGCAAAACTCTTTGAGGCCATCACCAACATCGACCACTATTATCTGACGCGCACCGAGACGGCGCTTCTGGAAACCCATGCGGACGCCATGGCCGATGCATTGGGCGAGCGCGTGACCATCGTGGAGCCTGGAAGCGGTGCGGCCCTCAAGGTGCGTCCCCTTTTGGCGGCGCTGGGCGAGCGGGCGGCCGGCTATGTTCCCATCGATATATCTTCCGAGCAGCTCGACGCCGTGGCCGATGAGATGGCGGCGCTCTACCCGGAACTGAACGTCACCGGTATCGCGGCGGACTTTTTTCGACCGTTCACCATGGATCGCCCCGACAACGCGCTGATCTTCTTTCCCGGCTCTACGGTGGGCAACCTCAAACCGGACGCCGCCCTGGATCTGTTTTCCATGTGGCGAGAGGTGACCGGGGCCGACCGGTTCCTGATCGGTTTCGATCTGCTGAAAGACCGACAGGTTTTGCACAACGCCTACGACGATCCGGCCGGCGTGACGGCGGCATTCAAAAAGAACCTCCTCCAACGGATCAACCGCGAGCTGGGTGCAGATTTCGACCTCAGAGCGTTTGATTTCCACGTGCGGTTTGATGACGAGAAGCAGGCCATCGAGATGGGGCTTGTCTCCAACCGGGACCAAACGGTCACTGTGGCAGGCGTAAAAATCCCGTTCGCGCGTGGGGAGGCCATCCATTCTGAGGACAGCCGCAAATACACCATCGAGAGCTTCGCGGCCTTCGCCGAAGGGGCTGCTCTCGCGCCAGTGAGAACCTGGACGGACCCGAAAGACTACTTTGCTGTGATGTTGCTTGAGGGGGCGCGATAAGGGGGCACGGGGTTGGCTGAGCCCAGTCAGTTTAGGGCTCACTCCTCGTCGAAGACGCAATCAAGCTGTTGGTGTCCCCCAAGTCCTCGACGCAATTGAGACTCTGCCAGCTTTGTCAGGTGTGCTGGTGTCTAGGCTGAACAGCCGATGTTAGCGGAACAAGAGAACCTGAAGTGCGGCGATCAGCCAGAGCGCGTGGTGGTTCAGTGCAGTCTCGCCGACGGTGCTGCGGCCGCAGGGTTGCGGAATGTGCACAAACAGCGCGCGCCGGTTCGCCGACAACGCCGCACCGTAAGAGGTGTTGCAGATGTAGGTGCCGGCGCTGTGGCTAAGCCGTACGGGAAAGCCGGCCTTTCGGGCTGCTTCTACGAGTAACGTCGCCGGTAGGTCCGTGCGGCGAGAATGGACGGGCGCTTGGGGTCTGGGGTTCCCTGCCGCGTCGCGGGCGTCGGACGCTACCGAATGGGAGATGCGCTCATAGCGGATGTGCCGCGAGTTCGTGGCAACCCCGAACATGATCACCCCATCAGCCGAGCGTGCGAGGTCAGCCACGTCCTCGCTAATGGACCATTCGGTGGGCAACACAGTGGTCTTGACGCCCGGCAGATGGTGGGTGTCGATCCACTCCACGAGGCGTGCCGACGGGTTGTCCGGAACCCCTGGGAACGGGCCAAAGCCGGTGACAAGAAGGCGGGGGAGCGTCAAGGCAGCTGATCCAGAATTTTTGCGGCGGCGGCGCTCGGCGCAAGTTCTCCATCAGCCACCTTTGTCTCAAGGTCGGCAATGACCGGTCGCGCTTTTCCATTGAGGTAGCGCTCGAGCCCATCCGCGACCATCTCGCGCATCCATAAAACGTCCTGGTCCCGCCGCCGCTCTGCCAAGGCACCGGACGCGACGAGGGTTTCGCGGTAGGTGAGTACCGCTGCCCACAGTGCCTCCAAGCCATCTCCGGTGGCGGCCGAAACGGTCAAAACCTGCGGTGGCTTGGGTCCGGAGAGAATTTTTACCGCGCCGAGGAGGTCTGCCGCGGCGCGCCGGGCGGCATCACGCGCTTCGCCGTCCGCTTTGTTGACCGCGATGATGTCGGCCCGCTCCAGGAGACCTTTTTTGATGCCCTGGAGTTCGTCGCCGGCTCCCGGGAGCATGAGGGCGAGGAAGGTGTCCACCATATCGGCAACCGCCACCTCCGACTGGCCCACGCCGACGGTTTCCACGATCACCACGTCGTAGCCAGCCGCCTCAACGATCAGCATGACTTCGCGGGTCCGGGCCGCGACGCCGCCCAGCGAGCCCGCGGACGGGGACGGGCGCACGAACGCGGCCGGCTCGTGGGAAAGGCGCGCCATGCGCGTCTTGTCGCCCAGGATCGCGCCCTTGGTTCGGGTTGATGAGGGGTCGACGGCAAGAACAGCCACCCGGTGACCCCGTTCGATGAGGAGTAGGCCGAGGGCATCGATGAGGGTGGATTTCCCGACGCCCGGAACGCCGGTGATCCCAACGCGGATGGCGTTGCCGGTGTGGTGGAGGAGCGATTGGAGCAACGCCGCGGCATCTTTGCGATGCTCAGCCTTGCGCGATTCCACCAGCGTGATGGCGCGGGCGAGGGCCGCGCGCTCGCCGGCCCGCAACCGGGCCGCGAGGTCGTCTAACCCTTCGCGCGCCACACGATGCGTTGCAGCTCTGCCCGCCTCAAATCCTTGGCCGAGGCGAGGCGGTTGAAGGGGCCATCATATTGGGGGATGGCAAACACCAGCTCCACATGGCTGGCGCTGCGGGCTTTGCACACAGCCATGCCCCGCCACAGCTTTTTGCCGTTGCGGCAATCGCGCCGGGCGACGCCGGCTTGGGCCATGGTCATCCCGATGCGCTCTCCGTTGGGTCCGGCAAGGTGCTGAGTCACGCCGTGCATTTCGCCAACGGTCCCATTGGGTCCTTTAAAAAACTGCACCGCCTGCACTTCGTTGATGAACGCTGCATGGGTCCACGTGGTGCTCTGCTCCACCGCGGTCTGGATCGAGCGGATTTCTGCGGCCGGGGCGACAGCGGCGAGGGCGGTCTCGTCATAGCGTGTCCCCATGCCGACGGCGCCCGCCCCCTCATCGGTGATGACCACCCAAGTGTCGTTGGAGACCGAAAGCTCGGTCAGCGGCTCAGCCGGGCCAATGCCCTGGCACGCTGCCAGCATAAGAACGAGAATGAGAGGGGCAAACCGATGCATGGCCGTATCCGATCTATAAAACGGATGTCTGAAATGGCACGAAATTCCAACCGATCCTCAAAGAGGATTGATTGCTTTGTCCACATCTCCCGCATTCGCCTTGCCGCCGGCTGGCAATGAGCACCGCCACCGTGTCCATCGGGCGACAGGGTTAAGCCTCGGTTGAGCCCCGTGGCACAGGGGCAAACCGCGCTCCCGCTACCCTACGCCGTCGCGCCGCCGAGAGCCGCGGGGCCAAAGCTGTGGGGGAAGAGTTCATCAAGGGTGAGCTGGAGGCCAAGCCGGCCATCGGGGTACGCGATCAGAACTGTGGTTTCGCTGTCGGAAAACTCGGCGATCACCTGGCGGCATCGACCGCACGGGGCGCCCAGCACACCGCCTTGCGGGTTTTCCGACGGGTAGGCCACCACCGCGAGGCGGGCGATGATGCCGTGGCGCTCGGCAATGAGGGTGGTGATGGCGTTGGTCTCGGCGCAGATGGCGACACCGTAAGAGGCGTTCTCGATGTTGGCGCCGGTCCCCATGCGGCCGTCCCGCATCAGAACCGCAGACCCCACATGGTAGCGAGAATAGGGGGCGTAGGCGCCCTTTGATGCTTGAATCGCAGCCTCGATCAGCCGTGCATCGGTCGGCGACAGGCTCACTCGGCCGCTGCCCTCGGCCCGTGCCCCAGACGGGTGCGCAGGAGATCGAGGAGACCCTCGGCAGCATCGGCGATGATCGTGCCGGGCGGGAAAATCGCCGCAGCGCCCATGGCCTTTAGTTCGGGCACGTCCTGGGGCGGGATGACACCGCCGATGGCGATCAAAATGTCCTCCCGCCCCTCCGACGCGAGGGCTTTGCGAAGCGCCGGCAAAAGCGCCAGGTGCGAGCCTGCGAGGGAGGAGACCCCCACCACGTGGACATCGTTGTCCACCGCCTGCCGTGCGCACTCCTGGGGCGTTGCAAACAGCGGCCCGATGTCGACGTCGAAGCCAAGATCGGCGAAGGCGGACGCGATGACCTTCTGGCCCCGATCGTGGCCGTCCTGGCCCATTTTGGCGACGAGAATGCGCGGACGGCGTCCTTCGGCTTCGGCAAAGGCATCGGTGAGTGTGCGCACGGCGTCGATGCGCTCTGTCATGGCCCCAGCCTCCCGCCGGTAAACCCCGGTGATGGCTTTTACCTCTGCAGTGTGGCGGCCGAAGGCGGCTTCCATGGCGTCGCTCATCTCGCCGACGGTGGCGCGGGCGCGGGCTGCAGCAATGGTGAGTTCGAGGAGGTTGCCGTTACCGCGCGCGCCGTTGGTGAGGGCGGTCAGCGCAGCGGTGGTGGCCGCTTCGTCCCGTTCTGAGCGCAGTTTTTCCAGCTTTTCGAGCTGTCGGCGACGGACCGCGTCATTGTCCACCTTGAGGACGTCCACCTCGTCATCGCCGTCGGGCAGGTACCGATTGACGCCGATGACCGCCTGTTCGCCCGAATCGATGCGCGCCTGGGCTCGCGCGGCAGCTTCCTCGATCCGCAGTTTCGGCGTCCCCGCCTCGATGGCGCGCGCCATACCGCCCAGCGCCTCCACCTCGTCGATGTGCTCCATGGCGCGCGCGGCAAGGTCAGCGGTCAACCGCTCAACCACCGGTGCGCCGCCCCAGGGGTCGATGAACCGGGTCGTGCCCGATTCTTCCTGCAGGACGAGCTGCGTGTTGCGGGCGATGCGCGCGGAAAAGTCGGTGGGAAGCGCCAGTGCTTCATCGAGCGCATTGGTGTGAAGGCTCTGGGTCCCACCCTGGGTGGCCGCCATCGCCTCCACCATGGTGCGCGCGACGTTGTTGTAGACGTCCTGGGCCGTGAGCGACCAGCCGGAGGTTTGGCAATGGGCCCGCAACGATAGCGAACGCGGGTCTTTCGGCGAAAAATGCTTTTCCATCAGGGATGACCAAAGGAGGCGTGCAGCGCGGAGTTTCGCCACCTCCATGAAGAAGTGCATGCCCACCGCCCAGAAGAAGGAAAGCCGCGGCGCGAAACGGTCCACATCAAGGCCCGCGTCGCGACCGGCGCGCACGTATTCGAGGCCGTTGGCGATGGTGTAGGCAAGCTCGAGGTCCGCCGTCGCCCCCGCTTCTTGCATGTGATAGCCGGAAATGGAGATGGAGTTGTATTTTGGCATGTGAGCGGCGGTGTAGCCAAAAATGTCGGACACGATCCGCATGGACGGGCGCGGCGGATAGATGAAGGTGTTGCGGACCATGAACTCCTTCAAGATGTCGTTCTGGATGGTCCCTTTCAGATCTTCTTGGGCAACGCCCTGTTCTTCCGCCGCGACAATATAAAGGGCGAGGACAGGCAGCACCGCGCCGTTCATGGTCATGGAAACGGTCATGTCGCCGAGCGGAATGCCGTCGAAGAGGGTGCGCATATCGAGGATGGAATCGATGGCAACGCCGGCCATGCCCACATCGCCGGCAACGCGAGGGTGATCGGAATCGTAGCCCCGGTGGGTGGCAAGGTCGAACGCCACCGAAAGCCCCTTTTGCCCGGCGGCAAGGTTTCGGCGGTAGAACGCGTTGGACTCCTCCGCCGTGGAAAAGCCCGCGTACTGCCGGATCGTCCACGGCTTTTGGACGTACATGGTGGGGTAGGGGCCGCGCAGGTAAGGCGGCGCCCCAGGGACGGTGTCGACCGGCAGCCCGGTGAGGGCGTTGGCGCGGACCCTTGGATGGAGAGTGATCCCCTCCGGCGTTGTCCACGGTTCACCGTCCTCCGCGGGGGAGGGCATTGGTTTATAGGGGATTTTTCCAAAGTTCGGGATCATGGGCTCAATCCTCGAACGGTGCGCTGAGGCGGCGCGGGACAAGGGGCGGCTGGGGCGCTTCGCCGTAAAGGGCGGCGGTGAGGTCGCCAAGGGTAGCCCCCTCCCTGGCCGCTTCCATGAGATCCCCAAAGGTTCCGGCGCTTACTTCCCGTGTGCGTCTGTGGGGCACGGTGGCAGGCTTTGTCGGAGGGCGGGGCGCTTGCTCGGGCGGGGCGAATTTGGTGACGCCGACCATGGTTCGAGCACCCGACGCGAAGGCTTGGTCTTCTTCGCTGGCAGCGGCGGCGAACTCCGACGCCAATTCGCCGGAGGCAAGGCGGGCAAAGAACAGTTCTCCATCGTTTTCCTGGAACGACGACCATGCCGCTTGCGCGATGGCATCGGTGAGCGCTTCGATGGCGCCAGCTCCGGCGGCCGGATCACCTTGGGCCGCGCAGTGGCTTTCTTCGATGAGGAGCGTTTGGACATTGCGCGAAAGACGGCGTGCCAGCGGGCTGCCGATGGTATCGAACGCGCGCACGGCGACGGATTCGGCGCCGCCAACGCCCGCCGCGAACGCTGCAATAGTGTTGCGCAAGAGGTTGGTGTGGGGATCGCGGCGGCTCAGCATCCGCGAAGCCGTCGTCGCGTGGAGGGAAAGGGGCGGCGGGTCAGACACGCCGCAAGCCTCGGCGATCAGCCGGTGGAGGCGCCGAGCGGCACGCAGTTTTGCAATGGTGGTAAACTGGTCTTGGTTCGCGCTGAGCGCGATTTCCACGAGGGAAAGGCATTTGGCAGGCGCAAGGCCGGCGGTGTCGAGCGCTCGGAGGTAGGCGGCGAAGGACGATAGCGCAAAGGCAAGTTCCTGCGCGGGCGTTCCACCGGCTTCTGCGACGGGGCGTCCGTCGGAGGTGAATACCGTCATTGCTCCCATTGCGTGGGCTGCAAGGGCGGCTTCCCCATCGATGCGGCTTGGGGCGCGCCCTGCGCCAACGGGGTCTAGACCGGCATGGAACCCGGCCGGATCCACGCCGCGTCGTTTTGTAAGTGCGAGAAATAGCGCCAAGGCTTCGGTGGAGCGCGGTGCGGCTTCCATGCGCATGAGTACATGTTCGAAGAGGACGCCCTTGAGTGCATTGTCGAGCGTGTCGACCGTGTCCGCCACAAGGCCCCGGCCTTCAGCCAACGGATGCCCTGCAAACACCAGACAAAGTACGTTTGCACCGCTCCAGAGCGCCGCCTCCGCCTGCGCCGCGTCATCGGTGTCATAGCGTTCCACCACCCGCCAATCGCCGGGCATGGCGCGGCCGCTGTAGACTGGAGGGGTGGGGCCATAGATGGGCTCGACGGAAAATCCGTCGGCCATGGGGGTTTGCAACGAAGTGAGCGGGGCGCCCTTGAGTGCTTTTTCCGCGAGCGGGCGCCAGGCATCGTTCAGGCTGTGATCGGCGCTCGCCATGATGGGTCCTCCTCATCTAGTTATGGTCGCAACTCGGGACGTTTGCCAGGGCAAGCCGCATTTCACGACAAGGAAGAACCATGAACCTCGACGCGATCCTTGAACGCATCGACAGCGATCTCGACGCCAGCCTGGAACGCCTGTTCGCGTTCTTGCGCATTGGGTCGATCTCCACCGATCCGGCTTTTAAGGCCGAGTGTCGCCAAGCCGCTGAGTGGCTCGTGGAGAATCTTTCCGACCTCGGCGTCACCGCCGAAACCCGTGAGACCACAGGCCACCCCATGGTGGTGGGCAAGGCGGATGGGCCGGCCGACAAGCCGCGGGTGCTTCTTTACGGCCACTACGACGTGCAGCCAGTCGATCCGCTTGACCTTTGGGAGGAGGACCCGTTCGCGCCCCGGCTCGTCACCCGCGATGACGGCTCAAAGATGATCGTCGCCCGCGGTGCCTGCGACGACAAGGGCCAGCTCATGACGATGCTGGAGGCGCTGCGCGCCGTCAAAGCCGTGGAAGGCCAGCTGCCCGCGCCGATAATGGTGCTGTTTGAGGGTGAGGAGGAATGCGGCTCCCCCTCACTGCCGGGCTTCTTGAGCGAGACGGGGGACGAGCTGAAGGCTGATGCCGTTTTCGTTTGCGATACCGGGATGTGGGACAAGGAAACCCCAGCCATTGCCATAACCCTGCGGGGGCTCGTGGCCCATGACATCATCGTCCGGGCGGCGAACCGCGACCTTCACTCTGGCCAATTCGGCGGGCCGGCGCGCAACCCGAACCATGTCCTAGCCAAGATCCTCGCCGATCTTCATGACGACGAAGGCCGGGTGACCATTCCGGGCTTCTACGATGGCGTCGCGGAACCCTCGGAAGAGTTGCGTGCGAACTGGGAGAGCCTCCACCTGTCGGCCCAGGACTTTCTTGGGCCCATCGGTCTTTCCGAACCTGCGGGAGAGACCGGGCGAACCGTTCTGGAACAGGTCTGGTCGCGCCCCACGTGCGAGGTGAACGGCATGTCGGGCGGGTATACCGGCGCCGGCATAAAGACCGTCATCCCCGCGCAGGCGTCGGCAAAGGTCACCTTCCGCCTGGTGAGCAACCAAGACCCCGTCCTCTTGTCAGAGGCATTTAAGGGTTTTGTGAGAGCTCGGGTGCCGGCCGATTGCGAGGTTTCCTTCGTGAACCAGGGCTCGGGTGCTGCTTTCAGCGTGCCCCAGGACTGGTCGTTGCTTAAGGCTGGCGCGGCAGCCCTTGAGACGGAGTGGGGAAAGCCGACCGCAATGGTGGGGATGGGGGGATCGATACCCATTGTGCACGACTTCAAGCATAAGCTTGGCATGGACACCCTGATGATCGGCTTTGCGCTGGAAGACGACAACGTCCACTCACCAAACGAAAAGTTCGATCTGACGTCGTTCCACAAAGGGATCCGGTCCTGGGCGCGGGTGTTCGCCTCCATTTAGGCGCCTCACTCGCGGGCTGTCCTGGCGCAGGCAGGGCCGCCCATCTAGATGTGAAAGCCGTCCCCGCTGTGTACGCTAGCTGGCGGCAAGAGTGCCCACCTTTGCGCCACCCATCCCGACTAGTTCTTTTGGTGGGACACCAAAACGCGACGTTCTTCCGGAGCCGACACCTTTTGAAGCCCGGGCAGCGCCTGATGGGTCAAGGGCTAAGAGCGAAGCGTCCCTTGAGGCATCAGGCGATGCCCGGGACGATGGACCAAGGCGGGAGATTTTTGGTACAGCACCCCGCGGCCACGCCGGTATGAACAACCCTCTAGGATGCGACACCTAGACGGGGACGGCATAGACTCCGCGGGAGCCGATCATGTGCACCCGAGGTTCGGACCCATCGCTCCAGAGTTCTGAGAAGGCGGGATCGTTCACGGCGAGCCCACCGGTGAGGCAGCCGAACGCGGGCAAGACCAAACGCCGGTCATTGCCGATAAAGGCCCGGCGTTTGAGCGTGCGGCCACGTACGGTGATCCGTGCGGCCGGGTGGAGATGACCGGCCACCTCAGACCCCTCGAACGCGCTTTCCGTCGGGATATGCCGAAACGTTACACCGTTGAGGCAGTAGGTCTCCTGGGCAGTGCCGCCGAACACGTGGGCGCTGTCATGGTCGTGGTTGCCTTCGATCCACACCATCTCGGCCGCGCCGCAAAGGGCAATCAGCATATCGCGGTCGTCGGCGTTCAGTCGCTCCGCGCCAAACGGGTCGTGGAAACTGTCGCCCAGCGCGATGATGCGGCGCGGGAGATAGAACCCGACGGCTTCCGCAAGGCGCGCCAAGGTTAGCGCAGTGTCGTAGGGCGGCAGCATCTGGCCCGACCGTGCATAGGACGATCCGGTCTCCAGATGGAGATCGGAGACGATGAGGGTGCGCGTGTTGGCCCACCAAACGGCGCCCGACGCGTCGAGGGTGGCGTCAATGCCGGCGAGTTTGGCGCAAGCGGCAGCGGGCCGCTGGGGGGCGAGGTTGTCGTTCTCAGACTTTGGGCCAGGAACCGAAAACGCACCCATGGCGGACATGCCGAAGCCAGGCTTTTCTTCCACACTCACGCCATTGCCTCCGACACCAACGACTCCGCCGCTTCTGCGAGCAGCTCCTCAGACGCCTCACCATGCACAATCTCTTTGCCGATTTCGAGCATAATGGGAACGGCGAGTGGGGAAATCCGCTCCAGTGGCTGGTGAACGATGTCGCTCTTGACCCGGGCGAGCATTGTCCCAAGCCGGCGAATGTCGAGGAGCCCCGTTGCCGCGTCCGCCCAGGTGGCGCGCAGGAGGATGTGGTCCGGCTCGTGTGAGCGCAGGACGTCATAGACGAGGTCGGTGGACACCGTGACTTGCCGGCCAGTTTTCTCCTTGCCCGGATGGCGTCGCTCGATGAGTTGGGCGATCTGCGCGCAGGCGCGAAACGTGCGCTTCATAAGGATTGATTGGGCAAGCCACTCGTCGAGATCATCGCCCAGGAGGTCTTCGGCGAAGAGGTCGGCCATGGTACGGCCCTTGGCCTTTTTCGTGCCGTTGAACGCGGTGGAGTAGTCCGCGAGGCCCCAGATGGCGAGGGCGTAGTCGCTGGCGACATAGCCCATGGGTTTAAGCCGCATCCGCTCTAGGCGGCGGGTGAGGAGCATCCCCAACGTCTGGTGCGCGAGGCGGCCCTCAAAGGGGTAGGCGACGATGTAATGCCGCCGCCCGCGCGGGAAGGTTTCGATCAAGAGCTCTTCGCGGGCGGGAAGGCGGGAGCGTTTGGCCTGGATGTCGAGCCAGTCGCGCACCTGCTCGGGGAGCGCCTCCCGGTGGGAGGGATCAGCAAGCATCTGCCGCACCACACTGGCCAGGTAGGTTGTGAGAGGAAACTTTGAGCCGCCGTAGTAGGGGATTTTCGGCTCTTTCATTTGGGATTTGGTAACGAGGGCGTCGTTCTCGCGGATCCCTTCAAGGCGCAGGCACTGGCCGGAGAAGAGGAACGTATCCCCCGGCGCGAGGGTGTTCACAAAATACTCTTCGATGGTGCCGAGCATGCGCCCGCCGCGGGTGAGCGTCTTGCCGCGCTTTCCCACCAGGCGAACGTTGAGGGTGGGAATTTCGACAATGGAGCCGATGTTGAGCCGGTATTGTTGGCCGATGCGCGGGTGCGACAGACGCCAGAGCCCGTCCTTGCGGCGCTTGATCTTGGCGAAGCGATCGTAGCTGCGCAGGGCGTATCCGCCGGTGGCGACGAAATCCACCACCCGCTCAAATGTCTCCCAGTCGAGTTTGCGGTAGGGAAAGGCCGAACAAAGCTCGTCGTAAAGGTCGGAGGCATCGAACGGGGCCGCGACGGCCATGCCCAGGACGTGTTGGGCTAAAACGTCCAGAGAACCGTCGCGCACTGGCGGAGTGTCCTGGTGGCCAAGGTAGGATGCGTCGAGGGCTGCCTGGCATTCCATCACCTCAAACCGGTTGGACGGGACCAGGATCGCCTTCGACGGCTCGTCCATGCGGTGGTTGGCGCGGCCGATGCGCTGGGCAAGGCGCGAGGCTCCCTTGGGGGCCCCCACGTGGACGACGAGGTCCACACCCCCCCAGTCGATACCGAGATCGAGGGTGGAGGTGCAGACGACAGCGGCCAGCTTGTTCTCCGCCATCGCGGCCTCCACCTTGCGGCGCTGCTGGCGGTCGAGGGAGCCGTGGTGGAGGGCAATGGGCAAGGTGTCTTCGTTGATGCGCCACAGCTCGTGGAACAGCATTTCGGCCTGGCTTCGGGTGTTGACGAAGACGAGCGTCGTGCCGTGCTCTTTGATGAGGCGGTAGATGTCGGTGAGGGCCCATCGCGTCATGTGCCCCGACCAGGGCACCCGTGCGCTTGACTTCAGGATCGACACGTCGGGCTTTGCGCCGCCTTCCACGACGATGAGGTCGGCCATCGCCGCAGCGCCCTCGGCTTGGGGCACGAGCCAGCCCCGCAGATCATCCGGGTGAGCAACGGTGGCGGAAAGGCCGACGGTGCGCAGCGTCGGCGCGTGCTGGCGCAGCCTTGCGATCCCGAGGGACAGAAGATCGCCGCGCTTGGAGGTGACGAGGGAGTGAAGCTCGTCGACGATCACCACCTTGAGTTCGCTGAAGAACCGCGCGGCATCGGGCTGGCTGATGAGCAGCGCCACCTGCTCGGCCGTGGTCAGCAAAATGTCGGGCGGGTTGTCCTTCTGGCGGCGGCGGCGGTTTTGGGGTGTGTCGCCGGTGCGGGTCTCGATGGCAATGGGAAGGCCCATTTCCGCAATGGGCGTTGTAAGGTTGCGGGCGATGTCGACCGCCAAGGCTTTGAGCGGGGAGATGTAGAGTGTGTGCGGCCCCTCACGCACCGGTGCGTTACGGGCGCGGTTTTGCTCCGCCAGCTCCATCAGGCTTGGCAAAAAGCCGGCCAACGTTTTGCCGGCGCCGGTCGGCGCGATAAGGAGGGTGGAGTGGTTTTCCTGCGCCTTTTTGAGGAGTGCGATTTGGTGTGGGCGTGGTTCCCAGCCGCGCTCGGCGAACCACTCGCCAAATGGCGTTGGGAGTGTTTCAGGGTCGGGCGCGGTGATGAGCTTTTGCACGGTGGGGAATGTAGCCGTTTTGTTCTATAGCGACACCCCACTTTCGCGCGACATCGAGACTGCCAAAACGCCCGGTGGGCTCTGGTGAGGGTCCCATTCAACGCCACGCCGACCGGGGGGATTTAGGCGGTGGTAAGCCTTTCCCATCGCCGCCGCGCACTCCCGCTGCGCGGCTTTGGCTACTTCCTGTGGGAAAAGCGCTGGCTTTGGCTGGTGGTGGGGCTCGGTGCGATCCTCGTTGCTCTCGGTCCACCGTCTGGGTTTTCCCCCGCGGGCTACGGGGCGCTCATCCTTTTGGTGGGCGCGGCGGTCCTCTTCGTCACGGAGCCGATCCCGGCGCCGGCAGTGGCGCTCCTCATCGTCGTGGGGCAGGTGCTTTTCCTGGGGCGAAGCTCGACGGCAGTGGCCCAGAGCCTGATGAGCGACGCGGTGCTCTTCATTTTGGGCGCCTTGATGCTTTCCGTCGCCATGGTCAAGCAGCGCCTCGACAGGCGCATTGCGGCCTTGATCGTGCGTGTCACGGGGGGAAGCGTTGTCAGCGTCTGTTTCGGGTTGACGTTGGTCTCGGGCGCTCTGGCGGCACTGATTGGCGAACACACCGTGGCGGCGATGATGCTTCCGGTCGCCATTACCCTGGTGCGCCATGCTGCCAACGACCCCGCGCAAATCCGGCGCGTGGCGCCGGTTCTCTTGTTTTCGATTGCCTATGGTTGCGCCATTGCCGCCATTGCAACGCCGGCGGGGGCAGCGCGCAATGCCATCGTCCTTGCCCTGTGGGAGGGTTTTGCCGCGCCGGCCGGGGACGCTTCATCTGCTACGCCGCTCGCCCAACCGACGGTCGATTACGTCACCTGGGTGCTTTACGCCGCGCCGGTCTTTCTCGTGCTCGCGCCGCTGATTGCCGCGCTCCTCATCGCCACGTTTCGGCCTCGCTCGGCGGATTTCGCCGACGCCGTCGCCGCGATGAAGCTGCAGCTCGCCAAGGAGCCGCCCATGGGGGGGCGCGACTACGCGGTGGCGGGCGTCTTTGCGCTCACGGTGGTGGGGTGGGTGATGTTTTCCGGCGCCTTCGGCTATGGGCCGGTGGCGTTTGTGGCCGTCGCGTTCCTGCTCATCACGGGCCTCGTGCGCTGGGCCGATCTCAATGCCGGCGTGAACTGGGGCGTGGTTGTCCTTTACGGCGCGCTCATTTCCCTCGGCCTGGAACTCATCAACACCGGCGCGGCTCAATCCGTGGCGAGCATTGCCCTCGGGCTTTTGGGAACCCTCGGGTTGGACGACGGTTTGGGGCTCACCGCGGCCATCGCCGTCATTTCGGCCGGAGCATCCAACATCATGTCCAATGGTGCGGCGGTGGCTGTCATTGGCCCGCTCACGCTGCAGATGGCTCAAGGCGCCGGCGAAAGCGTCATTACGGCGGGATTTGCCACGGCCATCGGCTCGGGCTTTGCTTTCCTTTCGGTGATCGGAACGCCGGCCTGCACGATCATCTATTCCTCCGGCCTCGTGCGGCCGGGTGACTTTGTTCGGGCCGGCATTGGACCGGTGGTGCTGTCTATCCTCGTGCTGGTGTTCATGGCCGCGTTTTACTGGCCGCTTCTTGGCTGACCTTGGAGGCGATGTTGAGCGCAGAACATCCTGTGGCCGGTCCTGATCTTCCGCCGCTGCGCGGTCAGGCGGGGGCGCGTTTTCGCATCCTTGTTTGCATCGACAATTCTGAGGAATCGAACCGCGCCCTGCGATACGCCGTGCGCATCGGTTCCGGCACCGACGCCGACCTTACGCTCCTTTTTGTGCGACCGGCAGACCAAGGTCTGGAAACGGGTGGCATGGAAATCGCGGTGGCGCGTGAGAATATGCTCAGTTGGGGCCTCGAACTGCCGGGCAAGAATGCCCTCAACCAAGCCCGCGATACGTTGATCGAGCTCGGATTTCTTTCCCCAGAATGGGAAGCCCAGTCCCGCCATGTGGATGTTCAGGGCGATCCCCTTGGCGATTACAGCATGGAGTATGAGGGCGGTGATGGCCGCACCATCTGCCTCAAGCTTGCCGTCGCCCCGACCCATGCCCGAGGCATCCTGGAGGAGTGCGAGCGCTCCGAGCCGGACCTCGTGATCGTCGCTATGTCGGAAGAGCGCGAGGGAGCTGCTGGGAAAATCACCAGGCAAACCGCCGAAACCGTTGCCCGGGAGCATACTGGCACCGTCCTTGTGGCGCGCGAACTGGAAGAGAGCCACGGCCATCTGGTTTGCGTCTGGGACAATCCGGAGTCGATCCAGGCGGCGCGGCGCGATGCGGAGATTGCCGGCCGGTGCATGTGCCCCATCCACCTTTTTGCCGTGGCGCCCAGCGAGGAGGAGCGGTCCTCAGCGGAGACGGCCATTGCCAACGCTGAGGCTGCCATCAAAGAGGCGGGCATCCCGATTTTCGGAAAGAAAGTGATGGTGGGCGAGCCGGCCGAAGCGATCATCGAAGAGGGGCGGGGCTACTCGGTTATCGTCATGTCGTCCCGCTCAAAGACCGGGCTGCGTCGGCTATTGAGCGCCAGCACATCCCTCGCAGTTCTCCAAAATGCCAGCAACTCCGTGATGATCGCCCGCTAGGCACGAGTCCAGAACTCGTAGGCCCGCTGTCTCTAGCGCACTGAATCGCAACGGAAAATCCTATTTTCCCATGGCGGCGAAGGTTGTTGGCTCGGTTCGCGTGCTCCGCCCCCCGATCGGTATCTGTCCCCAGCAGACTGCGGCAAAATGCACATGCTGGCTGGAATTTCTCTAGTGTGTAAACTAGGCGTCAAACAAGCCGTGCCGAGCACGGCAGATAGTCCGGTCGTTCCTGCGGCCGGGCGTTGAGGAGCGCCGTGCTAAATCCGTTCAAGACTGTCCGGGAGGACGTCGATCTTACGCCTGCCGTGGCGGACGAGGTGAAGACCACCACCTGCTACATGTGCGCCTGTCGCTGCGGCATCCGCGTTTATCTGAAGGACGGAACCGTTCGCTACATCGAAGGCAACCCCGACCACCCCGTAAACAAGGGCGTTCTTTGCGCCAAGGGATCGGCGGGGATCATGAACCACTACTCCCCCGCGCGCCTTACCAAGCCGCTGAAGCGTGTGGGCGAACGGGGCTCCGGCGAGTTCGAAGAGATCGAGTGGGATGAGGCGATCGCGACGGCGGTGGGCTGGCTGTCGGAGGTGCGGGCCAAAGATCCCAAAAAGCTCGCCTTCTTCACCGGGCGGGATCAGAGCCAATCGCTCACCGGCTGGTGGGCTGCCCAGTTCGGCACCCCTAACTTTGCCGCTCACGGGGGCTTTTGCTCGGTGAACATGGCGGCCGGCGGGCTCTACACCCTCGGCGGTGCGTTTTGGGAGTTTGGCGAGCCCGACTGGGATTTGACTAAGTATTTCATGCTCTTTGGCGTGGCGGAAGACCACGATTCCAACCCCATCAAAATCGGCCTCGGCAAGATGCGCACCCGGGGCGGCACCAAGTTCGTCTCCGTCAATCCGTGTCGCACCGGCTATTCGGCCATCGCCGATGAATGGATCGGTATCCGGCCGGGCACGGACGGGCTATTCATCTTTGCACTCATCCACGAACTCTTGCGGGCCGAGAAGATCGACTTTGGCTATCTTGGCCGCTACACCAACGCCCCGTGGCTGGTGATTGACGATCCGGGCGCTGCCGATCACGGGCTATTCGCCCGCGACGATACCGGTAAGCCGCTGGTCTTTGACCTTACAACCCAAGCCCCTGCGTCGGCGGTCACGGATGTGAAGCCGGCCCTTACCGGCGAATACACCCTTGTCGACGGCCGCACTGCGCGCCCCGCCTTCGAGCACTTGGCTCGCCGCTTCCTTTCCAAGGAGTACAGTCCCGACCGCGCAGCAAGCGTCACCGGGATCGAAGCCCAAACCATTCGCCGGCTGGCGGCCGAACTCGCCGATGTGGCCTTTGCCCAAGAGGTGGTGCTGGAGACGCCGTGGACGGACTTTTTGGGCAGGCGACACGAAAAACTCGTGGGCCGGCCCATCTCCATGCACGCGATGCGCGGGATTTCGGCACATTCCAACGGCTTTCACACCTGCCGCGCCCTCCACATTCTTCAGGTGCTCTTGGGTTCCGTCGATGTGCCCGGGGGCTGGCGCTACAAGGCGCCCTTTCCAAAACCGATCCCCCCGGGGCCAAAACCCGCCGGACACAAACTTGCGCCCGATACGCCGCTGGGGGGCATGCCCATAGGCAATCCCACCGGCCCGGAAGATTTGGTGCTCACCGACGAGGGCGAGCCAGTGCGCATCGACAAGGCCTATTCGTGGGAACACCCCGTCGCCGCCCACGGCCTCATGCACATGGTCATTCACAACGCCTGGGCCGGCGACCCTTACCCCGTCGATGTCCTGATGATGTACATGGCGAACATGGGCTGGAATTCGTCCATGAACGTGCCGGGCACCATCAAATATCTCACGGACAAAGACGACGCCGGCAACTACAAGATCCCAAAGTTAATCTATTCCGATACTTATTACTCGGAGATGGTATCCTACGCCGATCTGGTGCTTCCCGACACGACGTATCTGGAGCGGTGGGACTGTATCAGCCTGTTGGATCGGCCCATCTCCAGCGCGCACGGCCCCGCAGACGCGATCCGCCAGCCGGTGGTGGAGCCCGACAGGGACGTGAGAGCTTTCCAGGAGGTACTGATCCACTTAGGGGCGCAACTCGGCTTGCCAGGACTTACCAACGATGACGGCAGTGCAAAGTTCAAAAACTACGCCGACTACATGGTGAACCATCAGCGACAGGACGGTATCGGCCCGCTTGCCGGGTGGCGCGGCAACGGCTCCACCCATGGCCGCGGCGCTTCCAACCCCGATCAACTGTCCCGCTACATCGAGAACGGTTGTTTTTGGCAGGGGGAGTTTCCCCAAGACGCCCAATACATGAAGCCTGTCAATAAAAGCTATCTTGCTTGTGCGAAAGAGCTTGGCTTCATCCCCAGCGATGAGCCGATCATCCTGCAGCTCTATAGTGAGCCCATGCAGAAATTCCGCCTGGCCGCCGAGGGCCACGGCCCGCGTCAGCCGCCCGAAAAGCATCGCGCGCGGGTCAAAGCTTACTTCGACCCTTTGCCCATTTGGTATACGCCCTTTGAAGAAGCGGTGGTGGACAACGAAACCTACCCCCTCCACGCCATCACCCAGCGTCCCATGCACATGTACCACTCCTGGGGTGGGCAGAACGTTTGGCTTCGCCAGATCACGGCGCAGAACCGGCTCTTTATGAACCGGAAGACAGCCGCTGATCTTGGCATTGGCGACGATGATTGGGTCTGGATCGAAAGCCATCGGGGCCGCGTTAAGGCGCAGGTGCGCTTGATGGACGGAACGCACCCCTCCACGGTGTGGACCTGGAACGCCATCGGCAAACGCAAGGGTGGTTGGAACCTTGATCCGGACGCGCCTGAGGCCCAGCGCGGTTTCCTTCTCAACCACCTCATTTCCGAACTCCTTCCGGAGCGGGAGGGGGGATACCGCTACTCCAACTCGGACCCCGTCACAGGACAGGCGGCCTGGTACGATCTGCGGGTTCGAGTGGAGCGCTGCGCGCCGGAAGAAGCTGGCGTGACCTCACCGCTGTTTGAGGCGGCGAAAGTGCCCGAAAGCGTTTCGGCTCACCGCGAGGGGACTGCTATTTCGCGCTTTGGAGCCCGCCTCAGGGGCGCTGCCACGGGAGCAAAACCGGCGCGGCTGCGCGATTGGATCGGCAATCGCAAAGAGTACGCCAAGACGGTGGCCGGTCTGCCCGATGGCCACGGAAATCTATCGAAGCGTCAAAAATCTGGCGCGGGCGAAGAAGATCCATCGCAATGACCAGTCTTCCAGAAACGACCAACAAGCAACTCGGGCTTGTGATCGACCTTGATATTTGCGTTGGATGCCACGCCTGCGCGGTCAACTGCAAGGAGTGGAATACCGGCGGTCACTCCGCGCCCCTCACTGACTACGACCCCTATGGCGCCGATCCCAGCGGCGTTTGGTTTAACCGCATCCATTCCTTCGAGGTGGAGGAAGAAGAGACGGGCCTGGGACGCACTGTGCATTTTCCCAAGTCTTGCCTTCACTGCAATGACGCGCCGTGCGTCACCGTTTGCCCCACCGGCGCATCCTATAAACGGGAGGAAGATGGGATCGTCCTTGTCAACGCTGACATCTGTATTGGTTGCAAACTTTGTTCTTGGGCTTGTCCCTACGGTGCGCGCGAATACGATGAAGACGAAGGGGTGATGAAAAAGTGCACGCTGTGCGTTGATAAAATTTACAACGAGAACTTACCGGGGGAATCCCGCGTGCCGGCTTGCGTTTCCACCTGTCCGGTGGGCGCGCGGCACTTTGGCGATCTGGGCGATCCGCTGTCCGATGTGTCCAAGCTCGTGGAGGCGCGGGGTGGTTTTGCGCTGATGCCCGAGCAGGGATGCGATCCGGTGAACCGCTACCTGCCGCCACGCCAACGGGCCGGACCTTCGTCCTCACAGACCGTTGCGCCGCGCCTTCTGGAACACAAAGACGAAAGCGCCGATGGCGCCGGGCTCCTCGCTCGCTGGGTGGACAAGGTGCTTTCTGTCTGACATCGACCGCCGCAGTTCGCCGCCTTGTCGAAACTGGGTGGAGCGCCCGCGCGGGTCCGCTCCGGCTCGTGTCGCCTATGGCATCGTGATACCCACGGCCCTCAACCCCCGCTAGCGAGCGAATTCGGTGCATCCGGCGAAATCGGTCATCTTCTTCACTACTGCGTCTGGGGCTGGCTACGGGCTCCTGATTTGGCTTGCTGTCGCCAATGCGTTGGGCTTGCTCCCGGCCTCATGGGGTTTTGCGCTCGCCGCCTTCGCCGCGTCGTTGGGCCTGATCACGGCGGGGCTCTTGTCCTCCACGATGCATCTTGGCCATCCCGAACGAGCCTGGCGCGCCATGAGCCAGTGGCGTTCGTCCTGGTTGTCGAGAGAAGGTCTTGCGGCGCTCGCCACCTACGGGCCCGCGGGGCTGTTCGCGTTCTTTTGGATCGTGTTCGGCGCGCGCGACGGCCTGCTCGCGTTACTGGGCCTCTTGGCGGCGGCGGGGGCGCTCGCAACCGTTTACTGCACTGCGATGATCTATGCTTCGCTGAAAACCATTCGGGCCTGGCACACGCCCTGGACATTCATTTGCTACGCCGCCTTTTCTCTGATGACGGGCGGTCTTCTGCTTTGTTTTCTCGCCCGGCTCTGGGATCTTGCGGACGCAAATGTGTTCGCCAGCGCGTCGCTTCTCCTCATCGGGGCTGCCTTCCTCTCGAAGGCCTTTTATTGGAAGCACCTCGATGGCGGGCATTCTCAATCCACCGCGGAAACGGCGACCGGGCTCGGTGACTTCGGCAAGGTTTCCATGCTGGAGCCGCCGCACACGGAGAAAAACTACCTTTTGAAGGAAATGGGCTTTCAGATCGCCCGCAAGCACGCCCAGAAACTAAGATCGATCACTTGGGTGACGCTATTTGCTGTGCCTTTGGTGGCCACCGGACTGTCCCTGGCCGTTGCAGGTACACCCGCCACGTTGCTCGCTTTTGTGGGCGTACTATCGGCCGCCTTAGGGATTATTGTGGAGCGCTGGCTGTTCTTTGCCGAGGCGCAGCACGTGGTCACCCTCTACTATGGCGCGTCGAGCGCGTAGGTTAGGCATTTCCGGGCACCACTACCCGGTGCTCGGTGACGTTCGGCCCTTCACGCCCGGAAGATCCTCAAATTCATCGAAATTTGTCAGCCCAAATCCAGCAAACCGTACTATAATCGGCTTATTATAAATTCAGGTTCTGAAATTGAGAGAGGTTTGAGTACACAGTGCGTAACGCGGGACGTTCATCTCCGCCGCCATCTCAACCGCAGACGGGTCCCCTTCGCGCAATGCTTGCGGCGTTGCTTGGGGCGTTGACGTTGCGAAGGGTTGGCGCATGAGCACTGACGTCGAAGCGCCGCCCGAGCGCGCCGGAACAAGCGAGGATCGACCGTCGTCCGCGCCGTCGGCGATGGAGCCTCTAGCGCAGATGAGCGAGCCCGTTATCCGCATTCGGGGCTTTGGGCCCAACTCGCCAATAACCAGCCACGTACTTGCCGACGCGGACGACATCGTCGTTTTGGCACAAAGGCGCACCGGCAGCGTTCAGGGCCGGGCGCGGCTTCGCCAACTCAGGCGCTGGCGCCGGCTCTACCCCCGTGCGGCGCGCGCCATTCCTTTGGGAGTTGTCGTTGTCATCTTTTATCTGGCGCTCTTCACCAATCAGCGCGTCGTGCTGGAGGCAAGTGTTGGGAGTTCCTGGTCGTTTGTGGTGCCGGTCTCCATCGCGCTCGTGTTCTCGTTGGTGCACGGCGCGTTTACCGGTGCCTTTTGGGATGCATGCGGACTGCGCGGCAACACGCGACGATAGGTTCGCGGCGGTGCGACTGGAAACAATCGCGGCGCCGGGCGCCGCTGGTGCAGACGGGCATGGTGATCGCGACGCCGCGAGGTCGGCAAGCTAGGAGGTTTTAGGCCAAAACCAGCGATGGGAACCGGCATCGAACACTTCGTCGATCTCGACATCTGGCTCGTCAGTGTCCTTTTTGTCGTGGGCTTCATAGGCGGCATGGTGTCCGGCTTCATCGGCTCGGGCGGCGCGTTCGTGATGACGCCGGCGATGATGAGCCTTGGGGTGCCGGGCATCGTCGCGGTGGCGTCCAACATGTGCCACAAGTTCCCCAAAGCGCTGGTGGGGGCTTATCGACGCGCAAAGTTCGGGCAGGTGGATCTCAGGCTCGGCCTTTTCATGGGGGCGTCGGCCGAGGCAGGCGTCCTCTTCGGCGCCCAACTCCAAGAGAATATCCGCGCGTCGTTCGGCGATGCCGGCTCGAACCTTTATGTGAGCTTCGCCTTCGTGCTGATCTTAGCGATTGTCGGCACCTGGGTGCTCATCGACACGGCGCGCACGTTTCGCTCCGCAAACCGTGACCAGGAGGAAAAGCCGAACAAGCTCGCCCTTTGGATCCGCACCGTCCACATCCCCTACACCATGGTGTACTTCCCAAGCATCAGGGCGAAAGTTTCCTTCCTGGTCACCATCCCCCTCGGTTTTGCCACCGGAATGCTCGCCGCGACCATCGCTGTGGGCGGTTTCATCGGTGTCCCCGCGATGATCTACATCCTTGGTGTTCCATCTGTTATGGCTACCGCAACAGAACTGGTGATTGCGTTCGTCATGGGGCTCGGCGGGACCATCAAGTATTCGCTCGCCGGCTTCGTCGACATTCGCCTCGCCATGATCATCCTGGCCGGATCGCTGTTTGGGCTTCAAATCGGCGCTATCGGAACGACGTACGTCAAGCCCTACGTGATCAAGGCTGTCATGGGTGGGATCATGATGGTGGTTCTCATCAGCCGGCTCGTCATCATGCCGGTCTACCTAGCCGATCTTGACGTGTTCGTGCTGGGAGGCGGCATGCGGCGTTTCTTGGAAGTGGCGAGTTTCGGACTGATGGCGCTTGCTCTCTTTGGCGGGGCGGCGGCGATACTGGGTGCGCTCTTGCGGGGCATGGCCCATGCACGGCGTGAAGCCGCCGTTGAGGCTGGCGCGGGGGAATAGCCTCGGCCCCCGCGCCCCGGGTATGGGGATTGCTTGCCCAGCCTAAGTCTTTGCCAATACGAGGTGTTCGGACTGCGACACCATTCCCGATGCGAAAAGTGTGGCTTCGGGGATGGGATCGCCGCGCTCAGATTTGTTGGCGGTGGTTTCCAAAATCGGTGTGTTGGCTCTAGGCTTGGGTGATAAAAACCCGGCGGCGGAGCGCACCATGACCGACCCCACCGAGCCCGAAACCGAGTTTGTCCCCAAAATACAGATGTCGCCTGTCGGGCGGCTTGAGCGGATTATCCTTGCTACCGATGGATCGGAGCACGCCGAAAGCGCCGAAGAGATCGCGTTCGACATCTGTGAGAAAACCGGCGCACCGCTCTTTATGGTGCGGGCAATTCCCTCGCCCACCTGGCACTTTTTGGTTCCCGGCGGCTCGCTCAGCATGAGTGAGGAAGCCGAGCAATACCTCAAAGACCGCATGGAGTCTGCTGAGGGGCGAGGGATTACCGTCAACATTGCCGTGCCCGACGCTGATGATCCAGCCGACGCCATCGTCCGTGAGGCCAAGCGCGCCCAGGCGGATCTCATCATCAAGGGACGGCGCGGGGCACGCGAACCAACGCGCCTTCTGGTGGGTGATTCCACCGCGCGGGTGATTGGCCAGGCGCCTTGCCCTGTGCTCGTCGTTCCGCCGCATGGTGAGAAGTGGAAAGAGATCCTCGTCGCCATCGATGGCTCGCGGTTTTCCGACGCCGCCACAGTGATGGCCGCCACCATGGCCCGGCATTTTGCAAGGTCAGTGACGGTGCTGTCGGTTAAAGTCCCGAGCCACAGTCAGCGCCGCCAGAACGAAGCCGATCCCATCATCGCCCGTGCTTTGGAATATTTTAAGCAGGAAGGCATCGATGCAGTGGGGCGGGTCGAATCTGGCCTGGTGGACGACGTGGTAATCGAGGCCGCCAGCCAAGGAAATTCGCTGGTGGTCCTCGGCGCGTTTGGTCGCACCGGGTTCGGTCGCGCCCTCTTGGGCAGCAAGACCGAACGGATCGTCAACCAGGCAACCTGGCCGGTGCTTGTTGTGGGTTCTCGCGGTTAGAGAATCCCTCCCAGAATAGTCTTGCTGGATGGCTTGGCCGCCATGGAACTAGACTTTGCTGCGCAGTCAGTTGGAACATGTCTTGCGCATGTTTTCGGAGCGAGTTTCGGGGACGAACGCGAAAAACCTGCGCGGTCAGACCAAAGAAACCGTTCTTCAAAACAGCCTTCGGGCAGCCCTTAAAACAATTGCCAAGACCGACGGCGGGCCGTCGTGTCTTGGCCCGCCCAAAAAATCAGTCACTCTGAATTAGACGGCAGCCCTGTTGTCGGCTTTTGCATGCTCGGCTTTGGTAGGCTCGTCTCCATTGGCGGCATTGGGCGGGGTTAGAAGGGTCGACATTTCGCGGCTCGAGACAACGCCCATGAGCGCGCCTTCGTCGTTGACGACCGGCAGTGGATAGTCCGACTCAAGCGCGGCGGGGAGGGCCACTTCCAGCGCGGCGTCGGCCGAAACGGTGGGGCCTTCTACGGCGACACTATAAAGGTCTGCACCGCCGTCCGTGAGCGCTGCTTCGATCCGCTCCTGGGAGGCAACGCCCCGATAGCGCTCATTGTCCACCACATAGCCGTAGCTCTTACCGACGCGGCGCATTTCCTCAAGGGCGGCCTGCAGGTTGTCGTGCGTCAAACGCGCCTTGGGCGGCTTCATCACGGTGTTGACCGTAAGCACCCGCGCGCGGTTCACGTCGCGCACGAATTCCGCAACGTAGTCGTCGGCAGGTTTCAGCAAGATTTCAGGTGGCGTTCCCACCTGGCTGAGGCGACCGTCTTTCAAAATTGCGATGTGGTCTCCAATACGGAGGGCTTCGTCGAGGTCGTGGGTGATGAAGACTATAGTTTTTCCCAGCTCCGCCTGCAGCTCGATCAGTTGATCTTGCATCTGACTGCGGATCAACGGATCAAGGGCCGAGAACGCTTCGTCCATGAGGAGGATTTCAGCGTCTGTGGCGAGGGCGCGGGCAAGGCCGACCCGCTGTTGCATGCCGCCGGAAAGCTGCGTCGGATACTGGTTTTCGTAGCCGGACAACCCGACAGCTTTTACCCAGCGCTCCGCCTGCTCAATGCGTTGGGATTTGCTGACGCCACGGATCGAAAGCCCGTAGGCGACGTTTTCGATCACCGTGCGGTGGGGCATCAGACCGAAGCGCTGGAAGACCATGCTCATGGTGGTCCGGCGAAAACGTTCAAGCTGGCGCCCCGATTTGGTAAGCACGTCCTCCCCGTGCACCAGGATTTTTCCGTCTGTCGGTTCGATCAACCGGTTGAAATGGCGGATCAGCGTGGATTTGCCCGAGCCGGAAAGCCCCATCACCACGAAAATCTCGCCTTCCTTGATGGAAAGATTGACGTCCGCCAGGCCGAGCGTGTGGCCGGTCTCGGCCAGAAGCGCTTCTTTCGAAAGCCCGTCTCGATAGCGCGCCAGCGCTTTCTTGGGGTTTGGGCCGAATATCTTCGTGACGTTTTGGACTTCGATGAGTGCCATCAGGGGAGGACCTTAGTGAGCCACTGTGCGGTGCTTTTGCACGCGGTTGCCTGCAGCTTGGGAAATACGGTCAAAAACGATGGCAAGGATGACGATGGCGATTCCGCCAACGAACCCCGTGCCGGGATCGTTCCGCTGAAGCCCGATGAGCACCGTTTCGCCGACACCGCGCGCACCAATCATCGAGCCGATTACCACCATGGCAAGGGCCATCATCATGGTCTGATTGATACCCTGCATGATCGAGGGCATGGCAAGGGGGATCTGCACACCAGTGAGCATCTGCCATCGTGTGGCACCGAACGCGCGGCTCGCCTCAACCACCTCCGCATCGACGTAACGGATACCAAGATCGGTGAGCCGAATGAGTGGCGGCGTCGCGTAGATTACGGTGGCCAGGATTGCTGGCACTTTGCCGAGCCCGAAGAGCATCAATGCGGGGATCAGGTAGACGAAACTCGGGATTGTCTGCATCAAGTCAAGTATTGGGCTTACTATGGCCCTTGCCCTCGACGATCTGGCAGTAATCACCCCCATAGGAATGCCGATAACGATACTGATCACCACCGCGACGATCATGATCGCAACAGTCTGCATCGCCGGAGACCACAATTCCAGGGATCCGATGAACCAAAGGCCGGCAGCCATACCTGCCGCGAGCTGCCAGCGTCGGGACACCAAGTAGGCAAGCAGCGCCACCGCAGCAATGATCGCCAGCGGTGGCGAATCCGTTAAGATGTCTTCGATGACGATGAGCGGTCCGAGGATTGCATTCGAAATCATTTCGAAGAAATCACCGTACTTGGCCACGAGCCAATTCAGAAAATCGTTGGTCGAATCTCCGATGATGTCACCCGGTTCGCCGTTCAGGAATAGCCAGTCATTGAAGTTATCGCTAAGCCGCTCCAGAAACGAGGGCTGGTTTTCGTCATCCATGGCGCGATGGGTGCTCCTCAGGAAAAGGAAAACGGGCCGGCATTCAACCGACCCGCGATGGGAGTGGCTCGACTAGCTGGACGCAAGCGCGGCGGAGACCCGCTCTGCGGCCTCGTCGGAGAGCCAAGCTTTCCACTCGTCAGTGTTCTGCATCCACCAAATTGCGGCCTCGTCTGCAGATGCGTCTTCATCTTGCATGTGAGCAAGTCCTTCGGAGAGTTTTGCGGCAGTGAGACCGTACTTCCCGAGAAGTTCGACAATAGTTGGTGCTTGTCCCTTGAATTCGGAATTCACCGCGATTGAAACTTCCGTTAGCGGCCACGCCGTGGCTTCCATCCCGGGCTCCACGTCGTCGAGATCGATATCGCTCAGCTTTTTCCACGCCGCGTCATTATAAGCAGGCTCCTCCAACTGCACGACCTGCTCGCCTACCTTGCCCATCACCCATGTGGGCGACCAATAGTAAAACACGATGGGACGTTCCCGAAGGATCGCCGACTCGATGGCTGCGGCGAGGGCGCCCCCTGTGCCTGGGCGGAAATTCGTATAATTTTCAGACAGGTCGTACGCGATGAGCTTCTTGGAGTTCATCACCTCACAACCCCACCCGAGGATGCAATTGTAGAAGCGGCCTTTGTCCGGCTCCTCAGCGTCTTCAAAGAGCTCCGCGTACTTCGGCAGATCGGATACCGATTTCAGGTCAGGCGCCGGGGCGTTGTCGCCATCCACGAGATATTTTGGGACGTACCAAGCCTGGGTCGCATCAGGGTAGGAGATCCCCACCGCTGCCACATCGCCATCGGCGACCGCCTTTCCCCATGCCTCGGCAACGTTGGGGATCCACATCTCCATGGTGATATCGATGTCGCCGCGGATCATACCGTTCAGGAGTGGGATGGTGGACCCTGGGATTTGGTCGATTTCGCAGCCGTAGCCATGCTCCAGGATGAACCCGATGATTCCATTTTGAAGGGAGTTGGAATCCCAATCGAGGCCAGCGAGAACGATGGGTCGATCAATGCCATCGCAGTTGGCTTCGGCGGCAGTGGCTTGGCTTGCGGCAACGAGAAGCGGCGCCGCGGCAAGGCACGCGGCGAACATCGTTGATTTCACGGTCAATCTCCTCTTCAACGTCGGGCTTCTGGCTCCAGGGCAACGCTCCGCAGGGGTGGCGGGTGGAGCGGAACGACGACGGGCAAACTCACAAGGGGTGCCACATCAGGCCGGAGCACAACGTTATTTTTGGTTCGTGTAATGCGATTATAGTCGCTGAACCAACAGTGTAAACCGCGACGCCAACTCCCCGCGCTCGAGTGGGGGAAATACTTGCCGACCCGCCAGAATTTTGGCGCATTTCCTGGCGCAGTCGGGTGCTGAAAACTATTGCAAACCCAATACTTTACTAGATAAGTGTGAAGACGAGGGCTTACGGCAAAGGATATTGTTTCCGCAAGCCCTATTGACGCAGCGCTATTTCCCGATGGCGTTCGAAACTCTTGTCGCGGCGTCCTGGGGGATCCAAGCGCTCCAGACATCGGGCTGGGTGCGCAAAAACGCATCCGCTGCCTCTTCCGGCGATGCGTCGTTGTCGTGCATGAACGCGAGCGCCTCGCTCGTTTGGCTGCTCGTGGTGGAATAGGCGTCGAAGAACGCCTTGATCACGTCCGATTTCTCGGCGAATTCGCTGTTGGCGCCGATTACGACCCGCGTTTGTGGGTAGGCGGTGGCCGCGTCGGGATCTTCGGAAGCCATCATCGCGTCCCATATGGATTTGTCGTAGGCAGGTTCCTCAAGCTTCACAAAATCGTATTTACCCAGGAGCCAAGTGGGTGCCCAGTGGTAAAAAAGGACAGGCTTTTCCCGCAAATAGGCGGATTCCACGGCCGCTGAGAGCGCCGCCCCAGCGCCCGGGCGAACGTTGCTGTAGTCGTCCTCCAGGCCATAGGCGATCAGTTTCTTAGAATTCACCACCTCGCATTGCCAGCCGATGACGCAGTTGTAGAACCGCCCAAGCTTGGGGTCCTCGGGGTCTTCAAAAAGCGTTTTAAAATCAGCCAGTTGTTCCACCGACTTCAGGTTCGGGGCCGGCGCGTTGTCGCCCTCCACCACATACCGGGGAACGTACCAGCCCTCGATGGCGTCCGGGAACGTCGTGCCCAGGCGCACCACCTTGCCTTCTGCCTCTGCGTCGAGAAACACCTGGGCGACATTTGCGGTCCAGATTTCCATGACCACATCCACATCGCCGCGCCCGAGACCTTGGTTCAGCACCAGCGTTGTTCCGGGGATGACGTCGGTCTCGCAGCCATAGCCCAATTCGAGAATTTTTCGGGCAAGTGCTGTGTGGAAGGAGGCCGATCCATAGTCGAGACCGCCGAACACGATCGTGTCTTCGATGGGGCATTCAGCGTCGGCGGCGGTGGCCGGCGTACCGGCGATTGCGCTCGCGACCAGCAGCACCCCCGCGACGAGCGCGCAAGCTTGTATTTTCATGACAACGGCTTCTGTCTGGAACGTCATTAATTGTCAGCCTAGGACCTGTCGCCGCGAGATGGAAGCGCGCACCAGGGTTAGGGGGCTGCGGGGCGACGAAGGGGGGCATGGCCCAACCCGGACGCATAGTCCGGCCGCTTCCTTGGTTGCCGGGCTTCTGTGTCACATGGGACGCCGGCTTTGCCAGTGATGCGTTCAGCCGCCGTAGAGATGGCCGTATCGATCCATATCCGCCGCGAAGGTTTTCCGCACGCTTTCTCTAGAATGCTCGTTGATGAAAACCGCCCCAGCAGGAAAGCGGCCGTCGGCATAGGCGCCGCGTTGGATACGGGCACGCTCGGGCCTTTCTCCCAAAGACGCTGTGACGTCGTTATCAACCGCGTGGTGGTGCTTGGAATCTGAGATTGCAGCGAAGTCCACCGGCTTCAGGTTCGCGTGTTCGACAGCCTTGGCCGTCCAATGGCGAAATTCTTCGATGGGGATCGTCTCGTGCACAAATTCCTGTTCCCCTTCAACGAATTGCTGGGACACATGCTGGTTCACGCTGTGCGCTTCTTTCGCCTCCATCTCGCGGACCATCTCGAGGTGCTCCAGGAACGAAATGCCTTCTGCCGGATCCTGTCCGCGCTCCCCAAGCCAGGCATCAACGCTTGCCCAATGGCGCTGCACCCAGTGGTCGCGCCGGCGCACGGCGCCCCGCTCGGCGAGAACCAAAAAGCTGCTTGGCGCGCGATGCCAGGGATTACGAACGATCTTCACCGCACGAAATTTGCCGGAGCGCAGCGCTGCATAGACTTCACGCCGGTACTTGGGCCGCTTCTTAAAAACCTCCTGCTCATAGTTGTGTACCCATCTGGCATAGCGCATGGCTTCATCCAGGAGCCCGACCTGCGCGAAGAACCACTTCACCACAGTCGTGCAGCCGGCCTTTTGGCTCCAGAACAAAATGAATGGAAAATCAGGATGATAGAGCGGCGTGCGTATGCGTACGCAGTCCGGGATGGGGCCGGGGAGGAGGGTGATCAAGGGCTAACTTTCGCGAAAGGCGCTGGAAAGATGGTCGATTGCGCGAAGCACTTATGCTTCTCCCGGCGTCTAGACAATTCCCCGCGCTGCGCAAGGTGCTATCTTCAGGAGCGCGAGGCGGTGCGGGCTGCGGCAAACCGGGGCCTGCCAATTCATTGTTTCGCATTCGAGTAGCGTGAAACACTCAAACCCATCTTACAGTACTTTTATTTTACCTAGAATTTATATTTATGGGGGGCTGTCGGGCGTTGTTTTGGGTATTGAGCGCAGAACGGGGCTCTTGCATGATGGCGCGCGGGGATAGCCGTGTCGGAAGGTGGCTTAGTGAACCATAGCCGGTCGTAGGGAGGACGCCTTGATGAGTGGACTCGCCAATCTTTATTCCCACGTGGATGCTGCGGTGATGGTGTTTGTTGCTGCCGTCCTCGCCCTGGCGTCTCTCTTGCGAAAGCGTCGACCCATCACCAAAAGCCGCGCGATGGACGTTGCGCTTTCCTCGATCCTTTTCGTTTTCTTGGGCGTTCGATATGCCGTCCTCACGGTGTTGGCGGTCTTTTACCCATCCGCCATTTTCAGCGGCGCAAGCTCCGCCGTGGTGTCTTTGCTCACGGGCCTGTTTGCCGCAGCGGCGCTGGCAGGTTTCTTGACCTACCGCGGCGGTGTGGGGGCGCGCGTGGTCGGCGCTCTGGTCTTGAGCCTTGTGTGCATTGCGGAAACCCTCGCCAATGCGCTCGTGCTCCACGCGAGCCTTGCCACGCGGTTCGACACGGTCCTGTCGATCGCCGTCGCGGCCGGTGCTGGGCTTCTTTCAGCGTTTTTCTGGACCTACCGCACAGCAGCGCCCAATCCTCTAGGCGCCGACAAGCGACCCTTCGACTATTAAGGCCAATGGGGACGGGTCCCGGTCCTTTTAGCCGGCGTCTGCGAGATGGTGGCAGACCGAGCCGTAAACCCCGATCGATGAAGTAGAGCTGCGCTTGACTACCGGCTCCAGGCAACGCTTTTCCGCGGCGTGCCATTGGGCGGGACGCGCCTGCGGCTCAAAAATGCGCTGACAATTGTCCCTGAAGCCGCAGGTTAGGGCAGTCGTTCAGAGGTTCGGGTCAAGCACCATTCCGCTGTAGGTCGAAGCCGCTTAGGTGCCAAACAGCAAAACATCCGTTGGAGTTGCGCAGGCAAGAGCTGACCGAGTGGGATTAGACAGCATGGCTCCATAGGGCTGCCCCATTGGCCAGATTATGCGCTGGCGGCGGCCGGTTCTATGCTCCTGTATTCCAAGCGGTTCAGACCGTTAGGTGACTGCCAAGCTGTTGCGACGCGCTGCTAGCCAGGCCGTGCGAACACGGGTTTGGCCGTTGCGCGCCTGGCATTTGTCTCTTCGCGCGGCTCGGGCCTTTACGTGACCCGATGCCGTTGAAATCCGCTTCTGCCGCGTCTTGCAAGAATTAGTACGTACGCTCTGCGCCTAGCCCCGTCTTTCCGGACGGTTACGGACCCCACAAGACTACGTATCGCGTTAGAAGGCTTTAGTGGACGCTGACGGTGACGAGGTTGTTGTCGATGGCATTGGCGAACACGGCCTGCGGCGAATCGGCAAGGACAATAGGTGCCCCGGTAGCCGAAAGAAGCGCCCAGATAAGATACCCCGGCGCCATACGCGGCGCCCCAGGAAACACGTCAGGCACGTCTTCGGAGCGAATCTGTCGCACGTAGGCCACGTGCCCTTCGCCCAGGATCGCGAGCTGATCGGCACTGATGAACTGATCCGCCCGCGCTATTTCGTTACCGCTTCCGGTCATTGACCCACTCCTTAACAAGCACCCGCGCGCGATACGATCCATCCGCTTGGGCCTCTACGAGATTGACAGTCTTGGCTGTCCCGAACCTGATCATTATTGATCCAGGCTGGTGCCAGCCTTTCCCCGTAGGGTATCCCGGTCTTGCACGACCGCCGGTCGGCTTCCGGCGACCGCCACCCTGGGAAAACACAATGTGGTTAATTTCAGGGCATCCTCAAGTCTTGGCTGACCTCCTTCTCGTGGGATCTCCAAAGCGTGATTGTCTCGGTGATGGGACGCGAAAAACCGTGCCTTCAGCCCTTCGCCCATTGGCCGTCAGCCGAAACGCACCCTTGTCCGTCACGCTGAGCGTCCAAGGCATCCGGCTGGGCTAGGACAAAGCCTAGTTGTTGGCAATTTCGATGGTGCGGACGGTGCGCTGGGGTTCGGGTCGGGCAAGATCGATGGACAAGAGCCCATCCGCCAGAGAGGCGGTCAGTATTTCTATCCCTTCGGCGAGCACGAAGGCACGCTGGAACTGGCGCGCTGCGATACCGCGGTGGAGAAACTGCCTGCCATTGTCCGCTTCCGGTTCCTGCTGGCCGCGGATGACGAGCTGCTTATCCTCTACCGTCACTGTGAGCTGATCGCGGGTAAATCCAGCCACCGCAAGCGTGATGCGAAGACGATCGCCCTCGGGGCTCGATACGCGTTCGATGTTGTAGGGGGGGTAGCCGTCGTTCCCGGTTTTCGCAACGCGATCGAGAACGCGTTCTATCTCTTCAAAGCCGAGCAGCAGAGGGCTCGACAAAGGGGTCATGCGCGACATTCCAGCGATCCTTGATCCAAGCGACCGTCAATGCGGGCCCGCGAAGGCGCCCATCGCGCAACATATTGGTCGTCGTCATCGTTGGAACAAGTGCCGGGCTGACCTGGAACTGCTGTGAGTGCCATGATTGGGCGTCAACTATTTTCGCCTTAGATCATTGTATTACCGAAGAAAATCCAGTGAAGCGTCGTGATAGTCGTGGCGCGACATTATCGTTCCAGGTGGCGCTGCCACAGGTCCGGGCGACGATCACGGGTGAGTTTTTCGCGCTGTTCCTTGCGCCAGGCGTCCACTTTGGCGTGGTCTCCGCTCAACAAGACCTTTGGGATGAGCCGGCCCTCAAACTCCACGGGGCGGGTGTATTGCGGCTCCTCCAATAGACCATCCGCAAAGCTTTCTCGGAGTGCCGATTGGGTGTTGCCCAGAACGCCGGGCAACAGGCGCACCACCGCATCGAGCACCGCGAGGGCGGCGACTTCTCCACCCGACAAGACCACATCGCCGATGGAAACTTCCTCAAGCCCCCGCGCTTCGATGACCCGCTGGTCCACACCCTCAAAGCGCCCGCAAACGATGGTTGCCCCGCCGGCCGACGGCAGAGCTTCGGCCATCTCTTGGCAAAACGGTCGACCGCGGGGGCTCATCAACCAACGAGGGCCCGGACCGTCGGCGCTGTCGATCGCGGCGCCAAGGACGTCTGCGCGCATCACCATGCCAGGCCCGCCGCCTGCTGGGGTCCCGTCCACCGACCGATGCTTGTCGTGGGCAAAGGTTCGAATATCGAAGGTACTTAGAGACCAAATGCCGTCCGCAAGCGCTCGTCCAGCCAAGGAAAAACCCAGCGGGCCCGGAAACATTTCCGGAAAAAGCGTGACGACGCGGGCCTGAAAGGTCATCAGCGGGTTGGTCCGTCGGCCGGGCCTTCGTCGTCCAGGAGGCCCTCAGGCGGATCGACGACGAGCGTTCCCGCCGCCAGGTCGATTTCCGGAACGATTTCGCGTGTAAAAGGGACGAGAACGGTCTTTTCTCCAGCGATCTCTAAAATATCGCCGGCCCCGTAGTCGTTCACCGCGCGCACCGCGCCGAGCCGTGTGCCGCAGGAAAGGCGTGCTTCGAGGCCGATGAGATCCACGTGATAAAACTCTTCGTCCGCCGGTTTGGGAAGGCGGTTTCGCGGAACGAAGAGCTCCAGGCCCCGCAGCGTCTCAGCGCCGGCACGATCTTCGATGCCGTCGAACAAAGCGACAAGGCCTTTGCCCACAGCTTTCACCGACCGGAGCTTGAGCACGCGGCCATTGTCGGTTTGCAACGGGTTGTAGCGCCGCAGCGCTAGCGGATCTTCGGCAAAGACCGTGAGCTTGACGGCACCGCGCACCCCGTGGGGCGCACCGATGGTTGCCATCATCACCAGCTTGGCCGCTGCCATGGGCTACGCCTCGGCGGGCGCGGCCTCCGGCGTTGCATCTGCGGGGGCTTCGGCAGTGGCCTCAGCGGTATCGGACGCGCTGGCGGCCTGCTCGGCCTTTTCTTTCGCACGCTCCTGGGCCTTCTTGCCCGGCTCGGCCTTCTGGGGGTTGTTTCTCGCCGGGCGCGACTTGATGCCGGCCTGGTCCAGGAAGCGCAACACGCGGTCGGTGGGCTGTGCGCCTTGACCAAGCCAGTGGCGGACCCGCTCTTCAATAAGCGTGACGCGCTCCGGGTGGTCCTTGGCGAGCATGGGGTTATATGTGCCGACCTTTTCGATGAAGCGGCCATCGCGGGGGGCGCGCACATCGGCGACGACGATGCGGTAGTAGGGGCGTTTCTTCGAGCCGCCGCGGGCAAGTCGGATCTTTGTGGCCATGGTATCTCCTGGAGTGATGGGTTAGGCGGCGCGTTTGCGCTGCATGGCGTGACGGTAGTGCCGGTGGGGCACACCGCGAACGTCCAACATGCCGTCGTGAACGGCGCCGAGGCGCTCTGCTACGGCAATTGACGCACGATTTTCGGGATGGATGAGGCTTGATAGCTCGGTGAGGCCATTTGCGGCTGCTCGGTCACGCACCGCCGCTGCCGCCTCGGTGGCGTAGCCCTTGCCGCGTGCAGGCGGCATCAGATCGAAGCCCAGCTCCAAGGCGGGCCAACCCTCGGGAAAATAAAGGCCCACACCGCCGATCAGAGCGCCGGACGGCTCTTCCACTGCGTATAAGCCAAAGCCGCGTAAGGCCCAGTGGCCTATCATTTCCGCAAGGCCCCGCCAGGCGTCTTCTCGAGAAAGAACACCACCGGTGTAGCGGGTGGATTGAGCGTCCGCATTGTAGGCGGCGACCACCTCAAAATGGTCCGCGCGCCACTGGGTGAGCATGAGGCGCGGCGTCGCGATGGTTTGGGGCATGGAAAACGCGCTCATGCGGCCAGCGCGCCCTCGAAATCCATAGCGTGGGCGTAAACCACGGCCGTCTCGTCCCGGAGCGAGATGGTTCCTTCACGCACCGCGCCTGAGCGTTCCGCGGCTCGCAGCGAGGCCGCGTTTTGCGGATGAACGTAGCTCACCAGCCGAGACAGACCCTGCGTTGCCGCGATGGCCTTAACCGCATCGATGGCCTCTTGAGCGAGGCCGCGGCCGCGGGCGTGCGGAGCAAGGGTGTAGGCCAGCTCAATCTCGGGCCAGTCATAGGGATTATAGAGCCCGCACCAGCCTGAAAACTCGCCATCCACCTCAATGGCATAGGTGCCGTAGCCCCTCAGCTGCCAACTTCCCGCAGCGGCAATCATGGAATTCCATGCCTCCCGACGGGTCAGGACGCCGGTGGTGAAGCGCGTGGTGTCCGGGTCCGCGAGGAGGGCTGCGAAGGGCTCAAAGTGGTGGAGCTGCCACGCCGACAGGACGAGCCGCTTCGTTTCGATCCGTCGCGGCATCGCCAAGACGGGAAAATAGGGAATGTCGTCGTCGTGGTGGGCCGGTTCGACGCTCGGTATCGGATGGCGGTATACCCGCGCAGCCTTGTCTCGAAGGGTGATCGGACCGTCGAGCGTCGCGCCAACCCGTTCGGCGAGCGCGATGGAGGGCGCGTTTCGGGGGTCGATATAGCTGACGAGCGTGCGAACACCGCGTCTCACCGCCTCCTCGCGAATGGCGCGCACAGCTTCGCTCGCGTAGCCTTTCCCTTGGGCCTCCGGCAGAAAGAAGTAACCCATTTCGAGTTCCGGCCAGTCGATCGGCATCCAAAGACCGGCGCCACCCAAGAAGTCGCCGCAGTGGTCCAGCACCGCATATTCGCCGAAACCCAAAAGCCCCCATTGTCCGGCAAAGGCGCACAGGAGGGAAAACGAGCCAGAGACGTCCGAGGTGCCGCCGATGAACTTTGCGGCCTGCTCGTCGGCAAAAAGCCTCGCGATCGGCTCATGGTGGCGCTGCTCGAACGGGCACAGCACGAGCCGTTCCGTCGTCAGGATGCGAGGCATCTTGAACGGCCCATGGGCAAGCTCATGAGCTTCCTCGGTCCGTTCAGGCACGTCTAGGCGGAAGCCACTGGTCAACGGCGTTTGCCCTTCTGGCGCTTTCCTTTGCCCTTGCCGGGCCCGGGGCCCGCTGGAAGGCCGGGCAAGCCACCCAACCCAGGAAGTCCACCGGGAGCGCCGAGCCCGGGCATTCCGCCAAGTCCAGGCAGGCCGCCCCCCATCTGGCGGGCCATCTTTTCCATTTCCGCTGGATCGATTTGCGGCGCGCCTTGCCCGCCCGCGCCCGGCATACCTCCGGGGAGCGCGGGCATGCCACCGGCCGGCATGGCCGGCATGCCACCGCCCATCAACGCGCCGAGGCCGCCCATCAGGCCGCCCTTCTTGCGGCCCATGGCCTTCATCATGTCGGCCATCTGACGATGCATCTTGAGGAGCTTGTTCACCTCCTCGACCCGAGTGCCAGAACCGGCCGCCACCCGCTTTTTGCGGCTTGCCTTCAAAATCTCCGGCTTTTTTCGCTCCTGGCGGGTCATGGAGCCGATGATGGCCATCTGCCGTTTGATGACGCGGTCATCGATGCCGGCCGCTTCCATCTGCTTCTTCGCCTTGCCGACGCCCGGCATCATGCCCATCAGCCCGCCGAGCCCGCCCATTTTTTCCATTTGGCCGAGCTGCTCTTTAAGATCGTCTAGGTCAAAGCCACCCTTGGCGAGCTTTTGCGCCATCGCCGCGGCCTTTTCCGCGTCGACACTTTCGGCGGCCTTTTCCACCAGCGAGACGATGTCGCCCATCCCGAGAATGCGGTCGGCCACGCGCGCTGGATGAAATTCCTCCAGCGCGTCGGCCCGTTCACCGACACCGATGAGTTTGATGGGCTTTCCGGTAACAGCGCGCATGGAAAGAGCTGCGCCACCGCGCCCGTCGCCATCCACCCGCGTCAGTACGGTGCCGGTGACGCCCACCCGCTCGTCGAAATTCTTAGCAACGTTCACCGCGTCCTGACCGGTGAGGGCGTCGACCACCAGGAGAATTTCGTGGGGGTTCGCCGTGCGCTTGATGGCCTCCATCTCGTGCATCAGCGGCTCATCGATGTGGAGCCGGCCGGCGGTGTCGAGGATCACCGCGTCGTAGCCGCCCAAACGCGCGGCGGTCATGGCGCGTTCGGCAATTTGCGTGGGGCTTTGGCCCAGCACGATTTTGAGCGTCTCGATGCCGTTCTCTTCGCCAAGAACGCGCAGCTGCTCCTGGGCGGCAGGGCGGCGCGTGTCGAGGGAAGCCATCAAGACTTTTTTCTTCTCACGCCCCTGAAGCCGGCGCGCGATCTTTGCAGACGTGGTGGTTTTACCCGAGCCCTGCAGGCCCACCATCATGATCGCCACCGGCGGGGCGGCATTGAGATCGATGGGATCGGCGGTCTCGCCCAGGGTCGCCACCAACTCGTCGTGGACGAGTTTGACCACCATCTGCCCCGGCGTCACCGATTTGACGACTTCGACGCCGACCGCCTTCTCCTTCACCCGGTCGACGAATTCGCGCACCACCGGCAATGCCACGTCGGCTTCGAGGAGGGCTCGGCGCACTTCGCGCAGCGCCATATCGACGTCCTGAGCCGACAACGCCCCCCGTTTGGTGAGGGTGTCGAAGATGCCGGAGAGGCGCTCAGAGAGGCTTTCGAACATGCTTTGCCCTTGGTCGACGGTGGACTTGGTCGTCTTTGGCCTAAACGCACAAAGCGCCCGCGGGCGCAACGCGCTGGCGGGCGTGATCGGCGGTGATGTACGCGCGCGCTAAACTGGCGTCAAGCGCACGCGTCCAGGGACGCGCGGCTAGCGCGAATAGAACTCGATGACGAGGTTTGGTTCCATGTTCGCCTGGTAGGGCACATCGGTGAGCGAGGGCATACGCACAAAGCCTGCGGTCATCTTCGTGTGGTCCACGTCCAGGTAGTCGGGCACATCGCGCTCGGCGAGGCCGATCGCCTCCAGAACGCTCAGCAAATTCTTAGATTTTTCCCGCACTTCGACGATATCGCCGGGCTTGCAGCGAAAGCTCGGAATGTTCACCCGCCGGCCATTCACCTTCACATGCCCATGGCTCACGAACTGGCGGGCGGCGAAGACCGTCGGCACGAACTTGGCCCGATAGACGATGGCGTCGAGGCGGCTTTCCAGAAGGCCGATGAGGTTTTCGGAGGTGTCACCGCGGCGGCGTACCGCTTCATTGTAGATGGAGCGGAACTGCTTTTCCGAGATGGAGCCGTAGTAGCCTTTCAGCTTCTGCTTGGCGCGTAGCTGAAGGCCAAAGTCGCTCATCTTGCCTTTGCGGCGCTGGCCGTGTTGGCCGGGGCCATATTCGCGCTTGTTGAACGGGCTTTTGGGGCGGCCCCAAATGTTTTCGCCCATCCTTCGGTCGAGTTTGTACTTTTGTGGGTGTCGCTTGCTCATAGTTCACGTCTTAGGTGTAGCGCAGACGGGCCTGTCCCGCCGCGCACGGTTACCGGATATCCGGCTAGACGCCCCTCCTTTGCGCGTTTCCCGATCGTTTGGGATGCGCTGACAGGGCCAGGGGTCAGCGTCCTCTGGCCCGCGGGTGCGGTTCGATCTGCTCAGGCAGGCTTGCGCGTTTAAGCCAATGGGCAACGGTCGTCAACGATCTGGCGATCGATAGACTGCCCGGTCCGGTTGTGCCGTTGCGCGCCGAAAAAAATCTGCCAAGTACGTTAGGTGTCTGAGACATATAAGACCCATGGCTGTGACGACAATAAACGAGCTGGGTAGCGCGCCATGCGGTTGACCGCGGACATGATCGAAGCGCTCGACCTGGAAAGCAGCTTCGTCCCGCCGCACCCGGTGCGCCACGAGCAGGCGCCATCGCGCCTACGCGGTATGTTTGCGGCGCGCGAAAACCTCCTGTCCATGTTCCAACAGCGCGACTTCCAAACTCGTCGCGTCCATGCCCGGGTGTTCGGGCAGGACTATTTTCTGTGCAACAATCCCGACGGCGTGCGCGAAACGCTGAGCGCCCAGCACAACGCTTTTCAGAAAAAGACGCCGCAGCAGTGCCACTCCCTGGAGCCGCTCTTGGGCGATGGCCTCTTTGTGAGCGACGGCGACCTTTGGAAAGAGCGGCGTGGCATTGTCGCCCCCATCGTCCATGGGCGTCATATCGCGAAATTCGCGCCGATCATGCGCGAGACGGTGGTGGAATGGTGCGCCCAGTGGCACGCGGCTGGCCGCGATGCCACCCTCGACGTCTTAGCCGAAATGGGTGAGCTCACTGCCGAAATCATTTCGCGCACCATTTTTGGACGCAGGCTGGGGCGTCGCTACACTCACCAAATCGTCTCGGGTTTTGCTGAGTATCAACGCAACGTCGATGCGGTTGATGTGCCCACCGTGCTCGGCTTGCCCGAGTGGTTGCCCCGGCACTTGAGCCGCAAAGCCCGCCGCGCCCGCGACCAAATCCACGACGCGCTCGATGTCATCATCGACGAAGTGGAGAAGGGGCGCCTTGAGGGCAGTGATGCGATGATCCACTCCCTTTTCGGCGCGCGCGATCGGGACGGAAAGCCGCTCACCCGCGATGCGATCAGGAACGAGGCCATCGTGATTTTCATGGCGGGTCATGAGACGACGGCCAACACGCTCGCCTGGGCGCTCTACTTGATCTCCCAGAGCCGGCGGGTGCGCGAAAAGCTGCTTGAGGAGTGCGATCGCGTTCTGTCCGGCCGCGTTCCAGAGCTCTCGGACTTGCCGAAGATGACCTACACCCGTGCGGTCGTTGAAGAGACGCTGAGGCTTTATCCGCCGGTACCGCTGCTGGGTCGTACAGCCATAGACCAGGGCACGCTCAATGGGCTGGATGTGCACCCAGGCGCGACGTTGGTGGTGGCGCCCTGGCTCATCCACCGCAATTCGGAGGTCTGGTCGCTACCCGATCACTTCGTGCCAGAACGGTTTGACCGGGCAAACAATCCCCTGACGGACAAATACTCGTTCATTCCGTTTGCGAGTGGGCCGCGGGTTTGCCCCGGCCTCACGTTTGCGATGACCGAAGCAATGATTTGCCTCGCCGTCCTCGTCCAGACCTTCGAAATGAGGCTCGCGGAAGGCCATAGGGTGAACGTTGAGTGCCGGCTTACCCTGCGCCCGGGAAGCAGGCTGCCAATGCGTATTCGCTGGCGACCCGCCCCACCCACCAGAGCTGCCCGAAAGCCCATGCGCGCGACGGACATAGACTGGGCGCGTACCTATGCCGCAGAACCTCAGCCGCCGCCGCTCCGCTCGCTTTTGAGGGCCGGCGACGTCGGCAGAGCCGCGCGCCGATACCACGTCATCGATCGGCTTGGTGGGGCCTTCGAGCTTGCGATGCACAACCTCTTCCGCGCGATGCCGCCGGAGTGGTCTTCCGCGTTCGCTGCCCATGTGGTGCTGCCCGTCGTGCGCGGCCGGTTTATTCGGCAGCCGATCCTCGACCGGATGCTAGCTAACGCGGCGAAGCTACGGCCGGACCTCGACAGGGCTGCCCACGAGGAAATCGTCGCGACCTGGTTGCGCAATGCCGCCCGCGCGTTTGCCGAGTACGGCGCCATCGACCGGACGGCGGCACCGCCGCGCTTAAGCTATGAGGGCGAGGGTCATCTGGAGGCGGTGCGCCATTCGGACCGACCGATCATCGTGACCACGGTCCATACTGGCGCCTGGGAGACGATCACCGTTGTCGCTTACCGCGATTTTGGCGACAACCTCATCGGCCCCTATTCGCCGCAGAAAAGCCGGTTCAAGAACAGGATCGTTGCCAACACGCGCAAGCGCATCGGCGCGAAGGCCTTACCGCCTTCGCCGGGCCTTGGCGTCACGCTGTTGCGCTTCCTCGCCGAGCCCGACAATGCTGTCGTCCTGGTCATCGACGCGATCGCCGACGGAAACACGCACTTTCCACTCTTTGGCAGGGATTGGTCGGCGAACTGCAACGCCAATTTTGCAGTCCGGGCGGCGCTGAAGTCCAAGGCGCTCATCCTTCCCACCACGTTAACCCGCACGGCTGGGGTCGCTTCCACGTTCAGCTACCATGCGCCCATAGACCCGGCAGCTCTGGGCGAGGAGGGAACGCGCGCCGCGCTCAACGATCTCTACGAGCCTTTCATCCTCGATCACCTGGACGAGTGGTACATGCTCCACGCACTGAAATTTTAACGCGAAGCGGATCTATCTTGTGAAGCTGGTGCAAACAGCGCCTTGTCTAGCCCTGATTGCCTGCCTATAACCCGCGGGCTGGTTCTGCGCCCTTCGTCTATCGGTTAGGACGCCAGATTTTCAATCTGGAAAGAGGGGTTCGATTCCCCTAGGGCGTGCCAGCAATCTTTTCAATAACTTAGCACCCTGCTACGCCGAAGTCTAAGGTTTCGGCGGGCATTTTTTTGACACGAAATGTCACGCCCGATTACACGAATGATGAGTCCCTGCGGTTCACCGACTGACACAAATCTCGATTTACCTTGGTGAATATCGATGTTGTGTCAGAGTGCATGGGTTCTATGCCGCTAATGACTTGTATTTGCTGACATAAAAGCTCCAGCATCCGCGTCTTCACCCTTCACAATTTGTGACAATGACCCTCGGCCAAGTGGTGGCACGTGCCGCTGACACGAACCTGCGGCTGACACGGAATTCAATACTTGATCGTCATTGTCTGTTAATATCGGTTACACTTTTTTGCATTCTATGGCTAATGATCTGACGCTCTTGGGGTGATCAACGATCATTTGCAGGAGGCAACATGGAGACGTTCACGTTCACGCTGCCCGTGCCTGACTGGCCTTTGTGGGCTTGGGGTATCGCCCGCATAGGTAAGCGATAATGAGGTGCGCAGTCGCAGCGCTCGCCCTCGCAATCGGGCTCACCGTCGCCCCTGATCTCACCGAAGCGCGCACCGTGTGCAAGGATCGGTCGGAGATCGTCAAAATCCTGAGCAAGAAGTTCAAGGAAACACAGCAAGCGTTCGGGCGTCAAAGCGATCGGCGCGTGCTTGAACTTTATGCGTCGCCGAACGGATCGTGGACAGCGATCCTCACGCTTCCGTCCGGCCAATCCTGCGTCGTTGCATCAGGCGAAGCGTGGACCACGTTGCCGCCGGTGCCGATCGGAGAGCCGACATGAGGTTCGGTACTTTCTACGCAGCAGCATGGGTGGGGGTGGCGGTGTGGTCCACGCTTCTTTGGATCGATATCTCTTTACTACCAGCAACAAAAGAAAAGCTACAGACAGCCGCCGTTCTAACAGCGTTCAGCTGGGCCTGCGTAACCTATAACATGCTGAAACTCCTTCGGAAATAACATGAGCGAAGACAACAACGCCATCGTCACGATCGAGTGCGACCTAATCGCGAAGACAGAGCGCGCCGTAAGGGTGCGCGATCACTACAGCGGCAAAATAGTTGTGTTGCCGCTGTCTCAAATCGAACACGGACCAGCCGTTGATGGAGTGCACCACGAAGTTCAGCTGCCTGATTGGTTGGCGATCGAACGCGAACTGATCTGAGTAGTACACACAGGAGAGCAATGATAATGGATGACGATATAGAGGACGAGAAGAAGGAATTGGTGGAGGTGCGTATTGTGCCGTGTGTAATACATCATTCCGAGAAAGAAAGCCGTTTCCTATACAACGTTGAGGGTATCTATAAGGCAACCAAAGTTAAGCTTACGGAACTTCGCGCACAAAACCTCATTGAATTAATCACCGGCAGAAGACAGTTGAAAGCAATAGAGGTTTAACATACTTATGTGAAAATCATAGAGCCTGGACTGATACTCAATGAAGCAAGGAAACTCGCTCTCCACCTCACGAGCCCCGTCTACATCTACAAAGCCCCTGACCTCAACGACACGACCGAAGTCATAGAAACCCATCATGCCTCTATCCCGGCGTAGAAAATATGTGCGTCAGCCACCGCCGGAAAGAGGCAAGGCGTACGCGCGAATGTGGACAGCCGTGCAAGGGGCGATGATGTCTTTTGAAGATGCGCATCCTGAGGCTCGGCGAATTCCAAAGAAACTGCGCGGCTCGTTGATTAAACGGATTGTCGGGAGCGCTCTCATGGCGCAGCTCGACGATGACTGACTAGGGTACTCCTGTCCTATGCTCAGTCGATTGCGTCTTCTCTTCCTTTCCATGTGGGAAGACGCAAAAAGACGGAGGCTTGTTGAACCGCAAGCCTCCGTCGCCAACCGTTTTTAGGGTAGCCACGGTTGGTGAAGACGCCCCGGAATGTTGCTCCGGGGCATCTTTTTTACTGTTCAATCAGATTGTAAAAGCGCGCCAAGAAAACCTCACGCGACATATGGGGTGGCCAAGGGTTTATCTTCACGCCGAGCGGATCACCCTCAACGTCCCAGTGCATTGGCGGCTTGGACATCAGCTAATCGCGTTCATCGTGGAGGATGGCCGTATCGGCCTGCTTTACCAGTGGGTCGAATGGGTATTCGAAGCCAAACTTGTTTGCGATCGCGCCCATCAACCAGGCTTCGAGACCGCTGTATTGGATCAGCAGCTTCTTAAAGGGACGCGCGAAGTCGTTGAGGTACGCTTCGGATGCGTCATGAAGAAGACCGGCTAGCTTGAGGTGCTGTGGCAGATGGTCGGAGATGATCACGCTGTGCTGCGCGACAGAGTAGAACTTGTTCGTGTGGCCGACGAACCGGCACGTGTTGGAGAGAGCGTGCGCAATGTCTTCGATGGCGATGTCTTCAGGCTGCGGATCGAGGATGTGAAATGCGACGCCGGTGTGAGTTTGAATCCACGGGCCTCTGTCTACAGGCTTGGTGGTAACGGTTGCGGACTGCGCAAGATCATTCTTCACGAGATCATTCAAGGTGATGATCGCCATTGGTAGTGCCTCTTTTCTTGTGCTCTTGTGTGTGAACGATCGCGTCTCCAGCGAAAGCTTCGGACGCGACCTTGTCTTCGATACCGCCTGACGTCACCGTGATCAGGAAGATCATGAAACAGGCGCCAAGGGTGACGAATGCGAAGCCCTCAGCGAGGACTTTGAGGGGATGGTCGATGTAGGACATGACGTTGCGCGCTCTTAGTGTTGAGACCGGGGTGAGGATCGAAGGGTGCGTTCGTCCAGGCGTTTGATACGCCCGAAGAGTTCGCCAAGGCGATCGGAGTTTTCCTCTAGTACCTCAGTGTTTTTCTCGAGCTGCCGAGCCAGAACGCGGTTCGTCTCGCTGAGCGTGCGAACGCCTCCTTGGAGATCGTCGAAACGCTCGTCGAGGTTAGAGATCTTTTCCTTCATCTGAATGGCGCGAGCAGCTTCAGCTTGGGCGCTGCCCATCGCAGGCTCCGATACCGGCGGCGGTGGTGCATCCTGATAGGCGAGCACTGCTGAGGTGAATGTTGGATCTTGGTTCATCTCAGCTTGGGATGGGGGCGCATTTCGCGACGCCATCATAGGATGACGCCCCGGCATCGAAGGGGGAGCAGCTTCGCCACCCATGACGGCGGCTGTGAACATTGAGTTCGTGAACGCAGGTGTCACTGCGCGAATGCTGCCGACGAGAGCCTTGCCGCCTTTCTTGCCATCGCCCCACGACGGAAAAGAGTTGGCGATGTCGAGGTGCCAGCGCGTGCCACCCATGTATTTCTTGCCGATGCCAATGCCGGTTATGCCGTTGCGGCGCAGGCTCGTCGTGATCCGCTTCATCTCTTCAGCGGATGTGTTGTGATACGTGACAAGCTTGCCTTCACGATCGCGGATCTCGAGGTCGGCAGCGAGGCCAAGGGGGTGCCGGTGCTTCGCACCGACTGGCTTGCGACCTTTGGGTTCTTTGCCGCTGGTGATC